>NZ_JAECVT010000003.1:0-536941 GCF_016055175.1 Thermoactinomyces sp. CICC 10735 | reverse complement strand
ATCAAACTCTCCAAAAAAGTTTGATGTGAACTCTCAAGAATTAACGAGTCATGTCTTCACTCTTCAGTTTTCAAGGAACACTTCATTTCACTTTGTTTGTGCCGCTCTCTCGCGGCGACAAATATGATACTACCACCTTATTAGACATAAGTCAACACCTTTTTTCGATTTTTTTATAGCCCGATAAAAATTATTTTCACGGCCACCAGATAAGCGATTCCCGGAATCCCCAAACAGCCGGTGACAAACGCCGTCCAAAGATTAATCGGAATGTGGATTTGCACATATTGCCCCAGCAAGTTCAAAACAAACAAAACCAATGCCCCCACAGCGGTCGACAACACTCCTTTTCCCAACCACACCAGCGGCTTTTTCACCGACCGGTTGATCATCATAAAAAACACCACGCCCAACAAGCCGGCAGCCATCCACCATTGATATTCCAACAAACCCATCCCTCCCCGGATCATTTTTTTCGGAATCGGAATCAAGGCAAAAAGGCAAAACAGGAATGGAAACGGGAAACACATCCAAACGCAACCGGACATCCTTACAACCTCTGACACTCCTCCCCATGGATTCCGCTGCGACGCCTCCCAAAATAAAACCGGACACAATCTCCCCTTGATCGTTTTGACGTGGTCCGTTTCGTCCCATCCGGCATTTCGGCCTGCTCTTCTGGCAAAAATAAAAGCGACAGCTTCCCGGGAAGTGTCGCTTCCATTCTATGCACAAGGTTGTCTGTTTCATGACCAATTTTTATAACTCTTGTCTGCCTTCCAGCGCTTTGGCCAGGGTGACTTCATCCGCATATTCCAAATCCCCGCCGACCGGCAGTCCGTGGGCGATGCGCGTCACCTTCAACCCGAAAGGTTTGGTCAAACGGGACAAATACATTGCCGTCGCTTCCCCTTCAATGTTGGGATTGGTCGCCAGGATCAGCTCCTTGACTTTTTCGTCTTCCAACCGCTTCAACAGTCCGGGAATATTCAAATCATCAGGGCCGATTCCTTCAATGGGTGAAATCGCCCCGTTCAACACATGATACAAGCCATTATATTCACGAGTCCGTTCCATGGCGATCAAATCTTTGGTGTCCTGCACCACACAAATGGTGGACTGGTCCCGGTTTTTATCGGAACAGATATAACAAGGGTCCTGATCCGTGATATACCCGCATACGGAACAATGGCACAAATCCCGTTGTACCCGGACCAATGCTTTGGCCAAATCCAAAACGTCCTCTTCTTCCATGGTCAATACATAAAAAGCCAGCCGTTGAGCCGTTTTGGGGCCAATCCCCGGCAAGCGCATGAATCCCTCGATCAGTTTTGAGATTGGTTCAGGCACATACAACGTTCCCCACCTCTAGTCACTTTAAAATAGTCCGGGGATATTCAAACCGCCTGTGAATTTCCCTAAATCTTTGGCCACCAGCTCCTCGGCCTGTTTCATCGCTTCATTGATTGCAGCGGTGATCAAATCCTGCAACATTTCCACATCATCCGGATCCACAACTTCCGGGGAAATCTCAATCCCCAATAATTGCTTATGGCCGTTCATCCGCACTTTGACCACACCACCGCCGGCTGTTCCTTCCACTTCCTTTTTCTCCAGTTCTTGTTGGGCTTTCGCCATTTCCTGCTGCATTTTTTTCACTTGTTTCATCATCTGATTCATGTTCCGCATCCGTCATCGCCTCCTAAACTTTCGGTTCACTCTCATCGGAAACTTTGATGATTTCTTCGCCGAACAAATCCACGGCTTTTTTCACAATGTCTTCTTGCAAAGACTCCGGTTCCGGTTGCGGGCCGCTCTTGTTACCGGAAGCCGGAAGATTCTGTGCGGAAGCTTGTTTCTTCCAATCATCCAGCATCACGGTTTTCAGTTGCATCCGTTGCCCCGTCATCTGTGAAAGAATTCCTTCAATTAAAGACTTGTTGCTTTCCTTTTCCGTCGTTTCACGGTGAATTTTGCTTTTAAAAGCAACGATCACGGCATCATCGGTGGCTCCGACCGGTTCACCGTCAATCAACCAAGCATGAACCGTGATTTTTTCCTCTTTGACCCGTTGAAGCAATTCAGGCCAGATCTTTTTGATCCGGGCTCCTTGTTTCCCGGACAGCTTCTCCAACCATTGCCGGCTGAACGCCGGTTCGGAAGATTTGACAACCGGAGAAGACGGGCCTGGACGGTTCCCGGAGGCCGGGGAAGCTTCTTCCTTCACGGCCGCGGTGTTTTTTGCCTGGCGAATCCAACTTTCCAACTTTTCGATCCGCTCTTCCAGCCTTGCCACCAGATCCGGCTCCACATTTTTTGGATCGCTTCCAAAAACATCCGCCAAACGGACCAAGGCCATCTCCAATAACACGCGGGGATGGGTCACCCATTTCATCTGCTGTTCGGAATGAACCAACACATCCAGCATCCGGGAAAGACGTTGATGTGTCAACTCCCCTGCAACCTTTTCCACCGATTTCATCCACTGTGTTCTTCCTTCGTGCTCCATCAAAGAAGGTGCGGTTTTATACATCAACAAGTCCCGGCAAACATGGATGAAATCTTGAATCAACTTTTCCGGTTCCACGCCGCTTGCAATACACTCCTCCAGCTTTTGCAAGGCGGAAGGCATCTTCTGTCCGGCCAAATCAACGAAAATTGAAAGCACCATCTCCCTCGACGCACTTCCCGTCACGGCTTGCACCGCTTCAATGGTCAAGGAATCCCCACTGAAGGCCAGCGCTTGATCCAAGAGACTCAGCGCGTCCCGCAGTCCGCCGTCGGCGGTTTGCGCAATGGAGATCAAGGCTTCTTCATCAAAGGAAATATCCATCGACCGGCAGATCGTTTTTAAACGGTTCACGATCTTTTCAAAGGAAATGCGGCGAAAAGTAAATCGCTGACAGCGGGAAATGATCGTTGGAGGAAGTTTATGCGGCTCCGTGGTAGCCAGAATAAAAATCACGTGCTCCGGAGGTTCTTCCAATGTTTTCAACAGCGCATTAAATGCTTCTGTAGTCAACATATGAACCTCATCAATGATATACACCTTGTAACGGACTTCGGTCGGCGCATATTTCACCTTGTCGCGCAGATCACGGATCTCATCCACCCCCCGGTTGGATGCCGCGTCAATTTCGACCACATCCATCAGGGAACCTTCGGTGATGCGCCGGCAAGCTTCGCATTCATTGCAAGGCTCTTTGGCCGGACCGTGAACGCAGTTCACTGCTTTGGCCAAAATCTTTGCCGCGCTGGTCTTCCCCGTTCCGCGCGGTCCGTTAAACAAATAAGCATGGGTAAGGTGTTTTTCGCTTAATGCATTCATCAATGTTTTTGTCACATGTTCCTGACCGACTAAATCCTCAAAGCGTTGCGGTCTCCAAACGCGATACAATGCCCGATAGGACACACCCAACACTCCAACTTGTTCCCCCTCAACGGGGCATATTCATGGTCTTTACTATCATACTACACTGGAAACCTTTTTTCCAAAAGAAACAACCCACTGCCTGTGGGAAAAGATCCGTCGTCTTATCGGCAGTGGGTTTTATGTTTTGATAAGCGGCAAGCAGACTTTCACCTTGGTTCCTTTCGGTCCGGACTCAATTTTGATTTCTCCGTCAATCTCCCGCAAAATCTGACGGCAAATGGGAAGTCCCAGACCGGTTCCGTTCTCTTTGGTTGTAAAAAACGGTTCATATATTTTTTCCAAAACATGAGGTGGTATTCCGGGACCGGTATCCATGATCTCCACAACCACATGTTTTCTTTTTTCATATGTTTTGAGCCGAATCGTCAGCAGGCCGCCATCTTTCATTGCTTCAATCGCATTTTTGGAAATATTGAGAAAAACCTGTTTCAACAACTCCCCATCTGCTTCAATCATCGGAATCGTCGTCAGTTGCCGTTTGGTCACCACATCAATGTTATAAAGAAGTGCTTCGTTTTTGATGATGGGCAGGATATCGTTGAAGACCTTTGTCACATTCACGGATTGGACGTTTAAATGCCGTGGTTTGCTCAGCATCAAAAATTCCCCGACAAGGCTGCTGATCCGGCTGATCTCCCTTAACATGATATCGATATACCCGTGTTCTTTCTGCTGCCCGTTCTCCTTCATTTTGTGCCCGATCACCTGTAAAAAGCCCCGGATCGCCGTGAGGGGATTGCGTATTTCATGCGCGGTTCCGGCTGCAATCTGACCGATGGTCGCCAAACGGTTGTTTTGCTGAACCTGCTGCCTCAAAAGTTGCATCTCGGTTTGGTCCTCAATCATCAAAATTTGCCCTTTCAAGCCGCTTTCACTGTCTTCAAACGTGTGAAACCGCATCAGCAGGCACCGCGGTTCTTCCCCGTCCGGGCACCAGTCCAATTCCAGCTTCCGTTTCTCTTTGCGGGAATGCAAAATCGAAAACAACCGTTCCCTGTACTTTTTCGGCAACCCCAGCTGAATCACGGCATCCCGGAACGACCGGTACATCATCTTTGACTTTTCCAGCCCCAACAGCCTTGCTGCTGCTTGATTGATTTCCACGACATTCAACCGGTCATCAACCACGATAACTCCCAAGTGGATTTTTGAAATTAACTGGACGGCCAAACGCTCATAGGGTGTCACAGGATAAAATGTGTATAAATGGATTGACCCATCTCCATTTCCTGCTAACGCCTTTGTGTTCATATTCATCATCTTCGCACCGCCACATTAAAAGCTTCCCTTCTATCCTTCGTGCTTACTTTTTGCAACGAACGATTCATTGGAATCACATGAGATCCACAAGTGAACAACTTCTCCCATCACAACCGCAAACAACCGACATCAAAATGGGAAGTTCCCATCTTTTTTGACAACAACCTGCTGTGTACGGGCAACATGCCACAAATAATTCTACCTTTTTATTCGCTGTTTACCTTTTTCTTCCTTCTTTAAGAAAAAATTTTCCATTCAAAACCTAAAAAAACACCTTGTGCCCAAGGTGCGTTTTTCAAAGATGTCTATGTACCGCGCACCTGTCTCCGACGTGTCTTGCCCGAGCGGCCCCTGAACCATCAGCTCAGACCAGGCACCCCTGCGGCACACGACCGGTCTCCCTTAGTGCTGCTTCCGTCAGGACCTGACACGGTTCGGAAGTGATCGTTGCGCAGGACCCGGTCATCAACACGGATGATCCAGACCAGCCTCGCACAAAGCACGCCTCGGACAGGCGTCAACCCCGTTATAGCGGATTACGGGTTACAGGGCACCGCTACCTCCCCGTCTAGCGCGGTGTATTCATCATAACACAAGCTTGGCGTCAGAATCAATGGCAGGATCAGGATTTCCCGGAACCTCCCTCCTCCATTGACAAACCTGTATAGACAGGAGTACAATTTGGTTAAATGAAAGGCTTTTCATTTTTTTATATTCCCTTTCCTGTATATACAGGCGACTGATTCCAACACGGGGATAGGAGGAAAATAATGGCGAAAGGTTTCTCTTTTGACTTTTTTCAACGTGTCGGCCGCTCCATGATGGCCGTGGTTCTCATTCTTCCGCTTGTTTCGATTTTGATGGGTCTGGGCGGTGTGATTTTAAATCCCAATGTTCAAGAATTGATTCCTTTCTTGAGCAGCAACGGCTGGCAAGTCACCGGGGAATTGATGCAACGGGCAGGACAAGCCGTTTTTAATAATCTTCCCGTCCTGTTCGCCGTGGCAATTGCCGTCACTTGGACCGGCAAAGGAATGGCTGGTTTCTCGGCACTGATTTCGTTCTTCATCATGCATACCACCCTCGGGGCGTTGATTGATATCACCGGAATCAACCTGAACGAAAAACTGCTGGGAACCGAACTTGGCATCGAAACCATGCAAATCGGTGTGTTCGGCGGGATCTTAATCGGTTTTTTGACCGCCTATCTTTACAATCGCTTTCATAAAGTGGAATTGCCCGATTCGATTTCCTTGTTCAGCGGAGAACGGCTGGTTCCCATTGTTTCTTCGTTCGGGGCCATCTTGTCTGCAGTGGTTCTTTACTTCATCTGGCCGCCGGTCGGAAACGGGATTTTTGTTTTGGGGAACTATATTGCCACCCATACCAACCCGTTGATTGTGGGGTTGTATGGCGGGATTGAAAAACTGCTCATCCCGTTCGGTTTGCATCATATTTACAACACCCCCTTGCTGTTCACGGATATCGGCGGCGCTTACACTTCGTTGGACGGCGCCCGCATCGTGGGGGACCAAAACGTTTATATTTCCCAAGTCATCGACAAACTGCGTGACCCGTCGATTGCCATTACCGGAGGCACCTACATCGCTGGGAAATTCATCCCGGTGATGTTCGGACTGCCGGCTGCGGGACTGGCCATCATTCACACGGCAAAACCGGGCAAAAAAACAAAAACCAAATCCTTGATCGTGGCGGCTGCCGTCACCGCTTTGTTGACCGGAATCACGGAACCGCTTGAATTCACATTCCTGTTTGTTGCCCCGGTGTTATATGCCATTCATGCTGTTTTGACCGCCATCGCTTTCGGGCTTGTCAATGCTTTGGGCATGCACGGCGGTTTTGCCGGCGGATCCGGGCTGATTGACTTCATCTTGTTCAATGTACTGCCCAACCACTCCAATGCATGGCTTGTCACCATCGGACTCGGCCTTGTCTTTGCGGTTATTTACTATTTCACGTTCCGGATTTTGATCCAAAAAATGAACCTGAAAACACCGGGACGTGAAGATGATAACGAAGAAACCCGTCTCCGCACCAAAGACGAGTTCCGCGAAAAAATCGGCATCCAATCCGGAAGCAAAGAAAAAGAAAGCACAAGCAGCCAAGCCGCTCTCATTTTGGAAGCTTTGGGCGGCAAAGATAACATTGTCAAACTGGACGCGTGCATCTCCCGCCTCCGGGTCGGGGTCAAAGAAATTGACAAAGTGGATGAAAACCGTCTGAAAGCATTGGGCGCCGCCGGTGTCATCAAAAAAGGCGACGGGATTCAGGCGGTGTTTGGAACGAAATCATCCATTATCAAGGAAGAAATCCAAGAGTTGATGTAGCTTACAAGGAGGTTTTTTTGTTGGCGGAATGGTGGAAAAAAGCTGTTGTCTACCAGATCTATCCAAAAAGCTTTTATGACACGACAGGGAGCGGAACAGGAGATTTAAGAGGAATCATTCAGAAGCTGGACTACCTGAAAGAGCTGGGGGTCGATGTTTTGTGGCTGACGCCGGTTTATGAATCTCCGCAAAACGACAACGGGTATGATATCAGCAATTATCACAAAATCCATGAAGAATACGGAACGATGGAGGATTTTAAAGAACTTCTCCATCAAGTGCACCAACGCGGCATGCGATTGATCATGGATATGGTGGTCAACCATACTTCCACCGAGCATGAATGGTTTCAAGCGTCCCGATCTTCCAAAGAAAGTCCGTACCGTTCGTATTACATCTGGAAAGACGGAAAGGACGGAAAGGAACCGAACAATTGGCAATCCAAATTCGGGGGTTCCGCTTGGAAACGGGACGAAAAAACCGGCCAATACTACTTGCACTTATTTGATGAAACCCAAGCGGATTTAAACTGGGAAAATCCGGAGCTGAGACAAAAAATTTACGAAATGATGCGTTGGTGGCTGGATCTGGGCGTGGACGGATTCCGGTTGGACGTGATCAACCTGATCTCCAAAGATCAGCGGTTCCCCGATGACGACGGATCCGTCCCTCCCGGGGACGGCCGCAAATTTTACACCGACGGGCCGCGCATCCACGAATTTATGCAGGAGATGAACCGGGAAGTCTTTTCCCGCTATGATATCATGACCGTAGGCGAAATGTCGTCCACGACCATCCCGCACTGCATTCAATACACCCGTCCGGACAACCGCGAGTTAAACATGGTTTTTCAATTCCATCATTTGAAAGTGGATTATCCGGACGGGAAGAAGTGGGAAACAGGCCAAATGGATTTTGAAGCATTAAAACGAATCCTTTCTTCTTGGCAGACGGAAATGCAAAAAGGCGGCGGCTGGAACACCTTGTTTTGGTGCAACCATGATCAGCCGCGGGTGGTTTCCCGCTACGGCAATGACGGACCATACCACAAAGAATCGGCCAAAATGTTGGCCACCGCCATGTATTTGATGCATGGAACCCCGTTTATTTTCCAAGGGGAAGAAATCGGCATGACCAACCCGGATTTTACGTCCATCGACGAGTACCGGGATGTCGAAACAAGGAATATGTATCACATTTTGCGGGAGCAGGGGAAAACCGAGGAAGAAGTGATGCGGATCATCCGGCAAAAATCCCGTGACAACGCGCGCACCCCGATGCAATGGACAGCGGGGAAACACGGGGGCTTCACCCAAGGTACCCCTTGGATTCCCATTGCACCGAATTACCGGCAAATCAACGTGGAACAAGCCTTAAAGGACAACAACTCCATTTTTCATCATTACAAACGTCTCATTCAGCTGCGAAAAGAGCACGATGTCTTGATCAACGGCACTTTTGAACCCGTTCAATTGGATCACCCGGATGTCTTTTCTTATCTGAGGTACGGCCGGAATGAAAAATGGCTCGTCATCAATAATTTCTTTGCTCATTCCACCCGTTGGCATCTGCCGTCTTCCCATGTGCCGGAAGACTGGAAAGGAGAATTGGTGCTCTCCAACTATCCGGATGCGCCGGACCATTTCCGGGAAATGACATTGCGTCCTTACGAATCCCTTGTTTTCCGTTTAACGAAAACCAATCATTGAGGGGAAACAAAGTGGGAAACATTTATCTGACCATTTACCATGAACTTGCCGAACAAATCGAAAAAGGAAAGTTAAAACCCGGAGGGAAACTTCCCTCCGAACATGATCTTTCCAAACAATACCAAACCTCTCGTGAAACGGTGCGAAAGGCACTGAACTTGTTGTCCCAAAACGGCTATATCCAAAAAATCAAAGGCAAAGGATCTTTTGTGTTGGGAATTCACCGGTACGACTTTCCGGTTTCGGGATTGGTCGGTTTCAAAGAATTGTTCTCCAAATTAAATAAACAATGGAAGACCCATGTGAAGAAATTGGAATTAAAACCGGCGGATCCGACAATCCACGCGGAACTTGGGTTAAAGCGCAAGGAACCGGTTTGGGAAGTTGTCCGGATCCGTGAAGTGGACGGGGAAAAAATCATTTTGGACAAGGATTACTTCCGACAGGCTTATGTTCCCGAGTTGACCAAAGAAGTCTGCCAAGATTCCATTTATGAATATCTGGAAAAACAGTGCGGGCTTTCCATCAGCTTTGCCAAAAAAGTCATCACCATCGAACCCATTACGGAAGAAGACCGGAACTTCCTTGACCATCAAAAAGAGCCTTATGTGGCGGTGGTCCGAAATTATGTCTTTTTGGAGGACAACACGCTTTTTCAATACACGGAATCCCGCCATCTGCCGGAAAAATTCCGTTTTGTCGACTTTGCAAGGCGTCATTAAAAAATCTGCCCGCGAGGACAGAAAATCAAAAACGGGTCCGAATAATAATATGAGACCCGAGACCTTCTCGCATCCGTCTGTGCTGCAGCAGGCGGGTTCATTATAACCCAATCCCTTTTTCACAGCGTTTTCCTACGTGTTTAGCCACTCCTCACCGGAGTGGCTTTTTGTCATTTTCCGTATCTTGTTTGGATCTTCGTCAACATTTCCCGAACCGGTCCTTCATACACCGGATCGTAATCATGTCTTTCCTTTTTCCGTCCGTCACCAACCACTTCTTTGACCCGCGATACAAACCGGTCAACGGTCAGATCCTGGTTCCATTCGGACAAGGCAGCCATTTTGCCGGGTTCCACTTTGGGGAAATCCGCGCTGAAATCGCCGCCTGACGCCAAATCATAAAATTGTTTCGCTTTCTTTCCTCTTTCCTTTCCGTTTCCTTCCACCAGAACAAATGCCTGAATCACAAAGGCCCGGATCTGTCTCCGCTGGGCAATGCCGCAAAACTTCCGCCCGTCAATGCTTAAATCATAATCCCCCGGGCAGTAGGATCCTTCGATTTCCCCTTTTTCAACGGGGGGAACCAAAGGTTTTAAACACTCCCGCATCAGCTGATACATGATTTCAAAGTCTTGTTTGATTTCCACTTTTCCCCTTGGTGAAGGCAAAATCAAAGAAAGATTGACCACCCCCGGATCCAAAGGAACAGCGGCTCCCCCGGAATTTCGGACTCCCACACGGGAACCAAGTGATTCCAACCAACCGATCGCTTTTTCAGCATGAGGCAATTTCCGGTCCCGGATTCCCAGGATAAAAGCATTTTGATGCCGCCAAATATGAAGCACCGGGGGAAGATGGCCGCTTCCCACTTCCTTGCAAAGAATTTCATCCACCGCAAATGGATATAAAGCCTGGCCGGTTAATAAACCGGCAGAGGTATCGATGATTTCCCGAACCTTTTTGTACGCATTTTGTCCCATTCGCTCGTACTCCTTTTTCTTTCAACCAAAATACCATGCTTCCCATTCATGCACAGCATTCCGGTTCCCTTCGGTTATCGTTCCATCCAAATCCAACCAGCCAAAAGTATAGCCCATTCCTCCTTCCGGCGCCATGGGAAGAATGACCATCCTGAATAATCCGCATGAAGTGCCCGTCCGTGAACCTCTTTTCAACCAAGGGATAAAACCGGCAACCGATGGGAACACTAATAAAAAACCACCCTGCATTTCACAGGGCGGTGCATTCCGGGACTTCGTTTACCGGTTGGATTCCTTATCTTGATTCAATTGCTTATGCATCGAACGAAGAACTTCCCGGTATTCTTGGTCACTGTACCGGTCGGGATCCCGGGGCGGCTCTTCTTTCGTTTCCGTATCTGTTTGTTTTTTCAAGCTTCTGCGCAAGGCTTCCCGATACTCATCATCGGTCATGGTGTATCCGGAGGAATCCGTTTCTTTCCCGGTCACTTTTTTCGCCGGAGATTCATTGTTTTGAGGCGCTTCTTTTTGGGACGGGACCTCCGCGGTTCCCGCCTGCTCTTCTTCCTCAACATTTTTCCCGGCACGGGAATTGATGGCATACAACACTATTCCGCCAAGAACAATGAGCGCCCCGTAAAAAAGAATCAAAAAAGTCAATCGACTCCCCCCTTTTGTTCCGGGTTTAAAGCATATCAACTTTTTACTTCAACTTTTTCGCAACGTTGGCCACACGGCGTCCCAATGCTCTTCCGAGTGACAAGTCATTTTCGCCCGGTGAATCTTCTTCCCCATCCGTGACCGGACAAGTCACAGACAATCCGTAATAAGAGCCCAACATGACATTTTCCGGCAAATTACTCGGCAGTCCGACAATAATCATTCCATTATGAAGCATCGGCGTAATCAAATTCCACAATGTCATTTCCGCACCGCCGTGCAGGGTTGCGGTCGTGCAGAAAACCGCTCCCACTTTTCCAATCAATTTTCCGTTCGCCCACAGATGTCCCAAACGGTCAATCCATGACTTCAATCCGGAACTGATTGTTCCGAAATGGCCGGGGCATCCCCAGATGATCGCATCCACATCGTTTAACTCCCGCACATCGGCTTCATTGACGTGACGGAGGATCACCTCCGCCCCTTCCACTTCGCGTGCGCCCTCTGCAATCGATGCGGCCACTTTTTCCGTATGTCCGCTTTCACTGTCATATACCACATAAATCTTCATGAATCACTTCTCTCCCTTCCACGACATTCCGAGTAATTTCAGGAACCATTCAACCGGATACTTTCTTGTCTTTCCGCACATCCCGCAAGAAGAAACTCAAAATCAAACCAATAAACGCAAAAACGGTGGCCCAAACAAAAGCATCATTGATTCCCAAAACTGAAGCATGTTGGGCAGCTTGCCCGTACAATGTGCTGGTCATCAAACTTTGTGCTTGTTCCGCCGGCAAGCCGACAGCTTGGGCAAAACCGCTCAGTGCCGAATAAAAATGATCGCTGTAAGCCGGATCCATCATATTGGCTTGATCCGCCAGTTTCCCTAAATGATATTGGGTGCGGATGGAAAAGATCGTCGTAAACACACTGATTCCAAGTGATCCGGCGATTTGCCGTGATGTGTTGGCCATCGCCGTGCCGTGACCGTTCATCTCTTCCGGCAATTGGTTCAAACCGGCCGTCATAATCGGCATCATCAACAGGGACATTCCGAAAGAACGGATCATATAGATGATCAAGATCCAAGTATAACTGGTTTCCAGGGTTAAATGCGTAAATTCATAAGTGGTCACCGTGGTGATCAACAGCCCGATCACCGCCAGAGGACGGGGACCCACTTTATCAAACAACACACCGGAAATCGGGGACATCAACCCCATGATAATCGCTCCCGGCAGCAGCAATAACCCGGATTCGAAAGCGGTAAAGCCGCGCAGGTTTTGCAAGTAAATCGGAATCAAAAACATGCCCGCAAACATGGCAATGGTGATAATCGCATTAATCACGCTCGACAGGGTAAACATATCAAATTTAAACACGGAAAAATCGAGCAACGGTTTTTTCGAACGAACTTGCAACAGCACAAACACATAAAGGAAGAACACACCCAGCACAAGGGTGGAAACCACCACCGGATCATCCCAGTCTTTGTTCCCGGCTTCACTCAATCCGTACAGCAACAGACCGACGCCGAGCGAAGAGGTGACGGCCCCCCAAAAATCAAATTGCGGCTTGGTCTCTTTTCTCAAACCATCTTTTAAAAGGAAGAATGCAAAACCAATGACGATCAGACCAAGCGGCACCATCCCGTTAAACAAAATGCGCCAATCGTAATGTTCAATGACCCATCCTGACAACGTGGGACCAATGGCCGGGGCAAAAATCATCCCGAGCCCGAACAGCCCCATTCCTTTTCCGCGCGCCTCCGGCGGGAAAATATGAAGGGTCACCACCATCACCAGCGGCATCAGGATTCCGGCACCAACCGCCTGAATCAGACGACCGATCAACATCATGGAAAACGTGGCGGCCAGCCCGCAGATGAGTGAACCTGCTGTGAAAAACACCATCGAAGCGATGAAAAGCCGCCGGATTCCGTAACGGTCAACCAAATAAGCGGAGAAGGGAATCAAAATCCCGTTGACCAACATATAACCAGTGAGCAACCATTGTGCCGTGCTTGCCGTCACATTGAATTCATTAATCAAACTGGGAATGGCCACATTGAGCAAAGTCTGGTTCAATACCGCCAAAAACATTCCCAGCATAATCACGATCATCAGCGGCAAATGCTGTCGGAATCCGCCGCCGTCCGCTGTATTTTGATTCGCACTCATTCTTTTCCTCCTTTCCTGACAAATCTGTTTAAATCAACTTATTTATGAATGAGGATCGTTGCATTCATACCCGGCACCACGGTATCCGGATAGCTTTCCATTTCAATGACCACCGGAATGCGTTGGACCACTTTGGTATAATCACCACTGGCGGTTTGTTGCGGCAACAGGGAGAAGACGGAGTTGGTCGCTTTTCCGATTTTCTTCACCGTTCCTTTGATTTTGGTGCCTTCTTCCGCATCGATCTTAATGTCCACTTCTTGTCCGACACTTACATCTTTAATCTCGGTTTCCTCGATGTTCGCTTCAATGTAAAGTTTGTTCAAATCCACCATTTGGACCAAGGTTTGGCCTGCGGCAACCATTTGCCCCTCAGAAAAATCGCTTTTCACGATGGTTCCGTCCATCGGAGCTTGAATGTCCACGGTTTGCTGTCCGGTGTTTACTTTCCCCAGAACCTGACCGCTTTTCACTTGTTGCCCTTCTTCAACCTTCCATTCTTCCAACTTTCCGTTTCCGACCGAAGCCACCGGAATCAAATCCCCTTTTACCCGGGCATCTTCGGTTTCAATATAATTGGATTTCATATAATAGAAGTAATAGCCGCCAATTCCCAATCCCATGATAATAAGGAACACAAGCGCATTCGTCAAAACAAGACGTCCTGTTTTCATGAGCCATCACCTTTCCCCTTGATTTAAGACTGTATTTTCACCTCAGCATTCATTCCGGGCATCAAATTCACGTTGATTTGGTCATCAAAGACGATTTGTACCGGAACACGCTGAACCTTTTTATTTTCATTTTGGCTGTCCGTGCTTGCCGATGGATTGGTGAAATCCCCGGCCGTCGAACCAATCTTTTGCACTTTTCCTTTAAAAATGCGGTCTTTGAAAGCATCCACCGTAATGTCCACTTTTTTGCCCGGTTTGACCCGGTCGATTTCTGTCTCATCAATGTAAGCAACGATGTATTTGTTCGATAAATCGGCAACCATCGCAACCGGTTGTCCCGGTCTGACCACCTTTCCGGGAACGGCATTGCTTTTGACAAGGACACCCGAATATGGCGAAGTAATGGATTGTGTCAACGGAGCATCGGATTCCTCGTCAGACGGCCGGCCGGACTGCAGAAGCGTCTCCGTTCCCAGGATCTGACCTTTTTCCACGGAATCCCCTTCTTCAACCGCCCACTCTTTCAGCACACCGGCCTGATCCGGATAAACCGGAACCATCTCTGCCGTCACTTGGGCAATTTCACTGGTCACATAAAGGGATTGATTGGTAAGATAGTATCCCGTACCGATAACCATCCCCAGCACAAAAAGGACCAAAATCAAGTTGTTCACCGCACGCTTCAATGCTTTGTCCCTCCTTTCTCCAACCGGTTTTCGTGTACCCCCTCGATAAACCTTTGCATATTTTCAATGAATCGCTCCATTTCCTCAGAAGAAAGATTCAACCTTTTGACATGCGCATAAATCTTGTTTCTCTGGGAGTCGGAGAGTTCATCAATCATCTCCCGGCTTTTGTCCGTCAGCCTGATCTGTACGATTCGCCGGTCTTTCTGATCCCGTTTCCTCAAAACCATACCCATCTCTTCCAAACGCCCGATCATTCCGCTCAGTGAACTCAGCGGTATATCCAGATGCTTGCTGATCTCCACCAGCGGGGAGGCTCCTTTGACATTGAGAAAATGAAGAACCAGCGCATGGGAAAAAGTTAAATGATGTTTTTTTAATTCTTCCCGCAGCAAGAGGTGACAGAGCGCCATTATTTGGTGAAACAGGCCAATCAAATTGTCCATTTGATCATCACGAATCACAATCACCTCCCCCAGGGAAATGATGTTTCGATTATCGAATGATTAATACAATAAAATATTAGCCTGCATAAGTCAATATGCGTCACAAGATGTTCAACAACCATCCAAAATTACTTCGATGACCGAATGATTCATATCATAAAATATCAACCTTTCAAAGTCAATCACATCATCAAATGATTTGGATCTCTTTTTTCCGGTGCCACATAAAAGGAAAAACATGGATTGGAGGAATTGTTCTCTTTTGCAGGGTTTTGTTGGAAACCACGTTTAAATATTTATTTTCTATCTTGTAATAAAAACCCTCTTTTTTTATTTCTTTTCTATCCTCTCGTTTGAATCCAATCGTTTTCTGCTTTTTTCAAAAGGAAAAGAACGAAATTAATTCATATGGAAAATTATTCAGCCACCTTCCCATTCGCTTCAATTTGTTTTAATATAAATATGAATAATTTATTTTTTATTTAACAATTTATTTTGTTTATTGGATATATTCATAATGATAAGTGAATAATCTTTGTTTTTTCGGGATAATCCAAAAAAAGAGGGAGAGATCAACCATTTCCATCCATATCAAGCATATTTTGTGCGAAAAAAACCGTTTTATTAATGGATGATCTTGGAGCCCAAAAACCGAACCGCCTTCCGGTTTCATCCTCTGTACATTGGTTTTAATTTTTAGACATTTAAATATTTAAAACACGTATGAAATAATTGTGATATAATTAAAGAATCATTGTTATGGAAAGAAATTGAAAACCTCGCCATTCCCCTTTTTTGTAACCTGATCCCCTCTTGGATAACACACTGTCAAAAAGGGGTTGTGAATCATATGGAGTTATTAACTTCTTCCAATGAAATGGAACAAATGGAAAAGCCGAGAAAGTTGATTTGGTTAAATACTATCAAAAGAATTTTCTTTATTTTGGTCGGTGCCTTTTTGTTTTCGCTCGGTTTGGAAGTTTTCCTCGTACCCAATCAGGTTATCGACGGCGGCATTGTCGGTATCTCGATCATCATTTCTCATTTAACCCAATGGAATCTTGGATTGTTGTTAGTCGTTTTTAACCTTCCGTTCCTTTTCTTGGGGTATAAGCAAATCGGGAAAACTTTTGCTTTTTCCACCATGTTTGGGATTGTTGTGATGTCCGTGTTTACCAACTTATTCCATTCCATTCCGGCTGTAACCAAAGATCCGCTTCTTGCCGCCGTGTTTGGCGGAATTATTCTGGGAGTCGGAGTCGGTCTGGTCATCCGGTACGGCGGTTCCTTGGACGGAACGGAAATCCTCGCCATCCTCATCAATAAGAAAGTTCCTTTTTCCGTCGGTCAAATTGTGATGTTCGCCAACCTGTTCATTTTGAGCAGCGCCGGCTTTGTCTTCAGCTGGGATCGTGCCATGTACTCTTTGATCACTTATTTCATCGCTGTTAAAATGATTGACATCGTCATTGAAGGTTTTGAAGAAATGAAATCCGTTTGGATCATCAGTGACAAAATCGAAATCATCGGCCAAGCGATTTCCAACCGTTTGGGACGCGGTGTCACTTATTTGGCCGGGGAAGGCGGCTACAGCGGAGAAAACAAAAAAGTGATTTTTTGTATCATCACAAGGCTGGAGGAAGCGAAATTAAAATCCATTGTCGAGGATATTGATCCGAATGCATTTTTGGCCACCGGAAACATCCATGATGTGCAGGGCGGTTCCTTTAAAAAGAGAGATATTCACTAAGAGGAAAAAATTCAGAGGCGATCAGGTTATTGAAAAGCGGGATAAAGAGGCGTGTCCGGAGGGCACGTCTCCATTTATACCCTCCGCGGTGGATGAGCCCGGGAACTCAGGTGGTAAATTTCCGGCCCTTCCGTTAAGATGATTTCAAACAAACCGATTGGCACCAAGGTGATGGCATGAATATCATCGAGTATTATTTGTTGCTCAGACTTCAATATCAAGAGTACCGTTGTCATCAATCGTTTTATGTCAGTTTGAACGAATTGGCCCGGGTCTTGTGTTGTTCCACCCGCAACGTAAAACGGTTGTTGCGAAAAATGGTGGATGACCAACTGATCTTCTTTAAACCGGGCGGCGGGCGCGGCAAACGCTCCAAGTTGCAATTCAGACGGCCGCTACACCATGTATTCCCTTTATACATACAATTTTTGATTCAACAAGGACAATTCCGGGAAGCCGTCCGCTGGATCAAAAGAGAAGGAATCCCGGCAAAAGTGCGCGAGCAGTGCTATCGCGAACTGCTCCGTCACTTGAGCTTTCCCGGAATTCCTCTTCATGAAATCAACGGGTTTCAACAACATCCCTTTCCGGTGACACCGACCATGATCGCTTCTTCCACCGGAAAATGGTATCTGGTGGAACGAAATGATTAATCCTTAAAAAGCGGGGCCATGCGATCAATCCGGTTTGTCCAGATCCACCGGTTGTAACCTTCGGGGAGACGGTATACATCTTCGGCTTGGTCAAATCCATCTGAAAAGCCGCCGCTTCCCTTCACCAGAATCACCCGGGTGTCCACCCGGTCCATCCTTTCCAGGAACCGGTCAGGCCATCCCCACAGCCAGGGAGCGATCTCATCCGGAATATGAATCTGGGTTTGCCGGCAACTTGCCGGGACATAACCGCTCCAACCCACGGCCAGATAAGAAAGCAGGCAACTTTTCAATGATGCTTTGCTCATCGTGCGGAGCTCCGGAAGCTGTTTTTGCAATTCTTCCACCGGTTGGTCTCCGCCATACACCGCCAATTGACGGAGGCGGTCTGCAGGGAGCGATTTAAGTTTTTCTGCAAGCACGATTCCCTCTTGGGGATCATTGCTTTTCACATGAATGAGCAGCATTTTTCCGGGGAAGGCCTGAAGCACTTCGTCCAGTGACGGCATCAAGCCGACGCCTTTCCCGCGAAAGGGATGCGTTTTTCCCCCATCGGCCGTATAACCATACCCCACATCCAATTTCTTCAGTTCATCCATGGTATAATCGCGTACTTTCCCCTTGGCATTGGTCCGGCATTCCAGCATATGATCATGGAACACGGCAAACTGATGGTCTTTGGTCAGCTGAATATCCAGTTCGACCATGTCCGCTCCGGCCTGAAAAGCCGCACGCATGGAAGGAAGCGTGTTTTCCAGATAAGAATGTTCCGGCGGATGGATCCGCTCGGCGGTGCAGGTGTCATTTTCCACCCCCTCCAAGTCAAAGGTTTGTGCCAGCCCGCGATGAGCCATGAGATACGGATCGCCAGAACGCGGTTTTGCCAAAAGAGAAGTGTTGTTGACATAAACCAAAGAGACGAACAGCAAAAGAACCACAAGAATCCAAATCCATTTGCGCTTGCTTTTTTTGATTCCTGCCAATTCCCTTTCACCCTTTCCTGTGCATCGTCCGGTTGAATGATTCCTTTGTTTATCATAGCCGGCCGGCTGAATAAAAAAAGATCCTTCTTTCCCCGCTTTTGTCCCCTTTTTCAAGCAAAAAGCGGAAAGGTGTTTTCTCCTTTCCGCGCACAACCTTAACCTTTCTCTTGCCTTAAGGATTTGATCAGGGAAAAACTCATCAAAATCAATATGATTGTAAAGGGAAGAGCTGAAATCAAGGCGGCGGTCTGCAATCCTTCCAAGCCGCTACTGATGATGAGAACGGCCGTAATGGCGGCCATCAACGTTCCCCAAATGAAGCGGCACAGGATGGAAGGATCGGAGTTCGCGCCGGATGTCATCATCCCCAGCACAAATGTTGCCGAATCAGCCAAACTTCCCGGGCCCTCAATTTGCACCGGCAATCCCTGGTGTACCGTCTGCGCAAAATTGAATCGTTGACCGGACGGTCCCTGGAAAATCCCGATGATCTGTTTCTGCTTGACCTGAGTATCAAACTGTGGACCACGGGAATGGTTTTGAATCAGAAATAAAAAAAAGCGGCCCGTTAGGGCCACGCCATCTGCCACTATTTGATTCCAAACGAAAAAACCGTTTTTTTGCGGTAAACTTCATCCCTCTTTAAAAGCACGGACGGAAACCTCTGATCATGCAAGGAGGCAGGCGATGCTTGTGTTTCAAAACAAACTCCCAAATATTTTCTCGACCATCCCCCCGCCAGCATCCGGTCCTTTTTCATCTGATTGGATGTATACAAGACCATCCCCGGCTGGTTTGTAATGATTTGCATCATCCGGCCGCTTTTTATTTCTTCGACTGACACGCATCCCGGGTTGGAAGCAAAGAAAAAATAGTGGTCATATCCGCCGCCAACCATCCGGTTTTGCGGATGGCTGCCGGTAAAACCGTCTTTCAGATTTCGTCCCTGCCCAAAATCAAACGGGGTTTGGCGGACGGAAAGGATTCTTCCCGTCGGAAGCAACGCTTCGTCCAATTCCGCAAAACGGGAAGCATTCATCCGCACCCGGTGGTTTTCAACGGTATCCTTCAAGTTCCCCGACAAATTAAAATAGGAGTGGTTGGTCAAGGTAACCGGGGTCGTCCGGTCCGTGACAGCTTGATAATCCATGACCAACTCATTTTTCCGGTTCAGCCAATAGATCACCGTTACTTTGACGTTTCCGGGATATCCGCTTTCTCCGTCTTTGCTTTCATAACACAGCTTCACGCCGACACCCTCCGGTGTTTGAAGCGGTTCCGCTTCCCAAATCACTTGGTGAAACCCCTGCGATCCGCCGTGCAAATGATTGTTCCCCTCATTTTTTTCCAGTTTAAATGTTTGATCATTCCATTGAAATTCGGCCCCTTGGATCCGGCCTGCCACCGGCCCGATCAACGCCCCCAGATAATAAGGATCCGTCTCATAATCCTTCTCCTTTTCATATCCCAAAACAATATTTTCCACTTTGCCAAAGCGATCTGGGACCATGATTTTTTGGATGATCCCGCCATAATTTAATACATGGATTTCAATTCCTTCCCTGTTTTGGAGAATGAATTTTTTCCATTTTTCGTGGAGCCGGATGGTTTGAACATGCACCGGATTCCCTCCCTCAATGATTTCGGCTTTGAATTTCCTGTCTGATTTTCGGCATTTTTTTCTCATAATCCAACAACATGAGCACCCCGAGCATCAAGAGAATGACGAGGAACGGAAAATACATAAACATCGACTTGATCGCGAAAACGGCACTTTCCGACTGGACGCCGGCATTGGCCACGTACCCTCCGATTTGCAGGGCCCAACCGACCAGAGCGGAGGTGAGTCCTTGTCCGATTTTCATGCCGGCGCTGGTCAAGCTGAAGACCGAGCCTTGAACCGGCACGCCGGATTTCCAATAAACCAGATCCCCTACATCCGCCACGATGGCACTCAGCCCTGCCTGCAAGGGAACCAATCCGATGGCGTTGATCACAATGCCGATAATCAAGGCGATTAAATTTTCGGAAAACACCATCATGATCAAGGACCCGGCGGCTGAAATCAACAACCCGTAACAGGCGCTTTTTTTCATTCCGAATTTGCCTACCACATACGGGGCAAAAAAGAGTCCCGCCAGCAAAGGAATCAATCCGGCTGTGCTTAAGACGCCCATCAGATTCGGCTGATGGAAAATGTAAGACGCATAATAAATTCTTGCCCCTGTTTCCGTTTGGCGCAGATACCACAACAAGTACAAAATCAAAGCCAGAATAAAGTATTTGTTGGTAAACAGCACCTTCATGGTCGGGAAAAAAGAGGTTTTGGTTTCTGCTTTATTCTTTTTGGCCACATTTCTTTCTTTGACAAACCAACCGGTGATCATCAGGGGAACGGCGCACAGCATCCCGTAAATGGCCGCGGTGACGGTCCAACCTTGCTGGCCGCCGCCGAATGTTCCGACCAACACGGTGGTGAACGTGGTGATAATCCATACCGCCGCATTGGCGAAAATAAACCGGATGCTTCCCAAAGCGACACGGTCTTTTTCACGGTTGGTCATGAATGAGGTCAACGAAGCATAAGCGACATTGTTCGCCGTGTAAAAAACCGCAGAAATTAAAAGATAAACCGTAAAAATATAAGCAATTTTCCAAATATCACTGATATCATCCGGCACATGAAACAACATGAATGTCAGGATTCCGAGAACCGGAGCCGTCCAAAACACCCACGGTTTGGCTTTCCCCATTTTTGTCCGGGTATGGTCAATGATGTTTCCCATGAACAGATCCGTGAAGCCGTCAAAAATCCGGGCAATCAAAATAATCGTTCCGATCACCCCGGCTTGAATCCCCACCGTATCCGTCATGTAAATCGTGATAAACGAAGCGATGAAGGTCCAACTGAAATTGGCACCGAAATCCCCGATCCCAAACGTCAGTTTCTCCAGCATTGTCAACTTCGGGGTTTCCCCGGCCTTCGGTTTGTACTCCCTGATGTGTTCCATACAAATCCCCCAAACACTTTAAATTTTGGTTGGGACACGGAAAAGACCCGTCCGGCCTTTTCCTCGCGCAAAAGAATCACAACGTGACCTTGCCTTTGATCAAATCCCGCTCATGGCTGCTGTTTCCGATATAGACTTCATACTCCATATGCTCCAGCTCCCACTGGCGGGTTTTGGGATTAAACCACTTCAGCTTATCAACGGGGCACCGGATCTCCACTTTTTTGGCCTCTCCCGGTTGAAGGCGGACGCGTTCAAACCCGCGCAACACTTTCACCGGCCGGTCCACTTTGGCCTGGCTGAATCCGACATACATCTGGATGACTTCATCCCCCGCCCGGTTTCCGGTGTTTTTGACCGTACAGCTGGCAGTGACCCACCCGTCGCCGGCGGAAAACCCGGCATCATACAGATCAAACGTGGTGTAAGACAAGCCAAACCCATACGGCAAAGACGGTTCGACCCCTTCTTTTTCCAATTTGACATAACCATGGTCATATCCATAGACAATCTCATCGGCTTCCCAATCGACCGGTGGGAGATGGCTCTCCTTTTTGGGGACAACAAACGGCAGCTTTCCGCCGGGATTCACATCGCCGAATAACGTTTTGGCAATCGCAGTTCCGCCTTCCATCCCCGGATAATAAGCCATCAGAATGGAGGAAACGAAATCTTTCCACTCCTCGATCATGATCATGTTCCCGCCGATCAAAACGACTGCAGAATTTTGATTCACCGGCCCCACGGCTTGAATCAACCGGATCTCTTCTTCATGGAGCCCCAAGGACCGGACCCGGTCTCCGCCCACCGCATCAAACCCGGCACCGATGGCGGACAATCCGCTGTCATCCTGAGCATTGTTGATATATTCACCTTCATCATCATGGTCATAGCCCACCGCAAAAATGACCGCATCCGCCGTGGCGGCCAATTTTCGGGCCCGCCCGATGTCTTGTCCGTCATCAAAAATCACTTCGGCACCGGGGACAATTCGCCGGATTCCTTCCACCGGTGTCACCACATATTCGGGATAAACCCGGCTGGAACCATGATCGCCCGTATTTTCTTTGCTCCCCAGCCGGCCGATTACTGCGATGCGCTTGCAACGTTCTTTGGAAAATGGAAGCGTCTCATGCTTGTTTTGTAGCAGGGTCATCGACTTTTCCGCCGCTTCCAGCGCCAAAGCAACATGTTCTTTGCAGCCGACAACCTCTTCGCCGTATTTTTTTTCATCCGCTTCCGAAAAAGCCAGAAGCGTCCGGACAATGCGCACGGCGGCTTCATCGATTTTCTTTTCGGGAACTTGGCCGTTTTTGACCGCTTCCACCAATTTTTCGCCAAAGTATTTCACAGCGTTCATTTCGATGTCCATCCCGCCGTTGGCCGCTTCAACCGTATCCCGGACTCCCCACAAGAAGTCGCTGATCACAAATCCGTCAAAGTCCCATTCGCCTTTGAGCACCTGATTCAGCAAATAATCATGATGTCCGCAATACGTTCCCCGGTATTTGTTGTAAGCACTCATCACACAAGCCGCCCCGGCGTCGATCACGTCTTTGAAATGGGCCAGATACACTTCCCGTTCCGTGCGCTCGTCCGCTTTCACATTGACCGTAAACCGGGCATTTTCCATGCTGTTAAATGCAAAATGCTTGACGCAGGCAATCACGTTTTCACTCTGGACTCCTTTGGCCAGGTGAGAGCCCATCACCCCCAGATGGAACGAATCCTCCCCGTACGTCTCCTGGCTCCTTCCCCATCCGGGATGGCGCGGAAGATTGATGCAAACTCCCCCGAACAAGTTCCCGCCAAGTGCTTTCACTTCTTTCCCGATCGCCTGTCCGATTCTTTCTTCCAAGTCTTTGTCAAAGGTCGCCCCTCTGGCCATGGAAACCGGGAAACAGGTGCTTCGATTTCCCGACACCGCCCCGCGCGGCCCGTCGACAAACTTGACGGCCGGCACGCCCAGGCGTCGGTTCCCACCCGCTTCATAAGGAACTTCATTGTAGCGGATGCCTTTTTTGTCTTCCTCAACCAAGTCTTCTCTCGTCAAATTCCCGCTCATCAGATACACTTTTTCTTCCAAGGTCATTTGGCTGACGATTTCCTTGGCCTTTTCGGTGAAAGATAACCGGTATGCTTTGTCTGCCTTCACCTACGCATCCTCCTCTTTAAAAGATCATCCTCCATGGCGGAACGCCTGCAATTGACGGCTCAGTCCGCTGGTAGCCGGATAAATTTCCCGGTAGATCCGAAACAGTTGCCGGTATTTTTTCACGTTTTCCGGAATCGGCTCGTAAACCCGTTCCTCTTTGACGAATTGCTCCGCACATTCTGATAACGATTCAAACCAGCCGCATCCGGCAGCCGCCAGCATGGCCGCTCCCATCCCCGGGCCTTGTTCGCTTTTCAGTTTCACGACTTTGGCCCCGAAAATATCCGCCTGCATTTGCAGCCATGTTTCATTTTTGGCCCCGCCGCCGATGGAGATCACCTGATCCACCTTTTTGCCGTTTGCACGAAACATTTCCACGGATTCATTCAGCGAAAAGGTGATTCCCTCCAACACGGAACGGACCAAATGCTCCTTTTGATGCGAACTGTCCAGTCCGATCCAACTTCCGCGAATCAAGGCATCGGCATGCGGTGTTCGTTCCCCGGCAATATAAGGGGTAAACAGCAGGCCATCCGCCCCGGCGGGAATCCGGTCGATCCCGTTTAACAGTTCGTCAAAATCCCCGTCGTTGGCTAAGACCTCTTTCAACCAGGACAAACTGTACCCGGCGGCCAACGTGACGCCCATGGTGTAAAACGCATCGGGGGCGCCATGGTTAAAATAATGGACTTTTCCGCCAAAGTCTTTGGTTCCGTCTTTTTCATACGTTAAAACCACTCCGGAAGTCCCGATGCTGACAAGCGTTTTTCCTTCTTTTAAAATTCCGGCCCCAATCGCGCCGCAGGCATTATCCGCCCCTCCGGCAAAGACGCGGGTCGCCGGCGACAAGCCGGTCTCTTTTGTGATTTCCGGTGTGACCGTACCGACTTCATCTACCGAGTCAATAAGTGGCGGACACAGGCGCATGTCCACCCCGACCCGTTCCCCGATTTCCCGGCTCCATGTTTTTTCCGGCACATTCATCAAAAGGGTGCCCGCCGCATCGGAATAGTCCATATGAAGTTTCCCGGTGAGCTTAAAGCGCACATAATCTTTGGGCAGGACAAAAGCGCCGGCTTTTTGATACAAATGTGGTTCATGCTTTTTCACCCAGAGGAGTTTCGGCAAGGTGAACCCTTCCAAGGCCGGGTTTTTGGTGATTTCGAGCAACCTTTCTTTGCCCACCCGCTCTTCGATCTCCCGGCATTCTTCCGTCGTGCGCGTATCATTCCACAAAATGGCGTTTCTCAGCACTTCCAGGTTTTCATCCAGCAGCACCAAGCCGTGCATCTGCCCGGAAAAACTGATCCCCTCAATGTCTTCGGGATCCCCCGCAAATTGGTGCAAAAGCTCTTTTAATCCGCTGATGGTGGCCTTCACCCAATCATCCGGGTTTTGTTCGCTCCACCCAGACCTTTCCTGAATCAGCGGATAGGATTTGGAGACTTGTAATACCACTTCCCCCGGCTTGTTGACCAGAAGAAGCTTGACTGCACTCGTCCCCAAATCGACACCGATGACATATTTCATATTGAACCAGCTCCTGTCTCCATGTTGCCTGCAGGTTTCTTTCAACCGCAAATTTAGAAAGAATATTATGCCATTTGACGGAATTTCCTGACATCCCGGAAACCTTTCCAGCCCACACTCAGCGAAACTTTGTTTAATTGTTAAACTAAGATTAACACTTTGATGAAAGCGTTGTCAATAAAAATAAGAATATATCCAAATATATAATTTCTATATATAATAAAATACAAAATCCACGGCGGTTGGCAGCATAACTTTGTATAAACCATAAACAATCATTGCGCATGAACCGAACCATGGAGTATGATAAAATTTCAACAACAGAGGTTGCAGTAAGGAGAAAAAAGAAATGAAAGCACTCAGAACCGGAGATCAAAACCTGGTCAAACAGATCAATAAATCCGTTGTTTTCCACACCATCAAAAACAAAGGCCCGATCTCCCGGGCACAAATTTCCAAAGAAACCGGTTTGAATAAAGCCACGGTGTCCACCATGGTTGCCGAATTGTTGAAAGAATCCTTCGTCAAAGAAATCGGCGCCGGCCAATCCAGTGGCGGCCGGAAGCCTGTAATGCTTTATTTTCATCATCACGCCGGTTACGCCATCGGCATGGATGTCGGCGTGAACTATCTCTCGGGAATCTTAACGGATTTAAGCGGAAATATCGTCGAAAAAACCACGAGCAAATTAAAGTCAACCCGGCTGGAAACGGTCGTGGACCAAATGACGGCCGTCACGGAGAACCTTATCCAAAAAGCTCCCGACAGCCCGTATGGCATTGTCGGCATCGGCATCGGGGTCCCGGGACTGGTTGATTCCGGGGGACAAATTTTATTCGCCCCCAATCTGAAATGGAAAAACGTGGATTTAAAACAAGTGATGGAAGAAAAATTCCACATTCCGGTCAAAATCGAAAACGAAGCCAATGCCGGCGCCCACGGGGAACAGTTGTACGGATCCGGCAAACACATTGCCAATTCAGTGTATATCAGCATCGGCATCGGGATCGGAACGGGGATCGTGATCAACCATCAACTCTATCGGGGCTTTACGGGGATTGCCGGGGAAATGGGACATATGTCCATCGACTTTCAGGGCAGAAAATGCTCGTGCGGCAACCGCGGTTGCTGGGAATTATATGCATCGGAAAGCGCCCTTTTAAATGCGGCTTCCAAACGGAACCTCCCGGAAGGACATCCGGAAGCCGATTTGGATGTTCTTTACACCGAAGCCCAAAAAGGAAACGTTGAAGTCATTCAACTGTTGAACACTTTGGGAGAATACATCGGCATCGGCCTGACCAATGTCATGAATACGTTCAATCCCGAAGCCATGATCATCGGAAACCGGATCGCCCGCTTTGAACCCTGGATTAAAAACCCCATTGAACGCGTTTTGGAAGAGCGGCTGTCCAACCATCATCCCTTCCCAACCCGCCTTCGCTTTTCCAAGCTGAAAGATGATTCGACAGCCCTTGGCGCCGCTTCGTTTGCCATTTCAGCTTTCTTTTCCAATCAAAAGATCACGGAAATGGAATCCCTCTCCTTCACCTGAAAAGCATCAAAACCGGCTTTCCCCTTTTGATGAAAGCCGGTTGAAGTCGTGACAGCCCCTCTTTTCCTCTTCACGACATCGGAAACGGACCTTGCAGTTTCAATCCTCCCCGCCGGCTTTGACAGTCTGATCGAGGATCCGGATCAGTTCCCGGCTGTATGTTTCCAAATCCACTTTTTGCATGAGACCTGAATCCAGCATGTATTCTCCGATTGATCCCTGAATGACGTGAACCATCACATCCAAATGGAAGTCTCCAAAAACTCCTTCTTTCTGCCCTTCCCTTAAAATATTCCGCAGCTCCTTCAGAAGAGGATCCTCTTCTGAGTCACCAAGCAGATAATAAGGAATATGATCTGGTGTTCTGCCATTAAAAATGATTTCAATCAAAGCCACATTTTTCTGTTGGTGTGTTCCCTGGTAAGCCAAACTGGCTTCAATGAAGGCATGCAACTGGTCCAAGGGGGTTGTTTTCTTGTGAACCCTCTCCAAAACATAAGCAGACAAATCCCCCATCAGTTTCATCAACACATGATACATCAAGTCTTCCTTATCCCGAAAATGATAAGAAATCAGAGCGGTGGAAATGCCAGCTTTTTTGGCGATCTTGGACAAGCTGGCTTTCACATATCCAATCTCCCCCAGTGTTTCAATGGCGGCTTGAATGATCTGTTCCCGTCTCGCCTCTTGAATAAAGGATAATTTTCCTTTTTCCCGTTCATCTTTTTGCATCGCATTCACCTCTCAGGTTATTTTTTCCTGATGGCACTCATAATGGACAACACAAGGATAATCACCGGAACCAAAAATACTTTGTGCGGCTCCCGGACCACCCCTTCCAAAACCGGCCGGGCACCTCCCTGAATCAAGTGATGACCCCCCCGGATGACCAAAACCACCAAGTTCGCCACCAGAATGAACACGATCAGGGAAATCCCGCTTTGAAACAGCACGGCCGCAACAGGATGACGAAATAAAAACAGCACGGCCGAAAGCAAAGTAATGATCCCGACAATCCCGATAATCACGGGCCGGATCCAAACATACCAGTAATCATAAACAGTGATCACCGTTTTTTCTTCCACTCCGGCAAAGTGATGCCATAAATACCAAAACGCAAGGATACTCAGTCCTATACTAACAAAAAAATAAGCTTTTTCTTCTCCTTTTTGGATCTGCACGATACCCACCCTCAAAATTTGATTGTATAATCTAATTTTTGATTGGTCGTTCAATCAATTTTTATCATCAAGTGATCCGGATGTCAATAATAAAGAAACATTCCAAACATGGATCCAAAAGATATTCAAAAGGATATTTGAATCTATGCCGCTTGGTGTTATCATATAATCAAACAATCATTTGAATATTTGATGGTAAAAACCGGCCTGTCCCCGATATTTCCAAAGAAACGAGGTGCCATCGTTGAGTAAAGACCGTTGTGAAATTTATTGTTTTGATGAAGAAAAAGTCGAAAGAGCCCGGTCTTCCCTGAAAGACACAAATTTCAGCGATACGTCACAAATGTTTAAAGCTTTGGCTGACCCGACCCGCTTGAAAATCGCTTATGCTTTATTAAAGGAAAGTGAACTATGCGTTTGTGATGTGGCCAATATCATCCGGTCTTCGCCGGCAACCGCCTCCCATCATTTACGCTTGTTGCGGAATATGGGCCTGGCCAAATACCGGAAGGAAGGAAAAATGGTTTTTTATTCACTGGATGATGATCACGTCAAAGACTTGATCCGGTTGGCCTTTGATCACAGTAAGGAGTTACGCGAAAATGGAAACCAATGAAGCGAAAAAAATTTACCGTATTCACGGGTTATCCTGCGCCCATTGCGCTGCACAATTTGAGAAAAATGTTTGCAATCTGCCCGGTGTAAAAGATGCCAAGGTAAATTTCGGGGCTTCCAAGATCACGGTGCTTGGCAATGCCACCATGGAAGAAATTGAAAAAGCCGGCGCCTTTGAAAACTTGAAAATCTCACCGGAGCATGAAATCCCGGGTGAAAACCGCCTTTCATTTTGGAAGAACAAAGCGAATTATCCCGTCTTTCTCTCTGCTTTCTTTCTGATTGCCGCCTGGATCTTGAGCCGGCAATCCGGCGAAAATCTTCCCGTCATCCTCTTGTATGCGGCTTCCATCCTCACGGGAGGATACCGGTTGTTTATCCACGGTTTGAAAAACCTCATCCGATTTGAATTTCAAATGAATACCCTGATGACCATTGCCATCGTCGGTGCCGTCGCCATCGGAGAGTGGGGGGAAGGCGCCATGGTCGTTATTTTGTTCGCCATCAGTGAAATGCTGGAATCATACTCCATGGATAAAGCGCGCACATCGATTCGCTCGCTCATGGATATCGCACCGAAACAGGCCTGGATTCGCCGCAACGGGGAAGAAAAACTCATTCCCGTCCAGGAAATTGAAACGGGCGACATTATGCTGGTCAAACCCGGGCAAAAAATAGCCATGGACGGGATGGTCATCAACGGAGCTTCCACGGTCAACCAGGCCGCCATCACCGGCGAATCCGTTCCCGTGGCCAAAAGCACCGGGGATGAAGTGTTTGCCGGAACCTTAAACGAAGAAGGATTCCTGGAAGTGCGGGTGACCAAACGGGTTGAAGACACCACCCTAGCCAAAATCATTCATTTAGTGGAAGAAGCCCAGGCCGGACGGGCTCCGGCGCAAGCCTTCATTGACCGGTTTGCACGGGTGTATACCCCGGCGATACTGGCTGCCGGCATTCTTTTGGCCATCCTCCCTCCCCTGATCTTCCGGGCAGACTGGAGCGAATGGATTTACCGGGGGTTGTCGCTGCTTGTTGTCGGATGTCCCTGTGCTTTGGTCATCTCCACCCCGGTTTCTATCGTCACGGCCATCGGCACGGCCGCACGGAACGGGGTGCTCATCAAAGGCGGAATTCACCTGGAATCCGCGGCCAAACTCAAAGCCATCGCTTTTGACAAAACCGGCACCCTGACCAAAGGGACACCGGCAGTCACGGATTTCGTGCCGCTTTGTTCAAGGTCCGCAGAAGAACTGCTTGCCATTGCGGCAGCGATCGAAAAAAACTCCCAACATCCGTTGTCGTCAGCCATTCTCAAAAAAGCGGAAGAATGGAATGTTCCTTTCGGCTCCCGCGTGGTGGAGGATTTTTCCTCGCTGACGGGAAAAGGCGTGCGGGCCAAAGTGGACGGCATCCTTTACGAAATTGGAAATCCAGGGTTATTCCGTGACCGGATGCCCGATGATCTCAAAGATCGGGTCCAATCGCAACAAGCCCAAGGCAAAACCGTCATGTTGATGGGGAACGAAGAAGAAATCCTGGCTTTGATCGCTGTTTCGGATGAAATCCGGGAGTCCGGGCAAAAAGTGATTCAAAAATTGCATTCCCTGGGAATCCAAAGAACCGTCATGTTAACGGGAGACAATGCTTCCACGGCACAAGCCATCAGCCAAAAACTGGGGGTCAGCGAAGTCCGGGCAGAGCTTCTGCCACAGGAAAAATTGAAATGGATCAAGCAGTTGCAACAAGAGACCGGATCCGTCGCCATGGTGGGAGACGGCATCAACGACGCCCCGGCGCTGGCTGCATCCACTGTCGGCATCGCCATGGGCGGAGCCGGGACTGACACGGCGCTGGAAACCGCAGATATTGCGCTGATGGGGGATGATCTGGAAAAACTCCCGTTTACCATCCGACTGAGCCGGAAAGCCCTAAACATCATCAAGCAAAATATCACGCTGGCCATCGCATTGAAATTAATCGCCCTTTTGCTGATCATTCCGGGATGGCTGACACTTTGGATGGCCATTTTCGCGGATACGGGAGCCACCTTGCTGGTCACGTTAAACGGGCTCCGTCTGCTTCGCAACCAAAAATGAATAAAAGAGACCGGATGGTCACACCCTGATCTTATTGATAGATCAGGGTTTTCTTTATGAAACATTTGTTTCTTCCCACCAGACCGAAACCGTTTACAAACCAACCGTTTCCTGGTAGGATACTTGTATACAAGTATTCAAAACCAAAAGAGGTGATGATTTGAAAGGACTTTATCCTGAAAAAAGACTCGCAAAGTCCTCGATCGGCCAACAAGTGGCTGCCGATTTGCGAATGAGGATCCTTTCCAGGGATCTTAAAAATGGAACCGTTTTATCAGAAAACCGGCTGTCTGAGGAATACAACGTCAGCCGCTCCCCCATCCGGGAAGCATTGAGGATACTGGAACGGGAAGATTTGGTGCAATTAAACCGGATGGGCGCCAAAGTGGCCGGCATCACGGAAAAAGACATTGATGAAATTTATGATGTCCGGCTGATGATGGAATCTTTTGTTTTTAAAAACTTATTGGAGCGGGAAAATAATGATTCTCTGCTCCGGGAACTAAATAAAATCCTGGAAATGATGAAGGTTGCCATCAAATACAAAGATGCCGATGAATTTTCGTTTCGGGATATCGAATTTCATGAAACAATCATCCGGTCCATCCAACACCGGTATCTTTTCATCCTCTGGTCCAATATCAAACCGGTGATGGAATGCCTCATTTTGCTGGACATGCGGCATCGGATGAAAAACAACGATGCGGATTTTGGCCGGATTATCCAAAACCACCAACTCCTGATCCAGTCCATCGAAGAAAAGGACATGCGATTGGTTGAAGAAGCTTTTTACAAAAACTTCAGAGACGTAAAGAGAAAATCGGACGGATTGTGGACAACCCCGGAATTTTTAAAGAAAGCGAATGAGCAATATGAATGAGAACAAATGGATGATGGGTGTGGATATCGGAACCACCAGTACGAAAGCGGTATTGTACAAGGAAAACGGAGAGATTGTCGCATCGGAAAACAACGGCTATCCATTGTACACACCGGACAGCCACACTGCCGAACAAGATCCGGAAGAAATCTTTGAAGCCGTTCTCCTGTCGGTTCGCCATGTCATGAAGAAGTCGGGAATCAACCCCGAGAATTTGTCGTTTATCGCCTTCAGCAGCGCGATGCACAGTGTCATTGCCGTCGATGCCAAGGGACACCCCCTGTCACGCTGCATCACTTGGGCCGACAACCGCAGTGCAAAATGGGCGGAAACCATCAAAACCGAACGGGACGGACATGCCATTTACCAACGAACCGGAACCCCGGTCCATCCCATGTCCCCGTTATGCAAAATCGCCTGGCTGGAACATGATGTGCCGGAAATTGCCGTCAAAACCCATAAATACATCGGGATCAAGGAATATGTGTTTTTCCGTCTTTTCGGCGAATACGCCGTCGATGTTTCCATCGCCTCGTGCACCGGGTTGATGAACCTCGAATCAATGGACTGGGATCCGAAAGCGCTTCAAGTCGCGGGCATCACGGAAGAAAAATTATCTCGGATTGTCCCGACCGGGGAAGTGTTTACCGGATGCAACCCGTCTTTTGCCGAACAAATGGGAATCCTGCCTGAAACCCCGTTTGTCATCGGTGCAAGTGATGGCGTCCTGTCCAATCTGGGGGTTGGTGCCGTCAAAAAAGGGGAAGTGGCCGTCACCATCGGAACCAGCGGCGCCATCCGGACCGTGATCGACAAACCCCAAACCGATCCCAAAGGCCGCATCTTTTGTTATGCATTGACCGAGGATCACTGGGTCATCGGCGGCCCTGTCAACAACGGCGGCATTGTGCTTCGCTGGATCCGCGAAGAACTGGCCGCGGCGGAAGCGGAAACGGCAAAATCGTTCGGCATGGATCCTTACGATGCCTTGACCAAAATTGCCGGCCAGGTCCAACCGGGAGCAGACGGGCTGCTGTTTCTCCCCTACTTGTCCGGGGAAAGGGCGCCGCTGTGGAACGCGGATGTCCGGGGCTCCTTTGTGGGTCTCACCCTCAGCCACAAAAAAGAACACCTGATCCGCGCCGCCCTGGAAGGCGTGCTATACAACCTGTACTCCGTCTTTCTGGCTTTGGTGGAAGTCATGGATCATCCCGTCACTTCCATCAGGGCAACCGGCGGTTTTGCAAGATCCGAATTGTGGCGGCAGATGCTGGCAGACATCTTTGACCAGGAAGTGATCATCCCGGAAAGCCATGAGTCTTCGTGCCTGGGGGCCTGCCTGCTCGGGCTTTACGCTTTTGGAAAAATCGACTCCTTTGACGTGGTGACTGAATGGATCGGCAAAACCCATCAGCACAAACCCGTTCCTTCCCATGTCCGGGAGTACCGCAAATGGATCCCGGTCTTCATCCGCCTTTCCCGGGTTCTGGCACCAGAGTATAACCAATTTGCCACCCTCAAACCATAACGGATGGGAGTGAAAACCAATGCAAAACATGTTGCCGCTTTTGATTGTGGCACTCGGCATCATCTTTTTGCTTGTTTTGATCACCAAGTTCAAACTCAACACATTTATTTCTTTGATCATCACTGCCTTTGCCGTCGGGCTGGCGCTCGGTATTCCATTGGGTAAAATCGTCGAATCGATTGAAGGCGGAATGGGAGCAACCCTGGGCAGTATCGCTTTGATTTTCGGACTGGGAGCCATTCTCGGAAGATTGGTCGCCGATGCTGGCGGGGCCCGGCAAATCGCCGTGACGCTCATTGGCCGGTTTGGCCAAAAACGCATTCAATGGGCAGTGGTCATTTCATCCTTTATAATTGGAATTGCCCTGTTTTTTGAAGTGGGGTTGGTGCTGTTGGTGCCAATTGTATTTCAAATCGCCAAGGAATCCAAAGTTCCCGTTTTGTATTTGGGAATTCCGATGGCGGCGGCCCTTTCGGTCACCCACGGATTTTTGCCCCCGCATCCCGGCCCGACCGTGATTGCCCGGCAGTATGATGCAAATATCGGAATGGTGCTGCTTTATGGAACCATCATTGCCATTCCGGCCGTGATCCTTGCCGGACCGTTATTTGCCCGGTTGGTCAAAAAAATCAGCCCTGATTCTTTTCATAAATCGGAAGCGGAACAAATCGATTCCCTTGTCAGCAACAAAGAAATTCAACCGGAAAAGCTTCCCGGATTCGGAATCAGTGTTTTCACTTCCTTGTTGCCCGTGATTTTAATGGCCATTGCAACCTTGGTTGAACTCCTTCAGGATTTGGGGGTGGCAGGCGACAACCTGTTCTTTGACGCCATCCATTTGGTCGGAGAACCGACCACGGCTTTATTGATCTCCGTATTGCTCGCCGTCTATACCATGGGCATCAAGCGACACATTCCGATGAAACAAGTGATGCAATCGGCAGAGGAAGCCGTCCGTGCCATCGGGATGATGCTGCTGGTCATCGGCGGCGGCGGGGTCCTGAAACAAGTTTTGATCGATGGCGGTGTGGGAGACTCGGTATCCGCACTGTTTGCCGGCAGCCACATGTCGCCGCTTTTGCTGGCTTGGTTGATCGCCGCCATTTTGAGAATTGCGCTCGGTTCCGCAACGGTTTCTGCACTGACCACTGCCGGTCTGGTCATTCCCTTGATGCAAGGAGCCGATGTGGACCCGGCCCTGATGGTTCTGGCAACCGGCGCCGGCAGCCTGATCGCTTCCCACGTCAATGATGCCGGTTTTTGGATGTTTAAAGAATTCTTCAATCTGAACATAAAAGAAACATTTGCAACCTGGACTTTGCTGGAGACCGTCATCTCAGTCACCGGTCTGGCAGGAGTCCTGATTCTCAATCTGTTTGTCTAAAGGGTGGAATTCAATGAAGAACAGCATAGGTGTTTATGGTTTAGGTGTGATGGGGTCCAATTTGGCCAGAAACATGGCCAATCACGGCGAAAATGTCGCCGTCTACAACTACACGCCGGATCTGACCGACAAATTTGTCAGCCGACATGCACACAGCCGGATCGAGGCTTATTATGAACTGGAACCCTTTGTCCGTTCCTTAAAAAGCCCGCGCAAAATCTTTCTGATGGTATCCGCCGGGGCGGCAGTCGATTCCGTCATCGAATCCCTTCTGCCTCTTTTGGATCAAGGGGACATCATCATGGACGGCGGAAATTCCGACTTCCATGATTCCAACCGGAGATACCGGGCTTTAAAAGAACGGGGAATCCATTTCATCAGCGTGGGCGTCTCCGGCGGGGAAGAAGGTGCATTAAACGGTCCGGCGCTGATGCCAAGCGGCGACAAAGAAGCTTACCGCCAAGTGGCCCCGATCCTGGAAAAAATCGCTGCACAAGTCGACGGAAAACCCTGCTGCACCTACATCGGCCCTGAAGGTTCAGGGCATTATGTCAAAATGGTGCATAACGGAATCGAATATGCGGACATGCAATTGATTGCCGAAGCCTGGCAATTCCTCCATCAAATCGTCGGGCTTTCCATCCCGGAAACAGCTGATGTATTTAAGTCCTGGAATGAATCGGAACTCAAAAGCTACCTGATCGAAATCACCGCAGAAATCCTTTCCAAAACCGATCAGGAAACGGGAAAACCGATGGTGGAAGTGATACTGGACAAAGCCGGGCAAAAAGGAACGGGGAAATGGTCCAGCCAGGATGCGCTGAACCTCGGCGTTCCCACCACCATCATGACCGAATCGGTCTTTGCAAGATTTTTATCTTCCTTGAAAGAGGAAAGAATCCAAGCCGAATCCCTTTTGGAAGGACCTTCCCCGTCGGGAGAAGAAGCCGACAAGGCATACTGGATCGAACAAGTGAAGCAAGCACTTTTCATGGGGAAAATCTGCGCCTACGCCCAAGGGTTTCAGCAATACAAAACAGCTTCCGAACAATACGGCTGGTCGCTTGATTTGGGGGACATCGCTCTGATCTTCCGCGGCGGGTGCATTATCCGGGCCGACTTCTTAAACCGCATTTCCGAAGCCTACGAGGAAAACAAAGACTTGTCCAATCTGCTTTTGGCTCCTTATTTCTTGGAAAAAACCAACCGCTATCAGGCATCATTGCGGAAAGTGGTCATCAAAGGATTTGAAAACGGCCTGCCGCTGTCGTGTCTCAGTTCGGCCCTCGCCTTTTACGACGGATACCGGTCTTCCACCGGTTGTGCCAACCTGATCCAAGCCCAACGGGACTACTTTGGTGCACACGGCTTCGAACGCACCGATCAACAAGGAACCTTCCATGCCGGCTGGATGGAACCCGGAACCGTCATCCCATCCGTTAAAGTAAACAAATAGGACGCAAAAACCCCGACCGTTTTTTCACGGCCGGGGTTTTTTACAACAGAATTTTTATTCAAAATCCGGGAGTTGCAGCGCGTTCCGGTGAAGCCTTTTCCGTTTCGTTTTTTCGTACTTGCCACAGCTGTTCCGCCAGGGATGCCAGCTCTCCTTTGATTAAAATCGCTTCTTTATATTGCGGGGGAATGGATTCAAATCCCCAGTAAAGGCCGGCAAGACCGCCGGAAATAGCTGCGATGGTATCGGAATCTCCCCCCAGATTGGCCGCCTCTTGCACCACTTCTTCAAAAGAAGAGGCATGCCACAACAGGTACAACACCCATTTGAAGGTATTTTCCACATAGCCGTTGGGCGGAACTTGGGGTTTCTCTTTGACGGCCTCAGCATATCGGGTGTCTTGAATCTCCTCTTCCAACGCCGTTTTCAGGGATTCCCCGCAAAGAACCCGGTGAGCGATGCGATTGTACAGCACACAGGCTTCTGAAGCCAAATCATCATAATGCGTCATTTTCGATTGCAAGCGGCTGATTTCCGTGATTTTGGCCGGATCACCGTACACGAGGGCAACCGGCAAACAGCGCATCAAGGTTCCGTTCCCTGCACTTCTTCCGCTTAACACTTGATGGGCCTTTTCCGCTGCTTCAAACCAGTCCCCGTCGTAACAATCATATGTTGTGCGAATGATGTTCCCGATGTCCCGGGGATTCTTTTCAACCCACTTTTTGATCTCATCGCCAATCCATCCCAACGGATTGTCCGGGTTTTTCATCAACCCGTTGGCCACGGCAATGGTCAATTCCGTATCATCGGTCGTTTCCCCCGGTTTTAGATTCAGCCATCCTCCACCGGTGATTTCGGTCAAATATCCATATTGCTCCTCAATTTCCCCCCGGCTCATAAATTCGGTGGTCGCCCCCAATGCATCCCCGATTGCCACTCCGAATAAACCGCCTTTGATCTTATCCAGCATCTTCATAACTCCCTAAGCAAAACTTAAAAGTCTCATCATTCATTTTAGCGCAGAGCGGCCCCTTCCACATGTTCATTTAGCATGAGTCTTGTGACAAATCTTTTAAATCAAAATATCCTTTTTCATCCGGACCGTTCTTAGATCATGTCCGAAAAAAGGCTCTGTGTACACTTTCACCACCCGAAACCCCTTGGCTTGATAAAAGCAAAATCCCGTTTCATTGCCGGATTCCACATCCACGAGCCACGCTTTGGCCTGTTTCAGCTTCCCAAAAGCCGATTGGAACAGCCGGGTCCCCATCCCTTTTCCTTGGAATTCAGGCAACACATAAATCGCATCAATCACCGCCATCCTCCCTTTTTCCGTCACCTGAATAAAACCGGTTGCTTTTTCTCTTGCCACGGCCACCAAAAAAATGGATTCTCCGATTCGCCGCTTCAGCATTTCATCGGAATAAGCCACGGACAGAAACTGTTGCCGGACCGGTTCCGGAATCAGGTTTTCATACGTATGATGCCAGGTAATGCGGGCAATCTCACGAATCGCGCCGATATCGGAAAAAACAGCCGGACGAATTTGAACAGCCACACTGTCACCCCCCCTAAAATTTCACCTTGGCACCAACGATGCACACACCCTGTCAACTGCAAAACCGAATAAACTTATCCCACTGGTCATCACTCAAGTAAAAACCGTCTGCTCTTAGCTCAAACTTGATATTCTTTTTCTCCATGCACGGGACACGGGCCGACAAATCCCCCCGGTTGGTCATTTTCTCTTCAGAACACCCGGCCGCTCCCACCAACAGAATCAAACATCCCATGATCATCCATACCTTTTTCAACATCACATCGTTCCCCCATGTTGTTCTCGTGAAGCTGCTGTCATCCGTCACATGATAACATACCGACGCCGGGGGAACTCCCAAGCGATCGCTTTATACAGTCACAAAGCCGCTTTTTTTCATTATGTATTCGTGAAACTCCGTAAGCCCTTGGTAATCATCAACCGGCACTGGTATGCGCGGTTCCAAACCGATGCGGATATACATGCCGTCTTCTTTTGCTTCTTCGTACGGATACCTTTTAAGCAACCACAACGCATTTTCCTTGAAATCCGCGATATCCGAAGCAAACGAGCATCCGCTGTAAATCATACCGATTTTTCTGCTTTTCATTTGTTGATACGCTTGAGTGTTTCCTTTTCTTTTTTCCCTCATCATTTGGACATAAAAACCGACAGCTCGCGGCGGGAATCCCAAAGTCATCCCCAAAATGCGGTCTGTGTCCGCTAACGAAAAAGTGCTTTGTTTCAACTCTTCTTCAAACCGGTGACGCATGAAGTCGGTTTGAAAAAACAAATAAAACCGGTTACCGGACAATAAGTCGTAATCACGATGACTCACATGCGGATAGTTCGCCAATAAAAAATTCAAGTGCTTTGTCGTCTGTTTCAAGCCGAGTATTTCCAAAAATGCAGGCTTGTATCCCTTTAAAAAAGCATCTGCCGTTTTCAATGGACTTTGACTCCTTCAATGGATGTTGCTAATACTTATTCCACAGGATCATTCTTATTACCTTGGTATAAAAAGAAAACTCCCGCTGTGCGGGAACAACTCATCCCTCATATTCTTCATAATCACATTCGTCACAAACCACATATCCGTCTATGGTTTTATGCAGCTTCCCTTCTCCACAACGGGGACATGTTTTCAAACCGGGGCTTATCTCTTGAAAACGGCTCACGCCAACACACCTCCTCCTTTATTATATATAAAATTCAATCATTTCTGTATATTATTAATAAACTTGGAGAAGATTTGAATAAGACGCGACCCAATTATCAATCTGTAATTGGTATAAAAATAAGAATAACAATAAAAATCAAATTAAATATCATCTATATAAAACTCTTGAATATTTTTATAAATCTAGTGATAATAGAATTAATTAAGTGTAAAGGAGCTTAATATATGAAAAAAATTTTTAAATTTTTATGTTATTCACATTACTAACACTAACAATTAGCTCTTTCATTCCTTCTTACAGCCATGCAGCAGGAATTAAAATGAGTGATGCAGAGCTGGACAGTACATATGAGGTAGTTGATGGAGATGAACTAGTAACAAACTTGCCGAGCACTGGGGAAAGCCTAACACTAGAACAACTCTTTCAAAAATACAATTTAGAACCCGCAACTAATATCCCTCAAGGAACAGAAGTCATTAAATTTGATAGTGTTGAGGCAGCTGATAAATTCTTTACAAAAATCAATAAGGACGCTGAAAACCCAATAATCGAAGACTCTTCATTTAGTACCCTTGCGTTAGGAACAACTCAAGTAAGATCTGTATCGTTTGGATTCTCAAAAATTAATCTTTATGCCGATATTACTTGGAATAGTAATAAAATAATTACAAGCTGCCGTGCTTGGACAACACATACAGGTGTGACTTTTTCTCTTGGGTGGGACCAAAAATATGCTTATTGTACTCCAACAAGCGGCTCAAGAACCACTATGGTAAAAGGTGGAGGAACAGGTAAATGGGTTGTATTTGTTCAGGGAGTCGGAACCGTTTACTCTAAAGACATCAATATTCACTATGGATATACTGTACCGTAAAATTTCAATATACTCCACCATAACAAAATCAACAGGAGTTGGTTAAAATATTTAGTATCGCTACTCTTCTGTACCAGACATTGATGTTTGTATTTGGCATTGTCATCATTGGGGCCATTATTTATTGGGTGAAGAAAAAAAACAAGTAATGCTGTGTAAAGGGGATTCGTCAGAAGGAATCCCCTTTACTTTTATATATTCACCAAAAAAAGAGGCGAGCCAAAGGTCACCTGAAAGGAGGAAATGAAATCACCTGTAAAAAATCGCACTCTATGTTAACAACTAAGAAAGTATCCTTCAATCCTATACTGTCTGTCTTGTCCATTTTGAAAGCAAAACAAAAAAAGAGCTCCGCTGTTGCGAAGCTCTTGGCGTTTGGCGGAGAGGGTGGGATTCGAACCCACGGTACGGGAAGCCCGTACAGCGGTTTTCGAGACCGCCTCCTTAAACCACTCGGACACCTCTCCAAGATGATATCCTGATCATACAGTTGTATATTGTACAGGAGAAATGGATGTCTGTCAAGGGAAAAAGAGAAAGAGGAATTGCCGTGAGTTTTGTGGATATGAGCGGCAATCAGGATTTTTCCTGCATTTTTTGTTCTTTTTTCCGGCGGCGGAGTTCTTTGAAGAAAGAAGTCAGGATGGTGCTGCATTCTTCTTTCATGACTCCGGTGATCATTTCGGTTTGGTGATTGAACCGCCCGTCCTGAAGGATGTTCATCAAGGTTCCGGCACATCCGGCTTTCGGATCTTCTGTCCCGTAGACCACGGTGTCGATGCGTGCTTGGATGATGGCGCCGGCACACATGGGGCACGGCTCCAGGGTGACGTACAAGGTGCAATCATTTAACCGCCAGCTTCCCGTTTTCGCGGCGGCCTCGCGAATGGCGATCATTTCCGCATGGGCGGTCGGGTCATTTCCCGTTTCCCTGAGATTGTATCCGCGTCCGATCACTTCCCCGTCTTTGACAATCACCGCCCCGATCGGGACTTCGCCAATTTCTCCCGCTTTTTTCGCTTCGGCCAGCGCTCCTTTCATATACGTTTCATGATCCATTCCGGACTTCACCTCCTTTAGTGGACCGCCCGTGCAAAAAAGGACCTGCTTTTTTTTTGCAAGTCCCAACCCATCCCATTTTTCCCTATTGTGTTGTCTGCTCTCCTCCACAATCGGAACAAATTCCGTAGATCTCGAACTTGTGTCCGGTAATGGCGAAGTTTTCCGGCTCTCCCAAAATGGAATGCATCGGGCAAAGCTGGATGGCACGGGTACGTCCGCACTCCGTGCAAATGATATGATGATGGTGTGAATCCCGGTCACAGTGAAAACGATACCGCCTTTCCCCGCCCCATTCCGTTCCTTCGATGATACCCAACCGTTCAAAAAGGGAAAGGTTCCGGTACACGGTGTCAAAACTGAGCCCGGGAAAATCCTCCTGCATTTGGTCCAACACTTCTTTGGCCGTTAAATAGCGGCCTTCTTCCCAAAAAATATGCATCATGGTTTCCCGCTTGCCGGTGTATTTATATCCATTTTTTTTCAGCACTTCCAATGCCTGTTTTAAATCCATCCCTCTCTCTCCTATTTTCCACCATTACTTTCCCTTTATTTTATAATAAATTCTTCCCGTTTTCCTCGTCATTTTTTTGAAACACAAAATAAAAAGCCAAATGATCAGCGAAACGATGACAATGGTTCCTCCCGAAGCCCAGTCCAGATAATAAGCGGCAATCAGTCCGCTGAATACGGCCAACTCCGAAAAAAGCACCGACCAAAACAATGCTTCTTTAAAGCTTTTCGCCAGTTGCAACCCGGCCGCCACCGGAAGCGTCATGAGGGCGGAGACCAATAAAATCCCGACCACCCGGATGGAAGCCGTAATCACGAGCGCCACGATCACCAAAAACAAAAAGTGCAAGGTTTTGCGGGGAATGCCTGTTAAAACGGCATGTTCCTCATCAAAGGCAAGGGCAAACATCTCTTTGTAAAAGATCAGGATGAATAAGACCACGATTCCCCCGATGGCTGCCATAAAGCCCAATTCCTCACGGGTAACGGCCAGGATATTTCCGAACAAATACCCGGCGATATCGACATTGAAACCGTCCGCCGCACTGATGAGCACGACGCCCAATCCGATTCCGCCCGACAACAAGATCGGGATGGCGATTTCTTCAAAGGATTTGTACAAGCGGCGGATTTGTTCCACCAAAACCGAACCGGCGACGGCAAAAGCCATGCCGACATAAAGCGGGTTGACCGCATAAAAAAGCGGCAGCTCTTTTTGCAACAGCATTCCGGCCGCCACCCCCGACAGTGTGATATGGGACAACGCATCGGCAATCAAAGACATGCGCCGGACCACCAAAAATACGCCGACAAGCGGTGAAATGAACCCGATGATGATTCCGGCATAAAACGCGTTTTGCATCCATTCATATTGTAAGATCTCCATCATCATAGGAAAAAAGCTCTTCCCTCCCTGTCTTTCTCCGGTCAGACGCCCATCAGTTCATATTGATAGGCTTTGCTCAAAATTTCCTGCTGTCTTTGTTGAAACTCCCCGGGATCGCCGTGAAAGATCAAGCGCCGGTTGAGGCAGGCCACCTGATCCGCCAACCCGGACACCGCTTGAAGATCGTGATTCACCATCAGCAAGGTCAAACCCTCTTCCCGGTGAAGCCGGTTTAACAAATCATAAAACTGTCCGGTTGTTTTTTCGTCCACCCCCACGGTAGGCTCGTCCAATACAAGGAGCTCCGGTTCAGCCACCAATGCCCTGGCGATAAAAGCCCGTTGCTGCTGACCGCCGGACAGTTTGCCGATGCTCCTGTTTTGGACGGACGTCAAACCGACCAGATCGATGGCATTTTCCACCTGTTCGATATGTTCTTTTTTCAGCCGCCGAAATAACCCCAGTTTTCCATACAAGCCGGATTGAACCACTTCTTTCACCGTGGCAGGAAACATCGAATGGAAACTGTTCGCTTTTTGGGAAACGTAGCCGACATTCAGCCGGTCTTGCAGTTTGGAGACTTCCTCGCCTCTTACCCGGATGCGTCCTTGCCGGGTTTTTAAAAAGCCGAGCAGGCACCGGACCAAGGTCGATTTGCCCGATCCGTTTGGCCCCACGATCCCGAGGAATTCCCCTTCCTCCACAGTCAAATGGATATCTTCCAGTACGGGTTGTTCCGCATAGGCATAATGTAAATGCTCAATTTCAATCAGAGGCGTTTTCATCTGTAGAAGAAACCCCCAATGCTTTTGCAAGGTTTTCCTTATTTTCACGCATGACACTAAAATAATCCTTCCCTTGCTTCATTTCCTGTTCCGTCAATCCTTCCAGCGGGTTTAAAACCAGAACTTCGGCTCCGGCTTCCTTTTTCACCACATTGGCAATCCGGTTGCTGACCAGGGTTTCAAAGAAAATCACATCAATGTCATGGGATTTGACTTGTTCCACCACTTGTTGAAGTTCTTTGGGGCTCGGTTCGTCGGAAGGACTCAGTCCGGAAACGGCGATTTGCGTCAGTCCGTAACGCTTCGCCAGATAGGAAAATGAGGCATGGGAAACGGCAAACTCTTTTTTGGCGGCTTTCTCCGTCATGTCCCGGTATTCCCGGTCCAGTTGATCCAGCCCGGCGGCCAACGCTTCATAATTTTTTTCATAGTCCTTTTGGTGTTGGGGATCCAGCTGAATGAGGGCATCCAAAATTGCCGATGCCTGCTTTTTCGCCAACATCGGATCCAGCCACACATGCGGATCGGTTTGTCCCCCGTGTTGATCATCACGGAGCAGGGATATCGGTTTGGATGCTTCGACGATTTTGGTTTTCTCCGGATTTAACATCCGGCTCACCCGCTCGATCCACGGTTCAAACCCGCCGCCGTTATAAACAAATAAATCCGCTTCACTCATTTTGCTCATATCACGCGCTGTGAATTCAAAGTCATGCGGCTCAACCCCCGGAGGCACCAGATTGGTCACCACCGCATGCTCGCCGCCGATTTTTTTCGCAAAGTCGTAGAGCGGGTATATACTGGTATACACTTGTATTTTATCCCCTGGCTGTTTGGCCTCCTTTTCCGGGGTTCCCGCCGAACAGCCCGTGAGCGCAAGGACCGTGAAAAGAATCCAGCACACGGCGCTTTTCAGGTGTTTCATGTTATGGATCACCTTCTCAAGACAAAATTCGTTCACAGATCTTTTTCATTATAACCCCCTTAGACATCTATGTAAATCGTAAATATTACGATTTAAATCTTTTTCGTTCCAAAGGAGAATTCTTTTCAAAATGGATAAGTATGCAAATTATAAAGAATTGTCGGCACATCAGCAAATCGGAAAAGACTATACGATTCACATTCAGTATGCCCTTCCCGACATCGTGATTTTAGCCATTCACGGCGGGAGGATTGAAGCCGGCACCAGCGAAATTGCCCGGGGCATCGCCGGCGAAAGGTGGAGCTTTTATGATTTCCGCGGGAAAAAAAAGAAAAATAACCGGGATCTCCACATTACTTCCACCTGTTTTGACGAACCGCGCGCCTTGAACCTGGTGGCCCATGCCTCCCGTGTGGTCACGGTTCACGGAACCAAAGGCGACAAACCGTTCGTTTATCTTGGCGGCCGGGATGAGGCGTTGTTGAAAAAAACCCGGCTTTACCTGTTGGATGCATCCTTTCCGGTCGGTGTCACCCCCGGCCGTCTTAAAGGAACAGACCCGAAAAACATCGTCAATCGCGGCGCCCGTGGCAAAGGACTGCAAATCGAACTGACCCGGGGCATGCGTTCGGAGCTTTTCAAGGATTTGAGCCGGCCCGGAGGAAGTGAGCCTTCCCCCCGCTTTCAACCGTTTGTGGAAGCGATCCGTTCCGCCATTCACAGTCTTCCCCAAAAAAAGCGTCCGGATTAATCCGGACGCTTTTTTTATGCTTTGCTCCATTTTAATTTGATTTGCTGCACGCCTTTTTTCAGCAACGGTTTTCCGATTTGAAGGTGGAACTGGGTGATCACAATCGCCGCGGTCATAAACGCGAGCAAAATATACATGCAGTGTTCCACGATCTCCATGTTTCCGCTGGACAAAATCGCACGCAATCCCTGAACGGTGTAAGTCATGGGCAAATAATCGTGGATCGTGCGGAAAAACGAAGGCAACAACTCCACCGGATATGTCCCGGCACTGGATGCCAGTTGCAGCATCAAAATCCCGATTGACAGGAAGCGGCCCACATTGCCCAAAAAGACATTTAACATATGGTTCAAAGCGATAAAGGTGATCGACATCACGATACTGAACAGATAGAGCCATCCCGGAAGTTCCGGCTCGATCTTCAGGCCCCAGATGATGGCCGTGATAAGCAACACTGCCTGCCCGATGCCGATCAATCCGGCGGCCGGCACGGAAAGCGGCTCTTTGCGGTGGGAAAACACTTGATACAAATCGACCACGGTAAACAGCAACATGGCGCCCACCCAGAGCGACAAAGAGATAAAATACGGGGCAAATCCGGTTGCATAGTTCGGTACATCATGATGAACATTTTCCTTTATCTGTACCGGATCGGAAATCACTTCTTCTTTTTGTTCCGAACCTTGAAGTTGGTCTTTGGCTTTATCCACCCCGTCACTCAAGCCTTGGGCCAACTCACTTTGTCCGGACTGGATTTTTCCCAATCCTTCCGACAGTTTTCCTGCTCCCGTTTCCAGCTGTCGGATGCCGCTGACCAGCTGTTGCTGTCCGTCAGACAGCTGGGAAGTCGCCTGAACCAACTGGCTCGCTTTTCCTTTTAACTCCTTGGCTTTCGCCACTGCCTGATCCACTTTTTGTGTCAACTGATTGGCATGGTCCGCCACTTTTTGTCTTTCGTTTAAAAACTCTTTCCAATGTTTTTCCCAGTCGGGGATTTTTTGGTCGATCTCGCGGAACCGGTTCATTCCCGATACGTTGCCCGCCTCCGCTTCTTTTAAAGACTCCTTCATGGAAAGAACCGACGGGTCTTGGGCCAGTTCCGGATGTTTTTCGATCAACCGGTTTAAATCCGCTTCGGTTTTTTGCAGATCCTCCGCGGCTTTTTTCACCGACCGTTGCCCTTCCGACAGCGGTGTTTTAAGATCCGGGGGATCCTCAGGCAGCGGAATCCTGGCAAGCTTTTGAATCTCATCATTCACTTGATGAATGATTTGTTGCGCCTTTTCCATATCCTCCATCGGAATCTTGTTGATTTCCTTCTCCGCTTGGGTTGCTTTTTGATTAAACAGTTGCAAATACCCGAGGATTTTGGAGGCGCCTTGATCCAACTTGGATAAGCTGCCGGTAATGGTTTCGGAACCGGATTGGGCATCCCCGGTTTTTTCCGCCAACAAGCCGGCCCCGTTTGCCGCTTTTTGCAATTCTTCCACTGAATCCGACAGTTGCGCAAAAATTTGTTCCACGTAAATTTTGCTTATCTTTTCATCCAGGTTCATCTCCAATTCCCGTTTGATGGAATCCCCGATCGTCCCGGACAAATAGTTGTTGCTCTTATCCACGTGATACTCCAACTGCCCTTTCAGCGGTTCCGGAGAATCCACGGAAACCACGGCTTGCGAGAAGTTCTTGGGGATGACGATTCCCATGTAATAGGTCCCTTTATCCAGACCTTCCTCCAGCTTGTTCCGGTCGGTCACTTCCCATTTCACCTTGGAATCCTTTTGCAGTTCCTCCACCAGTTCATTTCCGACATGCAAGTTCTCTCCGTCCCGAACGGCTCCCTGGTCTTCATTCACCAACGCCACCGGCAGGTACTCTAAATTTTCATAGGGATCATAAAACGCCGACAGGTAAATGACGCAGTAGATCAGGGGGATCAAAAGGATCCCGACCAAACCGAGGCGCATGGGCTTGGATGCCCATAACCGCTCCAAATCCTTAAAACCGGACAAAAACAAAAATTTGTTCTCTTTCCTCCTTTTCATCATTCCCCTCCTCACAGGGATCGCAAAAACTGACTGGTCAGTATAAATGATATTATACTACTCCTATTCGCATAAACAAGTATAATTTCCTTAAAAATATGGCGAATTTTTAATACTGCACAAAACAATGTGCTGGAGACTTTCAATCATTTGCGGAACATCTTTCTCGATTTGTTCGGAATCCAATTCTTCCAAACTATACAATTTTTGTAAAACCACCACGCTGGCCGCCCCAAAAAATGCACTGGCCGCTTCCGGAACATGCTTGACACAGAATTCACCGATCTGGTTTCCTTCCTCCATCACTTTCTCAATCAACTTCAAATATTCGCCAATTTTAATCCGGAACTGATGTTGCCTTGTTTTCGTTCCGAACGCTTCGCTCAACAACAGCTTGGCCAATTTTCCGTTTTGCACATAAAAATGAACCTGATTCTCCACCAATGCCAACAATTGATCCGTCGGCGACTCGTGTAAATCCACATTCCGCTGTGCACTGTCAATCAGCTTTTGGACGCCTTCATTCATCAAACCGACAAACAGTTCTTCTTTGCTTTTAAAGTGATAATAAATGGTTCCCTTCGCAACGCCGGCCGCTTTGGCGATATCATCCATTTTCGCCTGATCAAAACCGCTTTCCGCAAACACTTCAATGGCAGCTTTAAAAATCAAATCCACTTTTTCATGACGCATAAATAAGTCCTCCCAGTTTTCTGTCAATCCGATACAAACCCATTTAAAATCAGTATACGCTAAAACAATAATATATTGAAGTAATCAAACAGAAGTTTAGAAAAAAATAGAATCCCGTCTCCATTTGCGTTATACTACAAATAGATTTTCATTTTTTATTTACCAGCCAAATAAGCTATGTCTTTTCAGAAGACTACATAAGGCAAAAAGAGTCTGTCCCCCACAGACTCTTTTTCCTGCAATCAGGGACCTTTTCATCTTGTTCCAAATCGCAAGGAATAAGGATAGAATATTCTATATAAATCATTTATACAGAACCTTTTCACAGGAGGGTGGTTGCATGTTTGACATCGCCATCGTCGGAGCCGGTCCAACCGGTGCAAGCGCCGCGATTTTCGCAGCCAAAGCAGGAAAGAAAACCATACTGATCGATCATGAAAAAACCCCCATTGGAAGAGCTTTGTTAAAAAATTATCCCGGTATCAAGGAAATCAACGGGGCTGATTTGCTGAAAACCATTCAGGAACAAGCCGTTTCGTTTGGCGCGGAATGGGTGAAAGACAACGTGTCCGACATCCGCAGAGAATCGGAATATTTTGTCATCGAAACTGATAACAGAGAACCCATCCAAGCCAAGCAAGTCATTCTGGCCACCGGAATGGTTGCCAAACTTGCCGACAAAACCGGCATCCAAACCAAGCCGGGAACCGAACCATTCATCAAAACCATCTTTGAAGTGGATGAAAACGGAAAAACCAATATTGATGGGATCTGGGCGGCCGGAATCTGTGCCGGCGCGAGCTTCCACACCGTCATTGCCGCCGGGGACGGAGCCCGGGTCGCCATCAATGTAATCAGTGAATTAAACGGGGAAAGATATATGGATCATGATGCCCTCCCCAAAAAGTAAAAACGAAAGAAGGCATCTTCCCAACCTCCCGGAAGGTGCCCTCTTTTCTTCACTTGGCCAAGTATGACGTCAGCATCCAAATGTGTTTTTCAAGGTTTGTCCGTATGTCGGTCAACAAATCGGCACTGGAATCATCTTCGGCGCGTTCCGCTTCTTTGATGCCTTTTTTTGCCTCGTCCACCACCACTTGGAAATCTTGAATCAATTGCTCCACCATTTGTTCAGCGGTTTCGTTGCCCACCGCTTCTTGGATGGTGGCATGATCCAAATACTCTTTCATGGTGCTGAGCGGAATGCCTTTGATGGCCAAAATCCGTTCTGCAATTTCGTCAATGTAAGATGCCGCTTCTTTGTAAAATTCCTCGAATTTGGCATGGAGTTCAAAAAACTTTTCTCCTTTGACAAACCAATGATAATGATAAAGCTTAAAATAAAGAACGCCAAAATTGGCCAGTTGCTGATTCAAGGTCTTATGCAATTCTTGCATCATCATCCCTCTTTTCCATGCGAAGTCCACGTCCCTATTTTTTTCAAAACGCGTTTTATTATGCATGGATGAAGGAATTTCCGGCCAAATACACCTTTTTCGGCCATCCGCAATATCTGGACATTTTTATTCCCAAACGTTATAATGAAGATTGGATCATTAAACATTGAGCGCCCGTAGCTCAGCAGGATAGAGCAGCGGTTTCCTAAACCGCGTGTCGGAGGTTCGAGTCCTCTCGGGTGCACCAAGCCGGACAGGATGCAGGGTTTCACAGTTAACCGTGAAAATTCCTGATCCGTACGTACAGCCGCCACTTTACCATGCAATTGCCGGTAAAGAAAGGCGGCGTTTTATTTTATGAGAAGCCGGTAAGCCGACCGTCTGAAGAAGAACCGATGATTATTGAAGAAAATTCGATGATATGGTATATTTAGGGTATCGAAATATTTTAACCGTGTGATTGCGGATTTTCACCCGCGTGCCGGGGGTTCCAATCCTTCCGGTGCTCCAGGAAACGCGCTGACTCTGTTGTGGAGGGCGCATTTTATTTTGCTTTAAAAAGAAGTCGCCGATCGGGGCCGGCTTCTTTTTCATTACATGATAAAGGAGTGATGGTTTTATATGGAAAATGACAAGCTGTGGACGAAAAATTTCCTTTTTTTATTTTTGTCCAATTCTTTCGTGTCCCTAATTTTTTACTTATTGATGACCACCATGGCCGTTTATGCCGTGAAACAGTATCATGCCTCCGAAAGCTCGGCCGGACTGGCTGCGGGGATTTTTGTCATCGGGGCATTGGTTTCCCGGTTGTTTGCCGGAAAATACATTGAAGTGATCGGCCGAAGACGCCTGCTTTTGGGAGGATTGTTTTTTTACCTGATTGCCACCTTGTGCTATTTTCTTGCTGATCATTTGATTTTGTTGCTGTTGATCCGTTTTCTTCACGGAGCTGCTTTCGGGTGTGCTTCGACGGCCATGCAAACGGCGGTCATGGACATGATTCCTCATCATCGGAAAGGTGAAGGCATTGGATATTTCACCTTGAGCACCACCGTGGCAACCGCCATCGGTCCGTTTCTCGGCCTTTTCATTTCCCAACACGCGGATTACCAAGTGATCTTTGAGTTTTGTGCACTCTTTTCTTTCCTTTCCTTGCTCTTCGCTTTTTTTGCGGACATTCCTCAAGTCTCCGTCACCGAGGAACAGCTGCAGGCGATGAAAAGCGGATTCAGCTTGTGGGATTTTTTTGAAAAGAAGGCTCTTCCGATTTCTTTATACATGGTTCTCATCGGGATCACTTACTCCGGCATCGTTTCGTTTATCAATTCTTATGCCATCGAAGTGAATTTGACTGAGTCTGCCGGCTTCTTTTTTATCGTCTATGCCGTCATGCTTCTGATCTCGCGCCCTTTTGCCGGGAAACTGCTGGACTTGAAAGGGGAAAACATGGTTCTATATCCGGCCATCATTTTGCATGCGCTTTGTTTCCTGTTCCTCAGCCAAGCCCGGAGCGGATCCGTTCTGCTGTTGGCAGGTGCATTGCTTGCGCTTGGGTTCGGCGCCCTCATGTCCTGTTGCCAGGTGGTTGCCATTAAAGAATCCCCCAAGCACAAAGTCGGTTTGGCCACTTCCACCTTCTATTCTCTGGTGGATGGCGGCGTGGGCATCGGCCCTTACTTGATCGGGATCGTCATCCAGTACATGGACTTCCGGAGTATGTATTTGATGCTTTCATTCCTTGTTCTCCTGTCGATTTTCCTGTATTTCATCTTGCACGGCAAAAAAGCCGCCTTAAGAAAAAAACAGCAACAACGCTCCCAACAAGCGGCCTGATCCACCCGGGGGAAACCCCGGCTTTTTTCTGCCATGGGGCTGGATCCCCGGTTCCGGTAATACACGGCTGGAGAAATTCGGGCTATCAGGGATACAAAAAAAGTGTCGCCGGAGCTGAAATACCGGCGACACTTTTTTATTGATCCGCAAGTTTTTCTTTTCGTTTCATCCATCCGTAAAACGGCAAACCGGCCAAAGCAATGAGGATGGTGATCACGGCTCCTTCCAAGTCGTGGGTCAGCATACTGAAGACCACAAACAAAGAACCGATAATCGCCAGAACCGGAGTCACCGGATAAAGCGGCACCCGGTAATTCCCTTTTTCGCGAACCCATTCCGGGTCTCTTTTTCTCAGCAAGAATACGGCAATGAAAGCCTGGATGTAGAAAATAAAAATAGCAAAAATGGCGATTTCGGACAAACGATCCGGGTCACTCAACACCATGAACAGGACAGCCAGCAGGATTTGCAACAAAATCGCGCGGATCGGCGTGCCAAATTTGGGATGTACCTGCGACAAGAAGTTTCCTCCCGGCAGCAGGCGGTCATTGGCCATGGCAAACGCAAGCCGGGGATAGCTTAAAATTTTCCCGTTTAAACCGCCAAAAATAGAAATGATAATACCGATACTGATGATTTGTTGTCCGACCTCTCCAAACAAGAGACCGGCTGCCGTCCCCGCTGCATTTTCACCCAACGCTTGAATCTGGCCGGCCGGCATGACGGAAAGCAAAGCCAGATTGACCGCAAGATAAGCGACAATAATGACTACCAAACCGAGACTCAGCGCCTTGGGAAGGATTTTCGCCGGGTTTTTCATTTCCCCCGCCACTGATGAAGCCGCAATCCAACCGTCATAAGCAAACATGGCGGCAAGCATGGCAGCCCCCAGTCCTTCTTTGCTTCCCCCGAAGGTTGCGGAAGAAAAGATGTCGCCGGAACCTTGCCACAATCCAAATGTGGAAATCAGGACAATGGGCACCAATTTGGCAATCGTGGTGATCACTTGGATGATTCCGCCGTATTTCACGCCCAGACTGTTGACGATGGTCAGAAAAAGCACGGTTCCGATGCCAATCCACAGATGCCAGGATTCAGCCAAAGATAAATAATTCCCTGTCAACAATCCGAAGTAAAGCCCCATGGATCCGATCAGCGCCGGCTGATAAATCACCGTCTGCACCCAGCCGCTTAAAAAACCGGAAAACCTTCCGTATACGTTCTCCAAATAAATATAAAGCCCGCCGGTTTTGGGAATCCGAGCACTCAGCTCGGCAATGGTCAGGCCCGCGGCCAGCATCAATAAACCGCCCAATAACCAAGCCAATAAGGCCAGAGAGGAGTCCCCTCCCACATAATCCAGCACCGTACCGGGCTTGACGAAGATTCCCGAACCAATGACAACTCCCACCACCAAGGAAATCGCAGGCCAGAAACCGAGATCCTTTTTCAACTTTGTTTCTTGATTTTGCATCGTTTCTATCACCGTCCGATAAAGTACAATCATGCTCCATCCATTATAACGCCATTGCTTTAATGAAGTAAATTATTAATATAAAAAAGAACGGTGTTATTTTATGCCAAAAAAACGCGGGATTGAATTCATTCCCGCGTTTATTGGATCACCACTTTATACCGTTTCATCCATTCATTGATTTGCCACCAGTAAGCCAACAAGGCCGGCACGTTCATCAATTGACCAAACCAAGGCAAATGCAACTGGGTCAAATCCTGATTCATGAAATTTTCGACTTCCTTTGGATCCAATAATTGAAATAACGGTGCCGACGGGTCATCCAGGATTTCGCGAATTTGTTTTTTCATCAGGCGCAAATAATCGGGATGATGGGTCTTGGGATAGGGGCTTTTTTTGCGCTCAACAATGGGTTGGGGGAGAACCTCTTTCATGGCATAACGCAGTAATCCTTTTTCCCGGTTTCCATGCTTTTTCATCGACCAGGGGATGTTCCACACATATTCCACCAAATGATGATCACAAAACGGCACGCGCACTTCCAAACCGAATGCCATGCTCATGCGGTCATTCCGGTCCAGCAAGGTGGGCATCCATCGGGTTAAATTCAAATAAAACATTTCCCGCATCCGTGCTTCCCGGGTGTGATCTTCACAAAAGCGCGGAACTTCCGACAAGGCTTCTTGATACCTTGCTTCCACATATTCCAACAGATTCACCCGTTCTTTTATTTCCGGGGAAATAAAAGGAAGCCGTTTTTCAACCAAGCGCGCCCAAGGGAACGTATCGGCATTCACCATCTCTTCCCGGTGAAACCACGGATACCCGCCGAACACTTCATCCGCGGATTCCCCGGAAAGAACCACGGACATTTCTTTCTTGATTTCTCTGGCAAAAAGGAGCATGGAAGCATCGACATCGGCCATCCCCGGCAAATCCCTTGCCTCCATCGCTTGGATGATACTGCGAAACAGTTCATGATTATCCAGTAAAATGGTATGGTGCTCAGACCCGATCTCTTCCGACATCATTTTGACCCAAGGGGGATCGGCATTGGGCTGAAATTCATTGACATGAAAGTATTTTTCATTATCAATATAATCCACCGAAAAAGTATGCAACGGCCCCCGGTTTTCTTCTTTATAAACCTGTGCCATGCATGTCGCGATGGCACTGGAATCCAATCCCCCCGACAGCATCGTGCCCACAGGAATATCCGAAACCAATTGCCTTTTCACCGCATCCCGGAAAAGTTCGCGCACTTTTTCGGCCGTGGTTTCCAGATCATCTTCATGCTCGCGGCTGGTCAGCTCCCAGTAAGTCCACGTTTTGAGGCCGTTCCGGTCATAACGGAGCATCTGTCCGGGACGCAATTCATGAATGTCTTTAAACACTCCGCATCCCGGGGTTCTTGCCGGGCCTATCACCAAAATTTCGGCCAACCCTTGATCATCCAATACCGGTTCCACTTCCGGATGGGCCAGAATGGCTTTCAACTCGGATCCGAACAGAAAAGCATCTTTTGTTTTGGTATAAAAGAACGGTTTTACCCCCAACCGGTCCCTGGCCGCAAAACAAGCCTGCTTTTTTCCGTCCCAAATGACAAAAGCGAAAATTCCATTTAAATGCTTGGGACAATCTTCCCCCCATTCCAAGTACGCCGTCAAGATCAATTCCACATCGGACCGGGTCTCAAAGGTATGCCCCAATGACCGGAGTTTGAGGCGGAGTTCCTCCATGTTGTAGATTTCGCCGTTATAATTAATGACAAATTCATACCCATCCACTTTTTTCACCATCGGTTGGTTTCCGCCTTCCGGGTCAATCACGATCAGCCGCCGGTGTCCCAAAGCGGCATGTTCGGAAAACCAAAACCCTTCTCCATCCGGTCCTCTGGATTGGAGCGTTTTATTCATCCTGCGTAAAATTTCCCGTTCCCGGGTCAAATCCCTCGTAAAATCTATCCATCCGGTAATTCCGCACATGGACATCCCCCATTTTTCTGATAAAGTGTCTTCTTCTCATACTATGTAGAAACCCCAGAAAAGTGCCCATAAAAAACAGAAAAATATTCAATATCGGGAAATGTCTTATTTTGTGTTATGATATAATTGGTCCTTTTAACCAAATTCTCGCCCAAAGGAGGGATACCTGTTGATTTTCAAATCATTAGCCAGCTTGGGAATCGGAGCCGCACAAGTGGACACCCGGCTGAACCAAGAAACTTTTTACGCCGGCGATTCAGTTCAAGGCGTTGTATTTATACAAGGCGGACAAGCCGAACAACAAATTGACGATATTTATTTGTATCTGGTGATTCATTATTTAAGATACAATAAAAAAGTCTCTTACATCCTGCAAGAATACCAGTTGTCCAAATCCTTTGTCATTCAAGCCAATGAGACCAAGGAAATTCCTTTTCAGATTCATCTGCCGATTGTCACACCGATGTCCACAGGCAGTTACCCCATTTACTTAAAAACCGGATTGGACATCAAAATGGCCATCGATCCCAGTGACGAAGACCTGATTGAGGTGCTTCCCCATCCAACCGTGCAAAATTGCCTGAAACAAATCGAGGAGTCGGAATTTATTTTGTATCAGATTTATAACCAATATGATCCGGAAGCCAAGCCTTTCGGTTTTCAACAAGTATTCCAATTCCGGCCCATCGGGCGTTACCACGGTTATATCGACGAGTTGAATGTGGTTTTCAATCTCTCTGACAGCGAAGTGTTGATGAACCTGGAAATGATCCGGGCCAATCAGTCTTTTTACACCACATTGTCCTGGAATCCTCACGAACTGGGACAGGTTTATGTCAACGGACAACAAACACTGACCAACCCCACCAACAAATTAAAGGAAATCCTGAGCCGAAAATTGGTTTAACCCGCAGGGCGATGCCCTTTTACCGGACTACATCGCCCTTTTTTTCGGCGGTGTTATGTTGTTCGACCAAGATGCGGGAAATGCGCCACTGGTCCATTTCTTTGACCGTGAACACAAATCCCTCAAACTCCACTTGATCCCCGACGCTCGGCACTTTTTCCAGCTTGGAAAACAACCAGCCCCCGATGGTGTCATTATCTTCGTCCTCAATATGGATGTTAAAATAATTGTTGATTTCTTCAATCAACAACCCGGAATCAATCAGGATGCCTTGTTTTTCTTTTTGGAAAAATGGCCTTTCATCATCAAATTCATCTTGAATCTCGCCGAAAATCTCTTCGATGATATCTTCCGTGGTAACCAGCCCGGATGTCCCGCCAAATTCATCGATAACAATCGCCATTCCTGTTTTCTTTTTCTGCAATTGGCGAAGCACATCCTTGATTTCCATCGTTTCCGGCACAACGACAACCGGGCGTACCAATGCCGTTAAATCGGGCTTTCTTCCTTCCACCAGTTGTTCATAAACATCCCGGATGTGAATCAGTCCCTGGATATTGTCTTTGTCATATTTGCACAAAGGAAAACGGGTGTGATGAAACTGCTTGATGATGTTCAGATTTTCTTCGAGCGGTTTTTCCACGTACATACAATGCATTCGCACACGGGGAACCATCACTTCCCTGGCGACGCGTTCGGTGAAATCAAACACATTGTCAAACAGCTTGAGTTCGGTCTGGTCAATGAAACCGCTGCGATGGCTTTGAGCAATCAACATGCGGATTTCTTCTTCGGTATGCGCTTGTTGCGTTTCGCTCGTTCCGACGCCAAATCTTTGGAGAAACCAATTAGCGGACCGGTTCAACAAAAAAATAAACGGGCGAAACAACCTGTAAAATCCGTGCAGAAAAACAGACGTCCATAAAGTGATCCGTTCCGACTGGCGAATGGCAAGCGATTTGGGGGCCATTTCCCCGATCACAATATGCAAAAAGGTGATCAAGGAAAAGGCAATCGCAAAAGAAATTGTATGAATCAGAAGGTCCGGAATCCCGACCCAACGAAAAAAGGGCTCCAAAGACCGTGCGATCGCCGGTTCCCCGATCCATCCAAGCCCCAAAGACGCCAAGGTGATTCCCAATTGAGTGGCCGATAAATATTCATCCAGATTGGACAAAACCTGTTGTGCAACTCTTCCCCGCTTGGTGTCAATCTGCGCGATCCGGCTGGAACGGACTTTCACAATGGCAAACTCGGAAGCCACAAAAAAACCGTTTAACAAGACAAAGATGAGGACCAACAAAAGATAAAAAAGATGGCTGATAAGCTCCTGCATAACAACTCCTCCACCTGAAGCGGACCACTTTTTCTTAGTATGTCCCGTCTTTTCATAAATAAATTTGCTATCATAACAAAAGAAACGAAACGATACGGAGGGTCATCATGCCATACCATATTTTGGTCATCGAGGACGACGCTGATATTCAGGAGCTGATTCGTGAATTTTTAACGGTTCAGGATTACTATGTCGATGTGGCCGGTGACGGAAAAGAAGGAATCCAAAAATTTATGGAAACGAATCCGGACCTGTTGATTTTGGATGTCATGCTCCCGGAGATGAACGGATATCAGGTATTGAAAGCCATCCGCCGACAATCCGGTGTTCCCGTGATCATGCTGACGGCTTTGGATGAGGAAGCCGACCAACTGAAAGGATTTGAGCTGGGGGTGGATGATTACATCACCAAACCGTTTTCTTTTCATATTTTGATCAAACGCGTCGAAGCCGTGCTGCGCAGAACCTATCAGACAGCAGAGTCAACGCGAAAATTAAAGTACCAGGAAATCACATTGGATTTGGACGGCTATAACGTTTATGTCGGCAAGCATCAAAAACACTTGACGACCAAGGAATTTGAAATTTTGCAAACCCTGATGAAACACAAAGGGAAAGTGTGTTCAAGAGAGCTTTTGCTCAACAAAGTTTGGGGATTTGATTATTACGGAGATCCCCGGGTTGTCGACACCCATATCAAAAACTTGCGCAAAAAATTGGGGGTCCCCTACATACAGACGGTGAAAGGAGTGGGCTACAAGCTTGATACAGCATAAAAAAAGCATTACCCTGAAAATTTTTTGGGTCACCAGCCTGCTGATCGCTCTGACCACCAGCATCCTGTTTGCTGCCTTTTATTTTTTGTTGCCTTCTTTTTATTATGAATACAAGATCAATAAATTAAACCACGGCATCGACCAATTGTTGGCCGATGTTTCGGAGGTTCCCGTTTCCCAGGCACAAAACCTTTTATACGAATTCACCCATGACTACAACATCCATTTGCTGATCCGGGATCAACAGGGAAACATGATTTCGATTCCGTCTTCCTCTTCTCCTTTGGTTAAAATCCCGTACCGTAATAATTACGAAAAGGAAACAGATGGCATCCCGCCGATCCGGATCATCGAAAAACCCATCTCCTTTCGGGACGGCCGGTTTATCGCCATTTTTGTCGCCACCTTGCAGCCTATCGATGAGGCTTCCAATGCCATTTTGATGCTGATGCCGTACATGGGTTTTTTTGTCCTGTTGATCTCCATGGTTGGTGCATTTCTCTACACCAAACTGATCACCCAACCTCTGCTTAAAATTAATCAAGTGGCCAAGCGAATGGCCAAACTGGATTTCAGCCAGAGGTTGGAAAACCGGTCCGATGATGAAATCGGGGAATTGTCCCAGAGCCTGAATGAATTGTCGCAAAATCTCAAACAAACGATGTCCGAATTGCAACAAGCCAATGCGAAGTTAAAAGATGACATTCAACGCGAAAGGGAACAAGAAGCGAAGCGGAGGGAATGGATGGCGACCATTTCGCATGAATTGAAATCACCGATCACGGCCGTGATGGGGCAACTGGAAGGCATGATCCACCAAATCGGTGTGTACAAAGACCGGGATAAATATTTGCGCCGATCCTATTCGATTATCAAAAACATGGAACAACTGGTAAAAGAAATCCTGGAAGTCTCCAAACTGGAATCGGATGCATTTCATCCGCTGAAAAAAACCGTTTCTTTATCAAGCATGATTCAATCCGTCATCAAAAGGCTGGAATTTTTCCGCGAGGACAAACAAATCCGATTTGACGTGAACATCGAACCGGACCTGTTTGTCACAGCCGATCCCGGCTATCTGCAAAAAGCGGTGGCAAACATCATCCACAATGCCATCAACTATGCTCCTTCCGGCGAAACCGTCCGGATTTCCCTTGCACAAAAAAACTCCCATATCGAATTTCACGTACTGAATACGGGAGCCTCCATCCCGGAAGCCGAACTGCAAAAAGTCTTCGAACCCTTTTACCGTTTGGAAAAATCCCGAAACCGAAACACCGGGGGAAGCGGTTTGGGGCTTTATATCGTGAAACAGATTTTGGATATCCATTCGTTCCCTTACCAGCTGACCAATGAAGAAAACGGCGTTTTGTTTACGATTCATTTTCCTTTTTCTGAACAAAATGAATAATTCCATTCTTTCTGCCGGCAAAGTGAGACCGGTTCCACGGAAAAAAGCCGGATGATTACAACATCCTGTCAAACCAAAAACAGTTTCAAAAAAAGCTTTCAACCTTTGAATAAATCATCTTTTCCTTGGTACAGATTTTTTAATGCATTTAAAACAGCTGATCCCGATGCCGCCCCATCAACATATCCACAACTTTATCCACATTATCCACAACATATAGTGCAATTTCGGAACAGCATGCTTTTCAACCCCAAAACAAGAACATGCGTTCCTATTCCGCCGAATATATGATATAATAATAAAACAAAACCACTTCCAAAGGAGCCGATGGAATGCATAATCCATGGCTGATCTGGGCTGCCCGTATCATTGAAGAAACCCTTCCCTTGGTCCAAGAACAACTATCCCATAATCAAAGCGTGATCTGGAAAATGGAGAATATGTTTGAGGAATTAACCTTCAAAACTTCTTCTTCCAAAAACCATCATTCATAATTATGCATGTGTCTTTTTTATGACCCTTTCCATAATAATATTTCGAATCCACCGATGATTCGTTATAATGAAAATGTAAGATTTCAACGGGATTGAATCACGGGAAAAAACCGATACCCTCCGGTGAGTCGCGCTAAAAAGCCGGCTCTTTTTTTCATTCAGTATGTTGTATAAAAATAAAATTTATCAACATATCCACAATTTTATCCACACTATCCACAACATCTTGTGCTAATATAAATGTTAAGATTGATAAAAAAAAGAGGAGGTTTCCCCCTCCCACTTTGATCATATTCAGCTTTTTGTCGGATTGTCTCAAACTTCAACCTGAACTTCTTTCCAATTGCTTTTGTCCGTACTGATATAGAAGCGGCTGGCTTCATGTTTTTTGGGAAACAAGCGAATCAGAGATTTTATGTATTCGTTGGCGGATTCTTCGGTCTCAAATCCGGCGGGGTATTCATGCGTTTTGATTTCCCCGTTTTTTTCAGTTTCAATTTTTAAGTAGAACATTCTTTACCCTCCTTGTTTTAAATGTTGAATGAGATTTTAACATTTGATCAAGTCATTGTGAAAACTATATCTTTAATTCTGAATTTACATGAATCAGGCCGTTGGTTCAATCCTTTTATTTAAGAACCCCTGCTGATGAATGTCGATTCTCTTTCTATTTGATTAATTTTTTATGTTTTTTTAATGTTTTTTTCCATGAATGATATCTTTTGTGCATGAACAACCAGCAACAACATGGATTACACATCAAACGCATCCCGTAAAAATTTAACCTGGCAGTAAAGAAAAAGGTTTCGCGGAAAGCGAAACCTTTCTGTCCATTTGGCGGAGAGGGTGGGATTCGAACCCACGGAGGGCGTGAACCCTCGGCGGTTTTCAAGACCGCTGCCTTAAACCACTCGACCACCTCTCCACAATGTAAATATTCAATTACAAAGTTATATTATACTGATTTTTTGTGCGATGTCAACCAACCTCAAAAGATAAATCCCTGCAATATCTGCAGGGATTTATTTTATCCAATCTTCTCGATTCCGCCCATGTAAGCACGCAATGCTTCGGGAATCCGGATCGTTCCATCCGCTTGCTGGTGATTTTCCAAGATGGCGGCAACGGTCCGTCCCACGGCCAGTCCCGAACCATTGAGCGTATGGACATACTCCGGTTTACTTTTGGGGCCGGGACGGAAGCGGATTTGTGCGCGGCGCGCTTGGAAATCTTCACAATTGCTGCAGGAAGAGATTTCCCGATAGCTTTGATTGCTGGGCATCCATACCTCCAGATCATAGGTTTTGGCGGCAGAAAACCCGAGATCTCCCGTACACAAAGCCACCACCCGATAGGGGAGTTCCAACAATTGCAAGACCTTTTCGGCATTCTCCACCATTTTTTCCAGCTCTTCATAGGATGATTCCGGATGGACCAATTTCAGCAATTCCACTTTGTTAAATTGATGAAGACGAATCAAACCGCGGGTATCCCGTCCGGCCGATCCCGCTTCCGAGCGGAAACAACTGCTGTAAGCCGTGTAATATTTGGGCAGGTCTTCCAAAGACAAAATCTCGCCGGCATGATAGTTTATGACCGGTACTTCGGAAGTGGGAATCAAGAAATAATCCGTATTCTCCGCCAGCTTAAAGGCATCGTTCTCAAATTTGGGCAATTGCCCTGTACCGGTCATGGTGCGGCGGTTCACAATATAAGGCGGAATAATTTCCGTATATCCATGCTCCCTGGTATGCAAATCCAGCATGAAATCGATCAACGCCCGCTCCAGACGCGCTCCCAGACCCTTATAAAAGACAAACCGGGAACCCGTTACTTTGGCGGCGCGTTCAAAATCAAGCAAATCCAATTCTTCCGCCAGTTCCCAGTGCGGCTTCTGCTCGAAGGAAGGAGCGGGAACTTCCCCCCATGTGCGAACCACTTCGTTCTCTTCTTCCGACTTTCCGACGGGAACGCTTTCATGAGGAATGTTAGGAAGTTGGAGCAGGATTTGATTCATTTCTTCTTCATACCGGCGCAATTCTTCATCCAACCGTTTGATTTCCTCTCCCACTTGGCGCATTTCCTTGATTTTGTCTTCTGCATCCTCATTGTTCTTTTTCTTTTGGGAGATTTCTTTGGATACCACGTTCCGTTTGTTTTTCAATTGCTCACTTTGCTGAATCAATGCGCGTCGCCGCTGATCCAATTCCGTGAAGGCGCGGAGTCCTTCCAATTCGTCATTTCTTGTCGATAATTTTTTCTTCACATCCTCCATTTGATTGCGAAGGATTTTCATATCCAGCACTCACACACACCTCCTATAAAATAATAAACCTTCCCCCCTCATACAAGGGACGGAAGGTTCCGCGTTGCCACCCTTCTTGGCCGTGGACGCATCCACCGGCCCGCTCTGACGAGATAACGGTTCGTTCACCGAAAACACTTATGCGAACCCGGTTCGCTTCGTGCCTCGCTCCAAGGTGGATTCACTGATCATTTTGGACGGTTCGCACCTTCCACCGCCTCTCTGGATGACAAAACAATCAGCTACTCGCCTTTTCCTCGCGGCCTGCCATTTCAAATTTTACCTTTTATTATATCCGATTGTACACCCTTTGTAACCATCCCAACCAAAAAATCCTCCCCAAAACAGGGAGGATTCCGTCAAGAATGAAAATTTTCCGTTATACTGCTTTTTCTGCCATCGATTCACGAACCATTTCAGCAAAATAAGCGTGAACCCGCGGATCTTCGGTCAATTCCGGATGGAAAGACATCGCGAGCAAATTCCCTTGCTTGGCAGCGACAATTTTTCCGTCCACTTCGGCGAAGACCTCGACTCCCGGTTCCACCTTTTCGATGTAAGGAGCACGAATAAAGACCGCCGGGTAATCATCAGCAATGTTTTTTAACGCCAGCTCCGCTTCAAAACTTTCCCGCTGGCGTCCAAACCCATTCCGCTTCACCGTGATGTTCATGATGCCCAAATGGGGTTCTTCTTCCGGCCCGATATTTTTGGCAATCAGGATCATTCCGGCACAGGTTCCGAAAATGGGTTTCCCAGCACGATGAAGCGCGAGAATCGGTTCGGTCAGTTCATATTTTTTCACCAATTTGCCAATCGTTGTGGATTCCCCGCCCGGAATCACCAGACCGTCCAGATCCGACAACTCTTCCGCCCTCTTCACCGCCACGGCCATTGCCCCGGTTTGTTGAAGCAGGCGGATATGTTCACGGACTGCGCCTTGTAATGCCAATACTCCAATTTTCATCGGATCTGTCCTCCTTATGTCACCAACCGCGCTCTTGCATCCGTTCTTCCGCACTCAGTTTGGAAATTTCAATCCCGGTCATCGCCGAACCCAGATCTTTGGAGACCTCTGCAATCAAAGCAAAATCTTCATAATGGGTGGTCGCTTCCACAATCGCGCGCGCATATTTTTCCGGGTTTTCCGATTTAAAAATACCGGAGCCCACAAACACGCCATCGGATCCCAAGTGCATCATGAGTGCGGCATCCGCCGGGGTGGCGACGCCTCCTGCCGCAAAGTTGACCACCGGCAATCTTCCGGTCTCATGCACTTCCAGGAGCAGTTCATACGGAGCCCCCAGTTTTTTCGCTTCGGCCATCAATTCATCACGGGACATATTTTGCACTTGGCGAATTTGTGCCTGCATCTTACGCATATGGCGAACCGCTTCCACAATGTTTCCGGTACCGGGTTCCCCCTTGGTCCGGATCATGGATGCCCCTTCCCCGATGCGACGCAACGCTTCCCCCAAATCACGGGCACCGCATACAAATGGAACGGTGAATTGGGATTTGTCGATATGGAACAAATCATCCGCCGGGGTTAACACTTCACTCTCATCAATATAATCAACCCCCATGGATTCCAATACACGCGCTTCGACAAAATGGCCGATCCGTGCTTTGGCCATTACCGGAATGGAAACAGCGTTCATCACTTCTTCCACCACACGCGGATCAGCCATGCGGGCAACGCCTCCTGCCGCACGGATATCCGACGGAACGCGCTCCAGCGCCATCACTGCCACCGCGCCGGCTTGTTCGGCAATTTTGGCCTGCTCGGCGTTCACCACGTCCATGATGACGCCGCCTTTTTGCATTTCAGCCATCCCGCGTTTTACCCGGTCCGTTCCTGTTTTCCGTGTTTGACTCATCTTGCTGCCTCCTCTGTGATCTTATGGATGTCTTCAACTGTGATCGTCATGGAAGGGGGGTTTCATTTTGCAAGAGAGAAAATCCCCCTTTTCCTCCCTCTTTTATTATAATTGAATGGAAGCATTTGAAAAATAATCAATCAAACCAACTTGAAATTTCATCCCCCACCGAGCGGAAAAAGAGGCGAATCCAGCTCCCTTCTTCCACGGATTGAGAAGTGACCACATTGATTGGTTTGAAGCCTTCCATTTTCTTTCCATCATAAACGACATATGCTTTTCCGACAATGGTGCCTTTCTCCAGAGGGGCTTTCACGTTGGAATCAAACTCCACTTTGATGGAATATTTGCCTTGTTCTCCTTTTTGAACCGGCAGCGACACGGCTTTTTCCACTTCCACCGGGACGGTCCGTTCCACGCCGTTAGGCAATGTCAATGATTCTTGCCCTTTTACTTTTCCGTGTTCCGGGACCAAAGTGGTGAATGAAAATTGGTCAAATCCGTAATCCAAAAGTTTTTTCGTTTCAGAAAAACGCCTTTGATCATTCGCGGTTCCCATCACGACCGAAACCAAGCGGTATCCGTCCCGTTGCGCGGTTCCCGTGAAACAATAACCGGCGGCATTGGTATGTCCGGTCTTCATTCCGTCCACACCCGGATAGGCATACACAAAATCCGGAAGCATAAGGTTCCAGTTCGTCACCGTTTGTTCCCGGTTGGTTCCGGGCCGGACCTTATATTTCGCCGTCGCCGTTACCTTCAGAACTTCGGGGTGTCTTTGAATCAACGTCGAAGCAAGAATCGCCGTGTCCCGGGCCGACATCACGTGTTTCCCGGGCACCTTGGGCGGATCGGGATACAGATGCAGATCCAAACCGGAGGCTCCTTGAAAATGGGTGTTGTTCATCCCAATTTCTTTCGCTTTTTCATTCATCCGGTCGACAAATCCTTCTTCGCTTCCGCCCACATGTTCCGCCAAGGCCACGGTCGCATCATTGGCGGAATAAATCAACATCGCTTCAAAAAGTTCCTTGACCGTGATCTTTTCGCCTTCGGTTAAATAAATTTGTGCTTCTTCCACATCGGCCGCCCGTTTGCTGACCGTCACCACATCATCCCAATGCAATTTTCCGTCCTGAATGTCATCCAAAACCACCAGGGCCGTCATCATTTTGGTCATGCTGGCCGGGGGATAAGGGGTTTCTTCATCTTTCGCGGCCAAAACCACCCCGGAATAAAAATCCATCAAAAAATAAGAACGCGCTTCCACTGGAGGAAGCTCTGCCTGCTCAGCCTGCACCGGAACCGGAAACATCCATATGAAAAAAGCAAACGCGCTTAAAAACAACCAAACTTTTTTGTCATGAAAATGATTCATCGTCGCTCATTCCCTACTTCCCTGTCTCTGTTTTGAAATCGTCCTCTACAACAACATTCGAAAAGGATGAAAAGGATGAGAATCATTTTACAAAATTGCAATAAAAAAAGAAATGGACAAGAAAAGAAAAATTTCGCATCACGAAGAAAAGCTGTTGACCGAATCAACGATCAACAGCTTGCATTTTAACGGATGGATTATAAATGATAGTTGGGCGCTTCTTTGGTGATTTGGACATCATGCGGATGGCTTTCGCGCAAAGAGGCATTGGTGATCCGGATAAACCGGCTGTTTTCCTTCAGTTCTTTCAATGTGGCCGCACCGCAGTAACCCATTCCGGCACGGATGCCTCCGATCAATTGATACACGGTATCGGCCAAAGGCCCTTTGTACGGAACCCGTCCTTCGATGCCTTCCGGAACGAGTTTTTGCGCATCTTCCTGGAAGTAACGGTCTTTGCTCCCCTGTTGCATGGCGCCGATGGATCCCATTCCCCGGTACACCTTGAACCGGCGTCCTTGGTAAATTTCTGATTCCCCGGGAGATTCCTCCGTTCCGGCAAACAGGCTTCCCAACATGACTGCATCCGCACCCGCCGCCAAAGCTTTGACGATATCCCCGGAATAACGGATTCCTCCGTCAGCAATGATCGGCACACCGTACTGGCGGGCCACAGTCGCGCAATCATAGATCGCCGTGATTTGCGGAACGCCGATGCCGGCAACCACACGGGTTGTGCAAATGGATCCCGGGCCGATTCCAACTTTCACGATATTGGCACCTGCCTCGATGAGATCACGGGTGGCTTCACCGGTTGCGACATTTCCGGCCACAATGACCAAATCCGGATACTTCCGGCGAAGCGCGTGAATGGCATCCAAAACCCCTTTGGAGTGGCCGTGGGCCGTATCCACAACAATCAAGTCCACTTCGGCATCGATCAAGGCTTGAACCCGGCGTTCCATATCTTTGGACACCCCGACAGCCGCCCCGACCAAAAGACGTCCTTGTTTATCTTTGGCCGCGTCGGGAAACTGTGTCGCCTTTTCAATGTCTTTGATGGTGATGAGCCCTTTTAAAACCCCGTTTTCATCCACCAGCGGCAATTTCTCGATTTTATGCTTTTGCAGGATTTCTTCCGCTTGTTCGAGCGTGGTCCCGACCGGAGCCGTAACAAGCGGTTCGGTCGTCATCACTTCTTGAATTGGCATGGCATAATCCCGTACAAAGCGAAGGTCACGGTTGGTGATAATGCCAACCAGTTTCCGGTTTTCATCCACAATCGGCACACCGGAAATCCGGTATTTGGCCATCAGTTCTTCCGCGTCATGGACTTTGTGTTCGGGCGTCAGATAAAACGGATTGGTGATCACTCCGCTTTCGGAACGTTTGACACGGTCGACTTCCTCGGCTTGTTCTTCCACTTTCATGTTTTTATGAATGATTCCGATTCCGCCTTGCCGGGCAATGGCAATCGCCAGTTTGGATTCGGTGACGGTGTCCATTCCCGCACTGATCAACGGAATATTCAATTCAATTCCTTCTGCCAGCTTGGTTCCCACATTGACTTCGCGAGGCAGTACCTCTGATTTTGCCGGCAATAGCAGTACATCATCAAAAGTCAATCCTTCTTTGGCGAATTTCTGTTCCCACATAGACGTTTTCCCCTTTTGGCCTAATAATTTTAAAGCAGTTTAACAGTCTCCTGCATAACTGTCAAGATTTTTCAAGATCCAGCCATGGCTGTATTGTATTTATCCATAGATTATCCACAAAAGCCTGTGGATAACTCACAAAGGCTTGTGGATAAATGTGTTTAAGGCAACAACTTGGATACAAATTCGGCAACCAGCGGGCTCTGGATCAACTGCAAATGGTTTAAATGCCAAAAAGTTTTCACATGGTAAGCGCCGGGAAGCGTGGCTTTTCCTTCTTCCACAACCCCGTCGCTGTCTGTATGATATTTCAGGGCCAGCAAGGTCCAACCGACGGCCAATTCCCCTTTCCATCCCCGGTCGCCCCAACCGTCCGCATCCCCGGCAATCGTGTACAGTTTTCCGTTTTGATAAAACGGGCTTTTTTCCACCGGAAAGCGCCGGTTAAACCGGGCCACTGCTTCCGGCGTGACATCTTTGATCCCTTCCTGTCCGTTGACAAACATCCCCAGCCATTCATATTCTTTCGCAAGCGGTGTCCCTTGATGCGGAGTCCCGAGCGTCACCAGGTCCGCCACTTCCCCGGGCCGCATGTAAACCAAACGCCGGGCAACGAGTCCACCCATGCTGTGAGCCAAAATGTAGTAGTTTTTCCCGAGTCCGTGCCTTTCTTGGAGAATCGAAATTTTCTCGGAAATCACCCGGGCCTGCTTCTCAATGGAATCATTCCCGGCCTGATGGTTTTTCGCCCCCATCATGATCACCCGTTTTCCTTGCACCGGCATCGACCAGACTTTCATGGACGAATTGGAATACACCACATAAACATTCCCGGAGCCCCAATTCCGGGCCAAACAGTTTAAAAATTCATACCCCCATTGATGGCGGTTGTTAAATCCGTGAATCAACACCAGATCATATTTTTTCGGAACCGTTGTCTTTCCGGAACCCGGAGGCGGCAACAGTCCAAACACAAAAACCGACAACAGACAAAGGCATATAACCTTTCTTTTCATGGATGCTGCCTCTCTCCCATTGCTCTTTCTTGTTATAGCCCTTTTTATTTTGTCAAACAATAAAAAAAAAAAGAAAGAAAAATCGAGGTGACGGGTGTGCCGTTTTGCTCAGACCCTTCTTCCCGTGATGGCTTCCATGCACCGGATCTTTTTTTAAAACTGCAAAATGAAGAATGGGCACGCAAATTTCTGCAGCAAAAATATCAGGATGCTTCTTTCGGGGAACCGGGAGTTTTGGCTTACAAAAATGTCCAATCTTTTGCCGCTTACATTCGCCAAGCTTGCTCCCTGTTTCAAACAGCCCGGGCATGTGACAAATGGATGCAACCCCTTTTGCTCTATTACGGGATGATGAATTTTTTCAAAGCCTGGATTTTAACCAAAGACCCCGATTATCCAAAGAACACGGCCGTGTTGCGACACGGGCTGTCGACCCGCAAACGGAAAAGGGAACCCTTTCGCTTTTCGCAGGACGAAATCCGGATCCAAAAAGAGGGACTGTTTCCGTATCTGGCTGAAATGATAAATCTTCCGGTATCTGCCGGCGATTCCTATCGGATGAAGGAATTGCTCGGCTTTTTGCCTGAACTGCAGCCGACGTACCGGACGATCTTCGGTGAGTGCACTTGGTTTCCCGTGGATTGGATGCCTTCTTCCTCCCTTATGGTCATCCCTGAAAAAATTCTGGATCAATGCCACCTTGCTACCTCATCCTTTGTGGAAAAATTAAACGCACAAAGCAGGGAAATTCAGTTTTCATTGCACCATCAAGAGGAAGGAGCGCTTTACCTGAACTGTTCCGCCTCCGGCCCGCCGCACCGGCTTCATCCTTGGATTGAAAGAAACAAAAAGGGCGACCATTACCTGTATATCGGTAATCATCGCCCTGGTCCGCTTCCGCGGGTCATTTCCCTGATGATGCTGTGTTTTTCCATGAGTATGCTGTGCCGGTATGATCCCCCCTTGTGGGAAGAAATCATGCTGGCGTCCGTTCATCAGGAACAGCTGATGTTAATCCATCTGACTGATCTGATTCTTTACGGGTTCCCCGGCTTTATGGCCCCGTTTTGGGATTGGCCGGATTAAGCATCCGATTCTTTCTCTTCTTTTTCATCGTTTTCTTCCTCGGCATGCACCCGGGCCACCGCGGAAACTTCGTCTTCATCCACCCGAATCAGACGGACACCTTGGGCATACCGGCCCATGATGGAAATATCCGCGACTTTGATCCGGATCACAACACCCGATTGCGTGGCAATCATGAGATCTTCGTTTTCCGACACCACTTTGTGCGCAACCACTTCGCCTTTTTTCTCTGTCAGGCTTAACGTTTTAATCCCTTTGCCTCCACGCGATTGAATCCGGTACTCATCGATCGGCGTCCGTTTTCCGTAGCCGTTTTCGGTCACAATCATTACGTAGCTGTCCGGAACCACAATATCCATGTCAATGATGCGGTCTCCTTCGCCCAGGGTGATTCCTTTTACCCCGGTGGCGGAACGTCCCATTTCACGGACATCGGATTCATGGAAACGAATGGACATGCCGTGCCGTGTGCCCATGATCACTTCCTGGTCCCCGTCGGTCAGACGCACGCCCACCAGATCGTCCCCGTCACGTAGATTGATGGCGAACAATCCGTTGCGGCGGATGTTTTCAAACTCGCTTAATGCGGTTTTCTTCACCACCCCTTCCGCCGTGACAAAGAAGAGGAATTGGTTCGGGGTGAACTCTTTGACCGGAATGACGGCTTCGATCCGTTCCTCTTGATCAATTTGAATCAAATTGATCACCGGTGTCCCTTTCGCCGTCCGTCCCAGTTCCGGAACTTCATAAGCTTTCAGGCGATAAACCTTTCCTTTGTTTGAAAAGAAAAGCAGCGTGCTGTGTGAATGGGTGACAAACATGTGCTGAACGAGATCATCATCACGGGTTCCCATCCCCGTGATGCCTTTGCCGCCCCGTTTTTGCGCGCGGTAGGTGGAAAGCGGCACCCGCTTGATATACCCTCTTTGCGTCATCATGATGGAGACTTCATCTTCCGGGATCAGATCCTCAATGTCGATGTTGTCTTCTTCAATTTTGATCATTGTCCGGCGTTCGTCACCGTATTTTTCTTTGATTTCAATGATTTCCTTGCGCAACACCCCCCGGATTTTGTTCTCATCGGCAAGAATGGCACGCAATTTGGAGATCAGCTGTTGCAGCTCTTTATATTCGCTCTCGATTTTTTCCCGTTCCAAACCGGTTAAACGGTGCAGCCGCATATCGAGGATGGCTTGGGCTTGTTTTTCGGACAGGCCGAACCGTTCCATCAGGCCGGTTCTCGCTTCCTGCGTGGTTTTCGAGGAGCGGATCAAATCAATCACTTCGTCAATCTGGTCCAAAGCGATTCGGAGCCCTTCCAAGATGTGCGCCCGGTCTTCCGCTTTGTTCAAATCATATTGAGTCCGGCGGCGAATCACTTCGATTTGATGGTCCACATAATGTTGGATCGTCTGCTTCAGATTTAACACGCGCGGTTGTCCGTCGACCAATGCCAGCATGTTGATGCCGAAACTGGTTTGTAAGTTGGTGAATTTGTACAGGTTGTTCAAAACCACCTGCGGATTCACATCTTTGCGGAGCTCAATCACCACACGCATTCCGTTGCGGTCGGATTCATCTCTTAAATCGGTGATTCCGTCGATCTTTTTATCCCGTACCAATTCGGCGATTTTTTCGATCAATTTCGCTTTATTGACTTGGAACGGAAGTTCGTCCACCACAATCCGCATTTTTCCGTTTCGGGCTTCTTCAATCCGCGTTTTAGCCCGGATTTGAATGCTTCCGCGACCGGTGCGGTACGCTTTGCGGATTCCGTCATAACCCAAAATAATGCCGCCGGTGGGGAAATCCGGCCCTTTGATCACTTTGATCAATTCCTCAACGGACACATCCTGATTTTCCAGCAACAACAGGATGCCGTCGATCACTTCCCTCAAATTATGCGGAGGGATGTTGGTGGCCATCCCGACCGCAATCCCCGAAGCCCCGTTGACAAGGAGGTTCGGAAAACGGGAAGGGAGCACCACCGGCTCCTCTTGTTGCCCGTCGTAGTTGGGTGTGAAATCGATGGTGTCTTTTTGGATGTCGCGAAGCATTTCCAGATTGATGGCAGCCATCCTTGCTTCGGTATAACGCATGGCCGCCGGCGGGTCCCCGTCCACGGATCCGAAGTTCCCGTGTCCGTCGACAAGCGGATAACGGTAAGTAAAGTCCTGTGCCATCCGCACCATGGAATCGTACACGGCCGCATCCCCGTGCGGGTGATAATTCGCCGTCACGTTTCCGACGAGACGGGAAGACTTTTTGTACGGCTTATCCGGGGTCATCCCCAACTCGTAAAAGGTGTACAAAATCCGCCGGTGAACCGGTTTTAACCCGTCGCGGACATCCGGCAACGCCCGGCTCACGATCACGCTCATCGCATAGTCCAGGAAAGAGGTTTTCATTTCCTTACTGATATTGACTTCTTGGATACGGTTCATTTCTTCCATTGTTCATCTCTCCGTTCTACACTCGCCTAAATATCAAGGTTCGCCTGTTGTGCATACTCCTTGATAAATTCCCGACGCGGTGCCACGCGGTCTCCCATCAACATTTCAAACACTTCATCGGCATCCATGGCATCTTGCAAAGAAACACGGAGCAAGGTGCGGCTTTCCGGATCCATGGTGGTTTCCCACAGCTGGGTGGCGTTCATTTCCCCCAACCCTTTGTACCGTTGGATCTCGATTTTCCCTTTCCCTTGGAGCTCGGCCACGATTTCATCTTTCATCTTGTCATTGAACGCATACCGGATCTTTTTGCCTTGCGTAATTTTATACAGAGGCGGTTGGGCAATATAGACATATCCATGTTCAATCAACGGACGCATGTACCGGTAAAAGAAGGTGAGCAGCAAAGTCCGGATGTGGGCACCGTCGACGTCGGCATCCGTCATAATGATGATTTTGTGATAACGGGCCTTTTCAATATTGAAATCATCGCCGATTCCGGTTCCCAATGCCGTAATGATGGTGCGAATCTCATCATTGGAAAGCGCCCGGTCCAGTCGTGCTTTCTCCACATTGATGATTTTTCCTTTCAATGGCAAAATGGCTTGGAACATCCGGTCCCGTCCTTGTTTTGCGGTACCGCCGGCAGAATCCCCCTCCACAATGAAAAGCTCGCTGTCCTGAGCGCTGCGGGAGGTGCAATCCGCCAGTTTCCCGGGCAATGCACTGACCTCCAACGCGTTTTTGCGCCGTGTCAATTCCCGGGCTTTGCGGGCGGCCTGGCGGGCACGGGACGCCATCACGGCTTTGTTAATAATCTTTTTCGCTTCCGCGGGATGCTCGTCCAAATAGGTTTGGAAATGATCGGCAAAGAGCTGCTCGGTTGCGGAACGGGCTTCGCTGTTCCCCAGTTTGGTTTTGGTTTGCCCTTCAAACTGAGGATCCATAATTTTCACGCTGATAATGGCGGTCAAGCCTTCCCGCACGTCGTCCCCGGTCAAATTGCTGTCATTATCCTTCAAAAGGTTGTTCCGGCGGGCATAATCATTGATCACGCGCGTCAGAGCCGATTTAAAGCCGGCTTCATGCGTACCGCCCTCGTGCGTGTGGATGTTATTGGCATAAGAATAGATGTTGGATGTAAAAGAGTCGTTGTATTGCAAAGCGATTTCAATCAGGATGGAATCCCGTTCCCCCTGAATGTATACCGGCGGTTGATTCAACACTTCGCGATTCCGGTTCAAATGCTCCACAAAAGACCGGATTCCGCCTTCAAACTGAAAAACCACTTCTTTTTCTTCTTCGCCGCGCAAATCCTTTAAAATGATCTTTACGCCGCCGTTTAAGAAAGCAAGTTCGCGCAGACGGTTTTGCAAAATGTTGAAATCAAACTCGGTGGTTTCCGTGAAGATCTCGGGATCCGGTTTAAAGGTGATTTTGGTCCCTGTTTCCTCTGTTTCTCCGATCACTTCCAAATCCGCATCCGGAACCCCTCGTTGATAACGTTGATGATAGATTTTCCCGTCACGCTTCACTTCGACCGACAGCCATGTCGACAACGCATTGACAACAGAAACCCCCACACCGTGCAAACCGCCGGAAAATTTGTATCCGTCTCCGCCGAATTTACCCCCGGCATGAAGGACCGTCATCACAACCTCCACCGCCGGACGGCCCATTTTCGGGTGGATCCCGACAGGAATCCCGCTTCCGTTGTCAATCACGGTCACACTGTTGTCTTCATTGACAATCACCTGAATGGTATCACAACGGCCGGCCAGTGCTTCATCGATACTGTTGTCCACCACTTCCCACACCAAATGATGGAGACCGCGGCTGGAAGTGGAACCAATATACATTCCCGGCCGCCTTCGTACGGCTTCCAGACCTTCTAACACCTGAATTTGTGTTTCATCATAATTTGTTTGTTGAATGGACACTCTCGGTCACCTGCTTCCTTCTTCCATAACTGATAAACTCGGTTCTATATCTTTTGAGTCAGATCGGCCCGTTTTTTCAATGTGGTTGAAGAAATGGGCGATGCATAGATGTGATGTGTGGTGATCACATACGATTTGATTTCGTCAGGAGACAAATGTTCAATTTTCTTTTTCTGATGGCAAGCGTTCAAAAACGGTGGCGTTGCACTCTTCGCAACATTGGCGTCCAATATGGCGATCACTTCGCGAATGCAAATCATCCGGCTTCCACCCAAGTGTATAAACACTTCTTTCACCCCGATTCCGTAATCTGTCCTTGCTTCACCTGATAGATTTTGGCTCCGGATAAGATATCCGGATGGATCCCGTCCAAACCGGTGGTGGTCACAAAAGTTTGGACACGTCCGGAAATGGCCTTCAATAAATGCGTTTTGCGCATGTCATCCAATTCGGACAACACATCATCCAATAATAATATGGGATAATAACCGATTTCCTGATGAATCAATTCGATTTCCGCCAGCTTGAGCGACAAGGCGGCGGTTCGTTGCTGTCCCTGGGAACCGTAATGATGAAGATCCATCTCTCCCAGAAACAACCGGATGTCATCCCGTTGCGGCCCGATGGCGGTACTTCCCCGCATCACTTCTTTTTGGCGGTTTTTTTTCAGTTCCGACCGCAAAATCTCCGCCCATTCATCCGGCCCGGATGGTTCGGGCAAAGGAAAAGAAGGGCGGTACTTGATCACCAGCTCCTCCGGCTGTTGCGTAATGGCCTGATGAATTTCACGCGCCCATCGGGTGAGGGATTTTAAAAACTGTTTTCTTTTTTTCCATAAATGGACGGACAAAGCGGCAAATTGTTCATCCAATACCTCCAATAAAGGGGAATCCTCCTGCTTTTGCCGGGAAAGTTGTTTCAACAGGCTGTTTCTCTGCACGAGCAATTTGTTTAATTGCGACAAATCATGCACATATTGAGGACTTACCTGGCCAATCTCCATATCTAAAAAACGGCGTCGAACCTGCGGGCTTCCTTTGACCAGCGCCAGATCCTCCGGCGCAAAGAGGACGGCAGGAAGCGAGCCGATATACTGACTCAACTTCCTTTGTTCAACCCCGTTCCGACTCACTTTTTTTCCTTTGTCCGATAAACTGATTTCCAGACGCTGGATCTCATTTCCTTTTTTTACTCTGCACTTGATGAACGATGCCTTTTGGCCGAAACGGATCAGTTCTTTATGAGTCCGTGTGCGGTGTGATTTGCCAAGCGCAAGGACATAAAGGGATTCGAGGATGTTGGTTTTCCCTTGGGCATTGGGGCCGACAAAGAAATGAAGCTCCTCCGGACAATGCAGATGAAGTTTCTCAATGTTTCGGTACTGTTTCAATTCCAGGGTTTGGACACGCAAAACGAAGATCCTCCCTTACCGGTCCGACACGACCACGGACCCGAACCCGGAGATATCCACTTGATCCCGGGGATAAATTTTTCTCCCCCGTCTCGTTTCCACTTCGCCGTTGACTTTTACCGTTTCCTCTTGCAAAAAGTACTTGGCTTGCCCGCCGCTGTTGATCACATCCAGGCGTTTTAAGAGTTGCCCCAATGTGATGTACGGTGTGTCAATCTTGATGGATTCCAATCCCAGTCCTCCTTTTCGGGCGTCATCCGTACCGGTCCGTCCTAACGGGTGCGGACCGGTACGATCAGATGGAGCGAGTCATCCCGGTCTGTCGGTTGGATCATAAACGGTGTCATCGCGCCTGTGAATTGAATCCGGATTTCATCGCTTTCAATGGAGCGGAGAGCTTCCATCATGTAACGCGCATTAAAAGAGATGCTCATTTCCGGCCCGTTCACCTTGGCATTCACTTCTTCAGAGACGCTTCCAATATCCTGGGCGGTGGAGTGAACTTCCACTTTTCCGTCTTTTATAGTCCATTTTATCACATTATCCCGGCCATCCCGACTGATTAGGGATGCACGATCAACGGATTGTAACAATTCCTTGGTGGAGGAAACGAGTTCCGTCTCACCACGTTCGGGAATCACCCGGTTGGTGTCGGGATAGGTCCCGTCCAACAAACGGGAATAAAACGAGAATTCATCGGTTTTTACCAGAATTTGATTTTCCGCGATCAGGATATCCACATATCCGGAATAATCCCCCAGGGTCTTGGCCAATTCCGACAAGCTTTTGCCCGGGACAATCACATTTTTCAGTGTCACTTCCGGGGAAGCTTCCACTTGGGCCTGTTGTTTGGACAAACGGTGGCTGTCCGTGGCGATGCAAGTCAACACCCCATTTTCAAGTTGGAACAGCACTCCGGTCAATACGCCCCGCGCTTCTTTGGCGGCCACGGCAAATCCAGTTTGCCGGATCAGGGATTTGAGTGCATCGGCGGAAATACTGAACATCTGCTCTGTGGATAAGTGCGGCAAGCGCGGATATTCCACCGGATCCAGTCCGTTCAGTTGAAATTCCGCCATATCCGATCGGATGGTGGTTTGGAATTGATCATTGGTGATCCATTCCACTTCATCTCCGGGCAATTTGCGGACAAGCTCGCCAAAGATGCGTCCGGGGAGTACGATACTACCTATTTTTTCCACGAACACCTGATCCAAGTCCTCTTTTTTGACGGGAACATGCACCTGAATGGTGATGTCCGAATTGCTTCCGGTCAGAGTGAGCCCATCTTCATCCACAGCAATTTTAATCCCGGTGAGAATGGGAATGGTTGTTTTGGAAGAAACCGCTTTGGATACTTGAGAAACAGCATCAACCAATGCTGATTTGATGACACGGAATTTCATATCGATCCTCCTTGATGGTGATAGAACCAAAAATTGTTTTGGGAAAAACATGACAGGCATGCATAAAGCAGGACGCTTGTACATATATTTATTTTTTAAAATTGCAGTAGCACTAGTAGTAGGGATTGTGGATAATGTGGAAAACCGGGTTTGGACCAGGTGTAAAGCGGATTGCCGGCTGTGGAGAAAGTGTGCATAAGCTTGTACACCTTATCCACAGTTTCCACAGGCGTTGCTTTTAAGCTTTGCGTTGAAGTTGTTGTTTCAACTGCTTGATCACTTCTTTGACTTGGGGGTCTTCTTCGATCATGCGGCTGATTTTCTCATGTGCATGAATCACGGTTGTATGATCGCGCCCTCCAAAATCTTCCCCGATTTTCGGCAAAGAGAACTCTGTCATTTCCCGGCACAGATACATAGCGATCTGTCTTGGAAATGCCACCGACTTTGTTCGCTTTTTACTTTTCAAATCCTCTATGCGGAGACGGTAATAATCACAGACCGTCTGTTGAATAATATGAATGCTGAGCATTCTTGGCCTTGAATCGGGCATGATATCCTTCAGTGCCTCCAGTGCCAGATCGGGAGTGATGGGTTGATTCAAGAGAGCTGAATAAGCCACAACCCGGATTAACGCACCTTCCAGTTCACGAATGTTTGTATCCACGCGATCCGCGATAAATGCAAGGACTTCACTTGGAACATCTAAATTATCAGCTATTGCTTTCTTTCGCAAGATCGCGATCCGCGTTTCCAAATCCGGCGGTTGCACATCGGTGATCAGACCCCATTCAAAGCGTGAGCGCAAACGGTCTTCCAGCGTGGGGATTTCCTTGGGCGGCCGGTCGCTGGAGATAATGATTTGTTTATTGGCGTCATGCAAAGCGTTAAAGGTGTGGAAAAACTCTTCCTGGGTCTGTTCTTTTCCCGCCAAAAACTGAATGTCGTCGATCAACAAGATATCCACGGAACGGTATTTGTTCCGGAATTGGATCGTTTTGTTATCCCGGATCGAATTGATAAATTCATTGGTGAATTTTTCGGATGAGATGTACACCACCCGGCTGGACGGATCATGTTTCAGTACATAATGACCGATGGCATGCATCAAGTGTGTTTTTCCAAGGCCGACGCCACCGTAGATGAACAAAGGGTTGTATGCTTTGGCAGGCGCTTCGGCCACAGCCAGGGAAGCCGCATGGGCAAACCGGTTCCCGGAACCGATGACAAATGTGTCAAAAGTGTACCTCGGATTCAGTTGGGAGCCGGGGTCTTTTTCGTCTTCCACGTTTTCCGCCGCCGGTTGTTGCGGTTCTTTTAAGGATTCATGATGGTTTTTTTCCTGGGTCTGGCTGACAAATTTCACGCCAATTTTTGAACCGCCGGTCACTTCTTTCAAGGTGTCCCGCACCAAATCGGCATAGCGCGATTCCAGCCAGTCCCGGGCAAAATCATTGGGGGCACAAACGATCAGGATGTCATTTTCCATGTTGATGGCTTCAGTCGCCTTGAGCCAGGTTTCAAAACTGGGCTTGCTGATTTTGTTTTGGATGGAATCCAACGTTTGGGACCATAATTCTTGGATGTGAATCACCCAAAGAACCTCCTTCCTGACAAAAAAATGAACAATACTTATCCACAGTCAAAAGCGACGATGCATCAGAGTCTATTGCATTTATTCACATTATCCACAGGCTGTGGATACTTTTTTCCACAACTTGTGGTTAAATGATCTCCCGGATTATCCACAACTGTGGATATTCACTGCTCCGCAACATATTTATCCACAGGAAAACAAGAATAGAATATCAAAATATACCAATATTTACAATGAAAAATAGTGAGTTATCCACAATTCACAAAGCGGAAAAAACCTTGTTATCCACAGCAGGGGATTTGTGGATAAATCGTGGATAATTTTGGGATAACGGGTGGATAATGAAAAATTTATCCACATGTGGATAAACAGGAGTGGATCCGGCCGGATTCTTGACAGTGATTGCCGATGCTGTCTATAATGATAGAGATTGTCCATCGGTTATTCACGGACTTGATTGAAAGAAGGGAGGTATCCTGGAACGCGGTCCTCAGCCGGCAAATTTGCCGTGGCTGAGTGATGGGGAACCAGGGGAATGAAAATGAAACGCACATTTCAACCAAGTAACCGCAGACGTAAAAACAAGCACGGTTTTCGTGCACGCATGAGCACGAAAAACGGACGTCGTGTTCTTGCAAGACGCAGAAGAAAAGGAAGAAAAGTATTATCTGCTTAATAAATGCCGGCCACGTGTTTTGTGGCCTTTTTTCCTATTTAATTCACGTTGAAAGTGTTTAATCTGCTTCTTTTTGTTTTATAATGTGAAGAAAAAACGGGGATTTTAGCGAGGAAGGAGATTTTCATTGCAGCGGGAATACCGTCTGAAGAAGAGAAAAGATTTTCGGAGGGTTTTTCAGGCCGGTCAATCTTTTGCCAATCGGCAATTTGTCGTGATCCAGTATGGCCGTTCTCCTTCCGGGCCACCGCGTATCGGCATCTCCGTGAGCAAAAAGGTCGGGAATGCCGTGATACGCAACCGGTGCAAACGTTTGATCAAAGAGGTGGCGAGGCATTGGGTTTCCCATTTGAAACCCGGAACCGATTACGTTATCATCGCCCGAAACCCCGTTGCCCAAATGGATTACAAACAGGTGAAATCCAGCCTTTTTCACGTGTTTCGCAAGGGAAAATGTTTTGTGTCAAAGCCTTCGGAATAGGGGAGGAGGAGTGGAATGAAGTGGATTGCCATCGGTCTGATTCAATTTTATCGCTATGTCATCTCACCGCTTAAGCCCCCTGTCTGCCGCTTCGTTCCCACCTGCTCGGAATACGCTTTGATTGCCTTTCGGAGACACGGATTTGTTGTCGGGGGATGGTATACGTTGATCCGTCTGTTGAAATGCCATCCTTTTCATCCGGGCGGATTTGATGATGTGCCGGAAAAAAAGAAACCGCAAACAAATGGATTCAGAGACTGAAGAGAAGATGAGGAGGAGTTATCCTTGCAAAAACGGAGGCGCGGGATTGCTGTACTCTTGCTGATGATTATGGCTGTCACCATCCTTTCGGGGTGTGCCCCCGATCAAAACCGGTACAAGATCGATTACAACAATCCCAGCTTTTTTCAACAGATCTTGGTTATCCCGATGGTCAAATTGCTGGACATCTTTAAAGATGCTTTGGGAAATTACGGATTGTCGATTCTGGTGCTGACTTTTCTCGTCCGTCTGATCGTCTTTCCGCTTACCTGGAAACAGCAACAAAGCACCCAGCGGATGCAGGAAATTCAGCCGGAAATGATGAAGATCCGCAAAAAGTACGAGAAAAATCCGCAAAAAATGCAAGAAGAAACCATGAAGCTGTTTCAAAAGCACAACATCAACCCGATGGCCGGATGCTTGCCTTTATTGATTCAGATTCCCGTTTTGTTCGCTTTTTACCAAGCGATCATGGGAAATGAGCATATCAAGGAATCCAGTTTCCTTTACCTGCAATTGGGAAGTCCGGATCCTTATTTCATCCTGCCTTTGATCGCGGCGTTTACCACGTACTTGCAGTTTATTGTTACCGGAGCGCAAAGCAATCCGCAAATGAAAGTAATGGTCTGGATCATGCCGGTTATGATCTTTTTCCTGGCCTATCAGTTCCCGTCCGCACTTTCTTTATACTGGGTATACGGGAACATCTTCACCATAGCCCAATCTCTCATTTTGCAGAAGCTGAATAAAAAAAATGAAGTAAAGGGTGCAACTCGTTGAGCAAACGGATAGAGCGGGCCCGGTCCGTTGAATTGGCGATTGAAAAAGCATGTGATGCGTTACAGGTGTCACCCGGTGAAATTGGGTATGAAGTGATCCAACCGCCCAAAAAAGGATTCCTCGGTATTTTCGGGAGACGGGATGCCATCGTGGAAGTTTCCGTCATCCGGAAGGAAAGCCCCGGGGAATATGCCTGTCAATTTTTGAAGGGGATCGTGGAGCGGATTGGTTGGCCGTGCCAAGTCGAAATGAAGGAAGAGCCGGCGGAGATTTCCTTTGTGTTGAAAGGAGAGGACTTGTCTCTTCTGATCGGAAAACACGGCCGGACGTTAAATGCAATTCAAACGTTGGTGCAAACCGTTGTCTGGCGGAAATACAATAACGGCATTCGCGTGACGGTGGATGCGGGAGATTACCGCCGTCGCCGGAAGGAGTCGTTAAAGCACCTGGCGGCGAAGATGATGGAAAAAGTCCGTGAAACGAAAAAAGAGGTGACCTTGCATCCGATGTCCGCAAGCGAACGGAAAATGATTCATCGCTTGGTACAGCGGGAAAAAGATTTAACCACATACAGTGTCGGAAAAGAACCCCGGCGCTCTGTGGTGATTGATTTAAGAAAAAACCAATAGCAGACGGCGCCCGTAAACTCCCCGTTCAGGGGGGTTTTTTGTTTCGGCGATTTTTTTGATTGAATGAATCGGATTATGCTAAGATTAAGTATTAGGAATCATGTTGGAGTGTGAAAAAATGGAGACCGATACCATTGCAGCGATTTCCACCCCCGTGGGGGAAGGGGGCATTTCGGTGATCCGTGTCAGCGGACCCGATGCCATTTCGATTGCAGATCAGATATATCAAGGAAAAAAATCTCTGGACAAGGTGCCTTCGCATACCGTCCATTACGGATATATCGTGGATCCGGAAGCGGGAGAGCGGGTCGATGAAGTGCTGGTGACCGTGATGCGCGCACCACGAACATTCACCCGGGAAGATGTGGTTGAAATCAGTTGTCATGGCGGGATGATTCCCGTTCAAAAAACGTTGGAAATCCTGTTGGATCATGGAGCAAGATTGGCGGAGCCTGGCGAGTTTACCAAACGGGCTTTTTTAAATGGCCGGATTGATTTGTCCCAGGCCGAAGCTGTCATGGATTTGATCCGCGCCAAAACGGACCGTGCCGCAAAAGTGGCTCTGTCCCAACATGACGGGAAACTTTCCCGTTTGATTCAACGACTGAGAAGCGAAATTTTGGAAACCCTTGCCCATCTTGCGGTCAATGTGGATTATCCGGAGTATGACGCCGAAGAGATGACGGCCGGATTTTTGCGTGAGCGCTGTGTTTACATTTCCGGTGAAATTGAACGGTTGCTTCAAACCGCCCGCCAAGGGAAAATTTACCGGGAGGGAATCAAAACGGCAATCGTGGGGCGTCCCAATGTCGGCAAGTCATCGCTGATGAATGCTTTGACCCATGAAAACAAGGCCATTGTGACCGACATCCCGGGAACCACACGGGATGTGATTGAGGAATTTGTCAATGTGCGGGGAATTCCCCTCAAACTGTTGGACACAGCCGGAATCCGCGAGACCGAGGATGTGGTGGAACGGATCGGGGTGGAACGTTCCCGCCAAGCATTGAAACAGGCGGATTTGGTGTTGCTTTTGTTAAATTACGCCGAACCCCTCACCCCGTTGGACCGGGAGCTGCTTTCGCTGATTAAGGAGCACAGTTCGATCATCATTGTGAACAAAACAGATTTGCCCCGGCAAATCGAATTGGATGAAGTGAAGCGCTTGGCCGGCGACGTTCCGATTATTTCCGCTTCCGTCAAAGAGGACCGGGGAATAGAGGATTTGGAAGAAGCCATTACCCGGCTGTTTCAGTTGGGAAAAGTGGAACTTGCCGATGCCACGTATGTCAGCAATTCCCGGCATATCCACTTGCTTCGCAGAGCTTTGACAAGTGTGAAAGATGTGATCGAAGGGATTGATTCGGGGGTTCCGCTGGATATGGTGGAGATTGATTTGAAAAATGCCTGGGAATCGTTGGGCGAAGTCATTGGGGACTCCGTCTCCGAAGATTTGATCGACCAGATTTTTTCGCAATTTTGCTTGGGCAAATAAAGAGAGGTGAGCAGGATGAGGGATGCATCCCAATCCCAAAAATTTGACGTGATTGTAATCGGTGCCGGTCATGCCGGATGCGAAGCGGCCTTGGCCGCGGCCCGGATGGGTTGTTCCACACTGCTGTTGACCCTGAGTTTGGATACCATCGCTTACATGCCATGCAACCCTTCGATCGGGGGCCCGGCCAAAGGCCATGTGGTGCGTGAGATTGATGCGCTGGGTGGAGAAATGGGGAGAAATATTGACAAAACCCATATCCAGATGCGGATGTTAAATACGGGGAAAGGGCCGGCTGTTTATGCGTTAAGGGCACAAGCCGACAAAGTGCTGTATCAGCAAGAAATGAAGAAAACCCTGGAATCAACGCCCAATCTCCGTTTGCAGCAAGGAATGGTGGAAAAGCTGATTGTGGAAGACGGCGTGTGCAAAGGCGTCATCACCCGGACCGGAACCCGCTATCTGTCCGAAACGGTGATTTTGACGACCGGAACCTATTTGCGCGGCAAAATCATCATCGGGGATATCAGTTATGAAAGCGGCCCGAATAACCAACAGCCTTCCATCCAACTGGCTTATCATTTGAAAGAACTCGGTTTTGAAATGGTCCGGTTTAAAACCGGCACCCCGCCCCGGGTGAATAAACGATCCATTGACACCGGCAAGATGACCATTCAGCCGGGAGATGAGGAACCACGGGCTTTCTCCTATGAAACGACGGAATACATCACTGATCAACTGCCTTGCTGGCTGACATACACCAATGAAGAGACGCACCGTTACATCCGGGAAAATTTGCACCGCGCCCCCATGTATTCCGGGATGATTGAAGGGCGGGGGCCCCGTTATTGTCCGTCGATTGAAGACAAGATCGTCCGGTTCGCCGACAAAGGGCGGCACCAGATTTTTATCGAACCGGAGGGACGGGACACGGAAGAAATGTATGTCCAAGGGCTTTCCACCAGCTTGCCGGAAGATGTCCAGTTAAAAGTGCTTCACACCATCAAAGGACTGGAAAAGGCAGAAATGCTCCGTACCGGCTATGCCATCGAATATGATGCCATCGTTCCGACGCAACTTTGGCCTTCGTTGGAGACAAAATTGGTGAAAAACTTGTTTACCGCGGGTCAATTGAACGGAACTTCCGGTTATGAAGAAGCGGCCGCACAAGGCATCATGGCCGGAATCAATGCCGCACGAAAAGTGCAAGGCAAGGAACCCGTGATTTTGGACCGTTCGCTAGCTTACATCGGTGTTTTGATTGATGACCTGGTCACCAAAGGGACCAATGAACCGTACCGGCTGTTGACATCACGGGCGGAATACCGCTTGTTGCTCCGGCATGACAATGCGGATTTGCGTTTGACGGAATTGGGCTATGAAATCGGGTTGATTCCGGAAGAGCGTTATCAGCGGTTTGTCAAAAAGAAAGAATTGATCCAAAAGGAAATTCAACGCCTGAGGGAAACCAAAGTCCGGCCGAAACCGGAAGTCCAAGCGATCCTGAAGGAAATGGGAACCTCGGAGATCAACAATGCGGTGGAACTGGCAAACTTAATCAAACGCCCCGAATTGGGATATAAAGAAATTGCCAGCATGTCCCCGCCGCCTGAGCCGCTCCCGGCGGATGTCATGGAGCAAGTGGAAATTCAATTGAAATATGAAGGTTATATCAAAAAAGCGCTCCAGCAAGTTGAAAAAATGCGCCGTATGGAAGAAAAACGGATTCCCGATTGGGTGGATTATGACAAAATCTCGGGAATTTCTTCGGAAGCACGGGAAAAATTAAAAGAAGTACAGCCGGTTTCTTTGGGCCAGGCTTCGCGAATTTCCGGGGTGAATCCTGCGGACATATCCATTTTGATGGTGCATATCGAGCAAGGCGGAAAAGCTTATGCCATATCGGAAAATCAAGCCTGACAAGTTTGTCAGGCTTTTTTAAAGGAGGTTTCAGGGGATGCATTGGGGGAGTTGGTTGCAACAAGAAACAGCGGAATGGGACATTTATCTGTCCCATGAACAGCTCCGGCAGTTCCACCGGTATTATGAGCTCTTGGTTGAAAAAAACAAAGTGATGAATTTAACGGCAATCACGGAAGAAAAGGAAGTCTACATCAAGCATTTTTATGATTCATTAACCTTGGCCCGCGTCATTCCGTTGAATCGTGTCCGGTCCGTGATCGATGTGGGGACTGGTGCCGGTTTCCCGGGATTGGCATTAAAGATTGCTTTTCCCCATTTGCAGGTGGTTTTGTTGGATTCGCTGAAAAAACGGGTCAACTTCTTAAACGAAATTGTGGGGGAATTGGGATTGACCCGGGTGGAATGCATTCATGGACGGGCTGAAGAGTTTGGAAAGAAAAAAGGATTCCGGCAAAGTTTTGATTTGGCCACGGCGCGTGCGGTCGCCCGGTTAAATGTATTGGCCGAATATTGCCTGCCGTTTGTCAAAGTGGGGGGGCATTTCATCGCCATGAAAGGGCCGGATGTGAGAGAGGAAATGGAAGAAGCGGGCAAGGCTTTGCACACCCTCGGGAAAACGACGCTGGATGTGAAGCAGTTTCGTTTGCCGGAAGAGATGGGGACGCGCAGTCTGCTGTGGATGAAAAAGCGGGATCATACGCCCAAAGCTTATCCGCGGAAAGCAGGGACACCGGCCAAACAACCATTGGTTTAAAAAGTCTGTTTCATATATAAAAAGAAAGCCGAATGCTCTTGGAGTCAGGGAGTGATTCGGCTTCTTTAATTAACCCATATTATTGATTAAATTGTGCAATCCACGCAAAGCGATTTTTCTCTTCTCAATTTTATCGATTTCTTGGCGCTTCCGGCTGTTTTGGGAATAAGGGGTCATGATTTCTTCCCACGAACTGTAGCCACCATAAGCATCTTCAAACTCAATGTCATCCCGTTTCAAACTGGATGCAGATTCTTCACTTTCATTCGTTTGAAAAGCGGAAACCGGTTGTTGCGCCTCGATCTTGTCTTCAATCCCGAAGGATTGGACACCGGATGAACCGTTGGGAAAGATGGGGTGCTTTTCATGGGTGGCGTGTTCTTCTGAAAACAGCATTGACTGGTTTCCTTGTTGTTGATGGTTTTCCGTCAATGATTGGTTTGTTTTTTCCGCAAGTGCTCCCCGCTTTTTTTGCAATCGGCTTCGCTTTCCCTGGCGGACCCGGCGGCGCGGCGAAAAAGGCTCAAACGGGACGAGTTCGTTTGACGGGTTGTCTTTGCTTTGTTCATTTGGTTTGAAATAATCCGATGGAAGGTTATTGTCGGACTCCGCATCGAATCCGTTCGAATAAAAATCAGGGAACGAGTCGGAAGAAAACGGGTCATCCGAAGTTCCGTACGTTTCCGGCGAAAAAGAGGAACGGTCTGATTGCATCGGCGATTCCTCGGCATCCTGGTTGAATGAATGGATCCACTGATTGTTTGTCCGTTTTTTGCGAAGTTTTGGTTCCCTTTCCAGAAGCATCTCTTCTTGTTTTTCCTGATCTTCGTCGATAAAAGGCGGATTCCAGGGATCTTCCCCGTGGTTGCTTGATTCTTCCTCTTCCCCCAACTGAACCCGTTCCAAGTGGTATACCGGATATTCATCCCCTGTTTCCGATGGTTCCTGGAAATTCAACTTTTGTTTACGGCGCAAAGTTTTTTTGCGTAAAGGGCCGCGATTGGTGAAAAAAGAATAGTGGGGAGGCGCATATTCCACTTTTTGAGCTTCGATGATCTCCATGTCTTTGGCGCTGGAGCTTTGGTCGGCCTGAGACGATTCATCATAAAAAGAGTCGGTTTGATAAGAAAAATCTTCAACCGGTTTGCTTTGGAATGTATATGTGTTGGTTTCAAGATGATTGGTATGTAAGGTTTGCTTTTGTACAAAGATTTCCCCGTTTCCATGCGTATCTGTTCGTGAGGAGGGGTCGCTTGATCCGGTGGATTGCCCGACTGCTTGTTGACTGATTAACGTTGCAATCATCTCGGGTTTCAATTCGATATACAGTGCGTTTTTCCCCTTTTCTTTGAGTGCATCGGCAGCCGCTTTTCCCGAATTGCCCGTACCGATAAGAATGCAATCGAATTGGGATTCAAATTGTGACATCTACTCCACCCTCCTTATAGTCGCCTGATCCCTTCCAACCTTCTTTCTCAATTATTATCTCTTTTTTCAGCGACAATCTCTATAATTTTTTTTGTTTATTTGACAAATTTCCTCAATGGAAAGCCCATGAAAAGTTTTCCCCCAAGGATTTCCTTGGGGGGTGAATCGCTTTTTTATTTTTTCCCGGATTTCCGATCTTTCTTTTGCTGGGTGTCCCCGAATTTATCAGGAACGTTAAACTCTTGGTGAATGGAGGCTGCCGCTTCCATCATTTCTTTGGATGATGCGGTGCGCGCTTTGGATTGGGCAAATTTGCACAATCCAAAGCCGTTGGCAAATTGGGCTTCGATTCCATAGTCTTCGGAGAAGATCAGTTTATCGCCGAAGCGTTCCCGGTAAAATGGTTTGAACGGAATCGAAGCTCCGCCGGTGAGGATGATATAAGTGATGTCGTCACCATAATCCAGGCGGTGCCAGACTTCATCCACCAAAGCTTCGCCCACTTCCTTGATCGATTCCTGAACGATGGCACTGACATCATATGATTTTCCTTTGAAACTGATTTCGCCGGAACGGACGATCCTAGGCAGGCTCCATAACGGATACTCTTTTCCGTTTCCGTCTTTATCCGCGTTCCGGGTGAATTCAAGCAAGCGCTTCGTCAGGTTTTGGTAAACGCCCAACATAGCATGGCGGGAGGTGAAGCTTTGGCGTTTGATGATCGTTTCCCCGTGCAGGGTTTCGATGTCCGAAGTACCAAAGCCCAAATCGTTGATGCTCACTTTTTGGATAAACAAGTCTTCATTGAGCAGTTTTCCTTCGCGGTCCAAGGCGATGTGGAACAAGGTTGCCATGGGTTGACTGATAACGAAAAGGTTTTCCTGTTTAATTTCAAACTCGATTTTGCGCCAAGGTAAGTTCCCTTGTTTCACTTCAAAACTGTGTTTCCCGATGAGACGGCGTTTCAATTCATCTTTGTAATCGATGTAGTTGTCCGTCGGCAGGGCCACCGCAACGACCGGTTCCGTCGATCCTTGCAGCATGAGGCCGGTGCTGACACGGAACATGATCAAGTATTCTTGTTCCCGGAACCAGGTCGGGCTGAAGAGACGACGTTTGTGTGAATCGAAAAGTTCGTCATCCCCGGCTTGCTCAATGGCCAGCTTTCCGCAGAACCATTCGCGGTCCCCTTCATGTTCCCGATACATGATGTTATGGGGATCGTTGTTATAGGTGATTTCCCCCACACGGTTTGGCACAACCATGTTCCGGATGAACATTTTATAAAACTTTCCATTCGCCCGGGTCACTACTTTGGTACCATAGTATCCTTGGTCATTTCCTATGTATACAGGTACGCTCATTTTTGAAATATCCTCCTCAAGTGATGAAATCCCCTTCTTCCCACGATTCTATCAATTGTGAAGGTAAAGGGTCAACAGAATAAAGTGAATCTTCACCAGCTTATAACGGGTTTTTTAGATTTGTAAATTCTTTTATATCGAAAGGCAGGGGGAGAAGGTTTGCGTCGATGTATCAGACCTTTCTTTCCACGATAAAGTTTCCGGATTCTCCCCTGTTTTTTAACCAAATGGTGAAAGGAACGGGTTTGGCATGATAAACTTTCCTCTCATATCATACAACGAAACCGGTCATGTTCCACGTGGAACATGTGAATCTTTTTCTATAATGTTTCGGGAAAGAAGGGGGTTGAACGATCAAAGCGAAAAGGTATATTAGGTGATTCCGTGACCTGAGTTGACCGTAAGGTGGTGTCTGTGTTCATGAGACAGTCTTTCACGAGATTATTCGGTCTGAAAGAGAAAGAACAAGAACAAGAGGTTCATCCGGATCAAGTCATGCAGATTCCCGTGGACGAAATTGAACCCAGTCCCTATCAACCCCGCACGATTTTTGATGAGGAACGAATTGATGAATTATGCCAAACCATCCGTATGCACGGGATTATTCAACCCGTCGTGGTGCGCCGCACCGAACGCTGTTATGAGTTGGTTGCAGGTGAGCGCAGATTGCGTGCGGTAAAAAAATTGGGGCTGAAACGGATTCCTGCAGTGATTCGGGAAATGGATGATCATCAGGCGGCGGCGGCATCCCTCATTGAAAATTTGCAGCGCGAGGAATTGACGGCCATTGAAGAAGCGCATGCTTATCAACGGTTGATGGAGATTCATCAATTGACACAGGAAGGCCTCGCGCAAAAGTTGGGAAAAGGGCAGTCCACCATCGCCAACAAATTGAGGCTTTTGCAGCTGCCGGCCGAGGTGCAGGAAGCATTGCAGAAGCGGATGATCACCGAACGTCATGCACGGGCGCTCCTTCCGTTAAAAGAGGGGTTTTTGCAAAAACAAGTACTGGAAGAGATTTTGGCCAAAGGTTGGAATGTAAAGCAGACGGAAGAACGGGTCAAAAAGCTTCTGGTCAAGGAAACCAAGAAACAGCAGGCCAAACGCAAGTCGGTCACGCGTGATTTTCGCATTGCCATGAACACCATCCGCCAATCGGTGGATCTGGTGAAGAAAACGGGCATGGATGTCATGGTGGATGAACGGGAACATGAACATTTCGTTGAAGTGGTCATCCGCCTTCCCAAATGACGGGAAACGGATCTTCTTCCTGTTATGATGAATTTGATTTTATCTTTTTTTCTTTCTTTTTTATCATTAAAATAAGAGAAGAAACGGATGGGGCTGTGAGGCAATGATTCGCCTCATTTTCTTTTCGTACATAGGCTGGTTCGGCGGTGTGGTTCGGAAAACTAAAAGTCCGAAAATGAGGTGGGAGAATGGGCAAAGTAATTGCAATTGCAAACCAAAAGGGGGGCGTTGGGAAAACGACAACCTCAGTCAATCTGGCGGCAAGCCTTGCGGCGATGGGGAAAAAGGTTTTACTGGTGGATATTGATCCGCAGGGGAACTCGACCAGTGGACTCGGGATCAACAAAGCGGACGTGAAGCAGTGTGTATATGACATTTTGGTGGATGAAGTTCCGGCAGAAAAGGTGGTTTTGCCCACTGAGGTTGAGAATTTATCGATTATTCCCGCAACCATTCAGTTGGCAGGGGTTGAAATTGAACTGTCTCAGGCCATCTCACGGGAATTGCGGTTAAAAAGAGCATTGAAAAATGCAGCCCAACATTATCATTACATTTTTATCGATTGTCCTCCGTCGTTGGGGATCATTACGCTGAATGCGTTAACAGCTGCCAAATCTGTCCTGATTCCCATCCAATGCGAGTTTTATGCTTTGGAAGGATTGGGACAACTATTAAATACAATTCGCATCGTACAAAAACATTTGAACAAGGGACTGGAAATTGAAGGTGTGTTGTTGACCATGTTTGACGGGCGCACCAATCTGTCAGTCCAAGTGATGGAAGAAGTGAAAAAGTATTTTCAACAAAAAGTTTATGAAACGGTGATTCCGCGGAATGTCCGGCTGAGTGAGGCTCCCAGCCATGGCAAGCCGATCACGATTTATGATGCCCGCTCCCGGGGTGCGGAATGTTATAATCAACTGGCCAGAGAAGTGGTGATGAATAATGAGCAATTCTAAAGGTTTGGGACGGGGATTGGGTGCGCTGTTTCAACCGATTGATGTGGAGGACGGGGATGAAACCGTCCATGAAGCGGAGATTTCCGAGTTGCGCGCCAACCCTTATCAGCCTCGTAAAGAGTTTGATCCCGACTCCCTGCAGGAATTGGCAGAGTCCATTAAGCAACACGGGGTTGTCCAACCGTTAATCGTAAGAAAAAGCATTCGCGGATATGAAATTGTGGCGGGAGAGCGTCGTTTCCGGGCTGCCCAAGAAGTCGGGCTGGAACGGGTTCCGGTGGTGGTGCGCGATTTTACCGATGAACAGATGATGGAAATCGCTTTGGTTGAAAATGTTCAGAGGGAGGACTTGAATCCCATTGAGATGGCGCGTGCCTATCAAAAATTGATGGAGCATTTATCCATCACGCAGGAAGAGTTGGCGGCGCGGGTTGGAAAAAGCCGGCCTCATGTCGCGAATTTCCTTCGTTTGCTTCAACTGCCGCCGGAGATTCAGGAGGATGTTTCACGTGGAACATTGTCCATGGGGCATGCCCGGGCATTATTGGGGATCAAAGACCGTGATTTAATGAAGAAACTGGCGGAAAAAGCAAAAAAAGAAAAGCCCAGTGTCCGCCAACTGGAGGAATGGGTGCAGCAATTGAATCAATCCGTTCCGAAAAAGGAAAAGAAAAAGAAGAAAGCGGCAGATCCTTTTATCAAACAATATGAAAACATGTTACAGCAAGTGTTCAGCACGCCGGTGCGCATTAAACACGGAAAGAAAAAAGGAAAAATTGAAATCGAATATTATTCCGAACGGGAACTGGAACGTTTAATTGAAATGTTAAACCGGGATCAGGTGATGACGGATTAACAGTCAAAGGAGAAACGAACCATGATTTATTTTGACAATGCGGCTTCCAGCTGGCCGAAACCTCCGGAAGTGGCGGAAGCTGTGCAACAAGCGATCATGCATGCGGGAGCCAATCCCGGGCGCGGCGGGCATCAACTGGCCCGAAAAGCGGAAGACATCATTGAAGGGACGCGGGGACGATTGTCTGAATTGCTGGGGGTTCATGATCCACAGCATCTGTTGTTTTGTTTCAACACCACCCATGCCATCAATCTGGCGTTGAAAGGATTATTGAAAGAAGGGGACCATTTGGTGATCACGGGATGGGAACATAATGCCGTGGCACGCCCCGCCTTTTGGTTGCAGGATCATCACGGAATCGGTGTGAGTGTGGTGGATGTGGATGCCAATGGCGATTGGGTTTCGGCGATCAAACAAGAGATTCGTCCAAATACCCGCTTGTTGGTCACCATCCATGGATCCAATGTAACGGGAGAATGCCTGCCGGTGTTGGAAATCGGAGAGTTCGCCCGTGAACAGGGGATTTATTATCTGGTGGATGCAGCCCAAACCGCCGGTTTGTTTCCGTACCAACTCGATCAAATGCCCATTGACATGCTGGCATTTCCCGGACACAAAAGCTTATTGGGACCGCAAGGAACGGGAGGTTTATATGTGGCCCCGAATGTTCCGTTAACTCCCTGGATGCAAGGGGGAACCGGGACGAAATCGGAAGAGATGGAACAGCCGCAAATCCGTCCGACGGGTTTTGAAAGCGGCACTCCCAATACCCCCGGAGTTGCGGGATTGGGAAAAGGGGTTGATTTTTTATTAAAAACCGGTGTCGAGGCGGTCTGTGAGCATGAACAAGCTTTGACCCGGCAGCTTTGGGAAGGATTGAGGGGGATCGACGGGGTGGAACTGGTGACGGACGCCCCGCCCGCTTTGCCTGTGATTTCATTTAATGTTCAGGGTGTGGACAGTCATGAAGTGGCCATGATCTTGGATCAGCATTATCAAATGGCGGTGCGCGCGGGTTTTCATTGTGCGGCACTGAAACATCGCGGTCTGAAGACGAAAACAGGAACGGTACGGGTGAGTCCGGGGTATTTCAACACCGGGGATGAAGTGGATCAATTGCTTGCTGCGGTGCGGGACATCAGTAAGGCCTATTCCCTGTAAATCTCCACAAGTTTTGCCGTCCTGCCGCAAGAGTGTTCCGGCTGTTTTGGGAAAGGACTTTCCCACGCGTCATGCGCCGAAAAAGGCGCCTTTTTTATGGTTGCAAATACACAGGTTTTTCTTCCGACAGATTGCACACGGCTCGTCTGATGGATGAGGAAATCAGCTCGGCCATTTTCATGACCAGATTCAGCCTCGTATTCTGCAGGACAAAGTATTCCATAAATCCTGCCACGTTGACGATGCCGGTGATATGAATCTGGCCCACTTCCGGCAATTTTTTATGGACGCCGGCCCCGGGTTTCACAGGCCCCGGCCCCGCTTGAATCCAACCCACGTTTTTCATTTGTCCGAGACACGCATCGATGCCAATGATCAGTGCATGAGGGTGAGCGTCTTTAATCTTTGAAAGGGTTTGTTTCAAATTGAGTGCATGAACGGGCGCATCCAGTGTTCCGTACACCGAAAGTGAATCGGGAAGATCTTTCTCCAAAAGGGAGCCGACCAGCGGACCCAACGCATCCCCCGTGGAACGGTCCGTCCCGATGGAGACACAGACGACTTCTTCAAATGGAAAAAAAACAGACATTAATTTTTGCAATTGGCTTGAAAATTGATGTGGAGCATACGGATCACTGTATTCCACCCGAAAAAGGCCGGGGGGTTTCGCGCTGAACCGCGGAGGCATCGTTTCTCGCATTCGGGGGATCCCTTCCTTTACTCTGAAATCTCAAATTCAGTATACGGCTGGAGAGAAGAAAATATACATGCCGAAAAGTCCCACAGGCGTAAAATAAGGCGGATTCTTTTAAAATGAAATATAAATAGATTCAGAGGAAAAGAAGAATGGATCGCTGCAAGCTTCATCGCAAGCTTTTGTTTGCCGGTCCAGCGGCCGGTTCATTTGGGATCCGGTTCCGGGAAACCGGTCTTGTCAAAAGAGGCGGGGAGCCTCCGGAATGTCCGGTTGAATTTTAACGGGTCTCTTTCTATAATGAAGCAATAAAATAGTAAAGAGAGTGATTCCGATTGCAGAGGAAGGAATTTGGCTTAGGGGACATTGTGGAGATGAAAAAACCTCATCCATGCGGAACAAATGCCTGGAAAGTGATTCGCATGGGCGCAGATATCCGGATGAAATGCACCGGCTGTGACCATAGTGTCTTGTTGCCGCGCAGCCGGTTTGAAAGAAGAATGAAGCGGGTTTTGGTTTCGGCAAAAGACTCGGAATAAGAGAACCTCTCTCCCTGAATCGGCCCGGGAGGGAGGTTTTCTTTTTGCGGATGGAAGAGACCTCCCGTTTTACGCTATAATGGACGAGGATTGACGGGGCATAAAAATCCGGTGCGAAAAACCATTTTATAAATAGCAAGGAGGAGCCGATGTGGCGTTAGCAACAGGAATCGTCGGACTTCCCAATGTGGGGAAATCCACTCTATTTAATGCCATCACCCAAGCAGGGGCTGAATCAGCCAACTACCCGTTTTGCACCATTGACCCGAATGTGGGCGTGGTTGACGTTCCGGACGAACGACTGGAGAAAATCGCAGAAATTGTGGGTCCGCAAAAAGTCATACCCACCTCCTTTCAATTTGTCGACATTGCCGGGTTGGTCAAAGGAGCCAGCCGCGGGGAGGGATTGGGAAACAAGTTTTTGTCCCACATCCGCGAGGTGGATGCGATTATCCACGTGGTTCGCTGTTTTGAAAATGAAAACATCACGCATGTCGCGGGAAAAGTGGATCCGGCCGGTGACATTGAGACGATCAATCTGGAGCTGGTATTGGCGGATTTGGAAACCGTGGAAAAGCGGCTGGACCGCGTGGCACGCATCAAGAAAAGCGGAGATAAAGAAGCGGTTTTGGAATTTGACATCCTGACGCGTTTAAAAGAGGCGTTGGCAGAGGGAAAACCGGCCCGCACGGTGGAATTGGACGCGGATGAGAAAAAAATGATCAAAAGCTTAAACCTGCTGACCATGAAAAATATGCTGTATGCAGCCAACGTGAACGAGTCGGATATCGCCGATCCGGAGAATAACGAATATGTCCGGGTGGTCAAAGAGATTGCAGCTGCGGAAGGGGCTGAAGTGGTTCCGATCAGTGCGCAGGTGGAAGCAGAAATCGCCGAGTTGGATCAGGAAGAGCGGCAATTATTCCTGGAAGAGCTGGGACTCCGTTCTTCCGGAATGGACCGGTTGATTGCGGCGGCCTACCGCCTGTTGGGATTGATGACCTACTTTACGGCGGGGGAAAAAGAAGTGCGCGCCTGGACCATCCGCAAAGGAACGAAAGCGCCGCAAGCCGCCGGGGTGATCCACTCCGATTTTGAGCGCGGGTTTATCCGTGCGGAGGTTTTGTCCTATGAGGATTTGATCCGCTCCGGATCCCTGGCCAATGCCCGGGAGAAAGGATTGCTCCGGTTGGAAGGAAAAGATTATATCGTCCAGGACGGAGACATTATCACTTTCCGTTTTAATGTTTAAGGTTGAGAAAACCGGAAAGGGCAAAAATTTCAATGCCGGATGCGCATCCCCCGTATTGATTTATGACGGTGGCTTTGTTAGAATTAAATATCGTATTGTACATGGGCGATGATACGCTCCTTGCTCTGCCGGGAAGGCAGGGCCGAAAGTCCAGAAGGAGGTGGAAAGAGATGCAACACAGCTATGAAATGATGTATATTGTTCGTCCGGATGTGGATGAAGAAACATTGCAGGCAACCCGTGATAAAGTGGCGCAAACCATCAAAGCAAACAAAGGTGAAATCACCGATACCGATGACATGGGAAAACGCCGCTTTGCTTACGAGATCAATCACTATCGCGAAGGCTATTACACCGTTGTGAACTTCCAAGCGGATGCCGAAGTGATTGACGAGCTTGATTACACGATCCGGATCAATGACAACATTTTGCGTCATTTGATCATCAATGTGGACGAGAAAAAATAATTGGAACGTTGGAATAGATTCAAAGGTTGATCACGGGAAAGGGAGAGGTTTGTCATGATAAATCGGGTCATCCTGGTCGGGCGTTTGACGCGGGATCCGGAGCTTCGTTACACTCCGAGCGGTATCGCCGTGGTGCGATTCAATGTTGCGGTGAACCGGAATTACTTGAATCAGCGCGGCGAACGTGAAGCAGATTTTATCAATATTGTCGCTTGGCGGAATTTGGCGGAAAACTGTGCCAACTATTTGCGGAAAGGTTCGTTGGTTGGGATTGACGGACGTTTGCAAACCGGAAAATATGAGAACCAGGAAGGACGGACGGTCTATACAACCGATGTCGTTGCGGAAGATGTCCGGTTCTTGGAACCGCGCAACCGGAATGCGGAATCCGGCGGTGCTTTTGGAGCTTCTGACAACAGTCGGAACGGAAACAGTTACAGCCAGAACACGCCGTTGGATGACCCCTTTGCCGATGACGGACAACCGATTGATATCTCTGACGATGATCTTCCTTTCTGAGCACAAAAACGGTTTAAGGGAGGAGGGATGGTCTCATGGCACGCCGTCGTGGGAATAAGCGCCGTAAAGTTTGCTACTTTACAGCGAATAAAATCGAATACATCGATTACAAAGATGTTGATTTGCTGCGCAAGTTCATCAGCGAACGCGGCAAAATTTTACCCCGTCGTGTAACGGGAACCAGTTCCAAATATCAACGCCAGTTGACACGTGCGATCAAACGTGCACGTCAAATGGCTCTGTTGCCATATACCAATGATTGATCGAGAGCAGGGGTGGATGACGCCCCTGTTTTTCATATAAAAAGCAGGAAAACGCGAATCATCTGTGGAAACTTCTCCTAAATATGTTGGGTTTTGGAGGAGTGCAACCAATGAGTCGGCCTGAGCGGGGGTTACAATTCGCAAAGAGCATAAAGATTGTGGATTGGTTGAAGACAGAAATCCTGGATCAAATTGCCGCTTTGTTCCGGGCGATTTATTCAGCCAATCAGCATTTGATGATAGACAGTTTGTCCAGCTTGGTGATTTCGGTGTATGTATTGGCACGGAGAATGGGTTTTTCTTTCAGTGAATTGGATCAATCGGTTTCGCAAAAGTTGCGTGAACACGCCCGGGACGGGCACCAGCTGGAGAAATGGTATGGTGATTTGTCAAAACTGGACGAGTATCTAAACAAGAGGTGACGGATATTTGCCGCAAATGGACAAAGGTTGGATAAAAGACAGCTTCCTGTACACAGGGCTGTTTCTCTTCTTGCTGGCCTCCATTCACATTCCTTTTATCCAATGGCTTGCATTGTGGATCATTCCTTTTCCTTTTTTTATGTTGCGCGTGAAACAGCCGGTCAGTGCAATGGTTGTTCCGCTATTGGGCCTCTTCATCATGTTTCTCATCGGCATTCCGCTTTGGTACATCCTGCTCGGTGTTTCGGCCGGGTGCGTCGGCGTGGTGATGGGAAGCTTATACGCCCAAACCAGGATGACCGGAACCGATGTGGTATTGGGCGGATTGGTCAGCGGATTGATCGTCTCCGTCATGACCATGAGTGTGATGCAATGGGCCTTCGGGTTCTTTGACCGGTTAAATGCCCTGTGGTTGAATGAATGGCATCAGGCCCAAAAAATTTTGCAAGAATCGGGAGTGTCGGTGCCCGGGGAAATCATCCCGCCGTTGGAAGCTTTTGTGCTCATCTTTTTGTTGATGGCTTTATTGCCCATGGTATTGATAACGTTTGCGGTCGCCAAAAGACGGCTCGTATCCAAAGGATATGAAAGCAAATCGCTCCCTCCGTTTTATGAGTGGCGTTTGCCGAAGGTATTCTTTTATTTTTTTGTCATTGTGTTGCTGTTGCAGTGGCTTGCGGTCACGGAGGAGTACGGGAAAAATTTCCATTGGATCATCAGCGCCCTGCTGATTTTGCATGTCTTGTTTTTTATCCAAGGCTTGTCATTGATTGCGTTTTTGCTGAAACAAAAAAGAAAAAGCATGGTGTGGCTGGCACCGGCGGTTTTGTTGGCGTGGTTTCCCCCGGTTTCCTTTGTTATTTTGCTGATGGGGATGATTGATACAGGAACACCCTTGCGGAAAAGAATGCAGAAATGACAACAGGTACTTTATGGAACCGCGGATGTTTCACAAAGGGAGTTGCTCCTTGTGTCAACTAGGGTAAAATAAGAAGGAGAAACGGTTGCATATTGTGATGCATCGGATAGTTTGAGGGTGTATAGGATGCCGAAGTTTGTAATACAAAGATGGCATGGCTATCACATGGTTTTTGCCATGTGTTTCAGCCTGATTTTGATTGCGCTTTTATCGACGTACAAATGGATCTATGGAGTGATCGGTCTCGTTTTTTTTACGGTGTTGGCATGGGTCTTGTACCGGGCCGAGCGTGCCTTTCGCAAGGATTTTACCGAGTATGTGCTGACGCTTGGAAACCGGGTGAAGAACGCGGGACAGACGGCGGTGGATGAGTTGCCGCTGGGGATCCTGCTTTATGACCGGGACGGAAAAATCGAGTGGCATAACACCTTTGTCGAGCGCATGACAGGGCTTGACCGAATGGTGGGCAAGGAAATCGGTGAAGTGCTTCCCTCCTTGAAACAACATGCTTCGGAAAAAGAGGGGAGCTTTACCATGGAGCTGGGGGAGCATATCTATCAAGTCACTCCCCAGTCGGAAGAACGGTTGTACTTCTTCTGGGATGTCACCGAGTTGAGCCGTTTGAAAAAGCAGTTGCATGATGACAGGGCCGTTTTGGGATTTATTCACTTGGATAACTTTGATGAAGCCGGTCAAGGTTTGACGGATCAGGAAAGTACCTTGCTGTTGTCAAACGTGACGAGTGCGATCTCAAAATGGGCACTGGAATATGATATCGCCCTCAAACGAATTGAAACGGATAAAATGTTCTTTGTCACTCAACAGAAATCCTTGGAGAAGTTGATGAAATCCCGTTTTGGAATTTTGGATGTTGTCCGGGAAATGACCCGTCAAAATAAAATTCCGATTACGTTGAGCATTGGGGCAGCCAGTGTCGGCCAAACCATGGCGGAAAGAGTCCAGAATGCACAGGCGGCATTGGACATCACGCTGGCGCGGGGAGGCGATCAAGCAGCAGTCCACGCGGGAGAACAGATTACCTTTTATGGAGGAAAGACCAATGCGGTTGAAAAACGGACCCGCGTCCGGGCAAGGGTGATTTCCCATGCCATGAGCAATTTGTTTCGCGACAGCAAACGGGTTCTGGTGATGGGACATAAGCGCCCGGATATGGATGTGCTCGGAGCGGCCGTCGGTGTGGTCAAATTTGCCACCCTCCATGATTGTGAAGCGGCGATCGTATTGGATGAGGATGAAGACAACCTTTCCATTCAACGCTTGCTGATGGCCTTGAAAAATCATGAGTACCTGAAAGATCATTTGATTTCTCCCGAAAAAGCGATGCATTGGCTGGATGATCCGGACACTTTGTTGATTCTGGTGGATACGCATAAACCTTCGCTCGTGATGGAACCCCGTTTGTTGGATAAGGCCAAACGGGTCGTGGTTATCGATCATCACCGGCGGGGGGAAGATTTTGTTTCGGATCCGGTGCTGGTGTATTTGGAACCCTATGCTTCTTCCACTTGTGAATTGGTGACGGAGCTGCTGCAATACCAAGATGGCCGCCTGCCCATGGATACGCTGGAAGCGACCGCTTTGTTGTCCGGTATTGTGGTGGATACGAAAAATTTTGCTTTTCGTGCCGGGTCCCGCACTTTTGAAGCGGCTTCGTTCTTGCGGCGCCACGGGGCGGACCTGATGATGGTGCAGTCTCTGCTCAAGGAAGATTTGGGGCATTATGTGAAAAGAGCGGAGATCATAAAAAACACCGAAATTTATTTTGAAAACATTGCCGTGGCTCTCGGAAAGGAAGATGAGGAATATCATCAATTGCTGATTGCCCAGGCGGCGGATACTTTGCTCAATATGCAGGGAATCCGCGCTTCATTTGTGATTGGCAAAAGAGAAGACGGATTGGTTTCCATCAGTGCACGGTCTCAAGGAGAAATCAATGTCCAGGTGGTCATGGAGAAAATGGGGGGCGGTGGCCATATGACCAATGCGGCTTGCCAACTGGAACAGGTCTCTTTGGCGGAAGCGAAAGAAAAGTTGCTGAATGTGTTGAATGAAATCTTGGAGAGTGGGGGAGTGAACAGATGAAAGTAATCTTGCTGAAAGATGTGAAAGGTACCGGAAAAAAAGGGGAAGTCAAAGAGGTTGCAGAAGGGTACGCCCGAAATTTCCTGATTCCGCGGAAAATGGCGGTGGCGGCCACACAGGGAAACATGAATGCATTGAAAGACCAAAAACAAAGAGAACAAAGGCGCAAAGAGGAAGAACGGAAAGAGGCAGAGGCTTTGGCAGAAAAGCTGAACAAGATGAAGGTTTCTATCTCCATGAAATTGGGGAAAGACGGAAGGACTTTCGGTTCCATCACTTCCAAACAAATCAGCGAGATATTGAAGAAACAGCATCAAATGAATGTGGATAAGAGAAAGATCCAATTGGATCAGCCCATCCGTTCGCTTGGAGTTACGAAAGTTCCCGTGAAACTTCATCCGGAAGTGACGGCGACACTCGCCGTGCATGTGGTTGAAGAATGAGCGGAAGCACTCCATTGATCTGGAGTGCTTTTTTATGGATCGGAGGGATGTATCATGAGTGATCTTTTCGCGGACCGGCTCCCCCCTCACAACCAGGAAGCGGAACAAGCCGTGTTGGGAGCGGTTTTACTGGACCCCTCTGTGTTAACAACCGTGAATGAGCGATTAAAGCCGGGGGACTTTTATCGCCAGGCTCATCAAAAACTGTTTCAAGTGATGAATGAACTGGACGAAAAAGGTGAACCGGTTGATCTGGTGACGTTAACGGCTGAATTGAATGACCGGAAACTGCTCGACGAAATCGGCGGCGTTCCTTATTTGAACGAATTGGCCAATGCCGTGCCCACCGCGGCGAATGTGGAGTATTACGCCAAAATCGTGGAAGAAAAGGCCATTTTGCGGCGGTTGATTCGCACAGCCACGCAAATTGCCGCGTCCGGTTATTCGGGCCAAGCCGAATTGACTCAAATTTTGAATGAAGCAGAGAGAAAGATTTTGGAGATTTCACAGCGGACGGTTCGTGGGGAGGATTTTGTTTCGATCCACGATGCCTTGATGGAATCCTATGAACAGATTGAGACGCTTCATTTCAACAAGGGCGGGATCAGCGGGATTCCGACCGGTTTTGTCGATTTTGACCGGATGACTTCCGGGCTGAAAGGTTCGGAGCTGATCATTCTGGCTGCGCGTCCCAGTATGGGAAAAACGGCATTTGCACTGAACCTGGCACAAAATGTGGGGGTGCGAAGCGGAAAGACCGTGGCGATTTTCAGCCTGGAGATGTCGGCTTCCCAACTGGTGACCCGGATGTTGGCGGCGGAAGGGAATATCGATGCCCAAGCATTTAGGACCGGTAATTTGAATGAGGAAGATTGGGAAAAACTAACCATGGCGATGAGCACGCTGAGCGAAGCACCGATTTTTATTGATGATACGCCGGGGGTGACGGTGTATGATATCCGGGCGAAACTCCGGCGGTTAAAAGCCGAACACGGTTTGGGGCTCGTGGTGATCGACTATCTGCAACTGATTTCCGGCCGGGGCGGAGACAGCCGCCAACAGGAAATTTCGGAGATCTCCCGTTCCTTGAAGTTGCTGGCCCGCGAGTTTGATGTTCCGGTGATCGCTTTGTCGCAATTATCCCGTGCCGTGGAACAACGTCAGGATAAAAGGCCGATGTTATCCGATCTTCGGGAATCCGGGTCGATTGAGCAGGATGCCGATGTGGTGACCTTTTTGTATCGCGATGATTACTACAACGAGGAATCCGAAAAGCAAAATATCGCAGAGCTGATCATCGGCAAACAGCGGAATGGTCCGGTCGGAAAAGTGGAGCTCTTGTTTTTGAAGAACTATAACAAGTTTTTAAGCTTGGAAATGAACAAAACGCCAATTCCCGAATGATATTTATTTTTTATTTATCAATGTTCGACTTTTGTTTGACTCTTTTTACAGGATATTGATAAAATGTGCTTGTGCTAAAGCGATACAAAACCTCGTTTCAGGAGGAACGATAAGATGTCTACAGTGGTTGTCGTAGGTACCCAATGGGGAGATGAAGGAAAAGGGAAAATCACCGACTATCTCGCGGAAAAAGCGGAAGTCGTAGCCCGTTATCAAGGTGGAAACAACGCGGGACACACCATTGTTTTCAACGGAACCCGCTATAAATTGCACCTGATTCCCTCCGGGATTTTTTACAAAGAAAAAATCTGTGTACTTGGAAACGGGATGGTGATTCATCCCCAGGCGCTTGTCGAAGAACTGGATTATTTACACCAACATGGTGTTTCTACCGATAATCTCAGAATTTCAGACCGTGCCCATGTAATCATGCCGTATCATCTGCGTTTGGATCTGGCGAGCGAGAAACTGAAAGGGAACGAAAAAATCGGAACCACCGGAAAAGGAATCGGACCGGCGTATATGGACAAAGCCGCACGGGTGGGAATCCGCATCAGCGATTTACTGGATCCGGAACAATTTAAACAAAAATTAAAAAGAAATTTGGAAGAGAAAAACCGTTTGTTGGAACAGATTTATCAAACGGATGGATTCACATTTGAGGAAATCTACGAGTCGTATTTGGCCTGTGCCGACCGTTTCCGTCAATATGTCACCGATACCTCAGTGGTGTTAAATGATGCGATCGATCAAGGAAAACGGGTATTATTTGAAGGGGCGCAAGGCGTCATGCTCGATATCGACCAAGGAACTTATCCGTTTGTCACTTCTTCCAATCCGGTGGCCGGAGGCGTTTGCATCGGGTCCGGAGTCGGCCCGACCAAAATCCATCATGTCATTGGGGTTGCAAAATCTTACACGACGCGGGTCGGAGACGGACCGTTCCCGACGGAATTGCATGATGAAATTGGTGACCAAATTCGCGAAATCGGGCGGGAATATGGAACCACCACCGGTCGTCCGAGACGGGTCGGATGGTTTGACTCCGTCGTGGTCCGGCATGCCCGCCGGGTCAGCGGCATCACGGGCTTGTCTTTGAATTCACTCGATGTGTTAACCGGGCTGGATACGGTCAAAATTTGTGTCGCCTATGAAGTGGATGGCAAACGGATTGAAAATTACCCGGCCAATTTGTCCCTTCTTGAAAGATGCAAACCAGTCTATGAAGAATTGCCCGGATGGAAACAAGACATCACCGGCGTTCGCAGCATTCATGAACTGCCGGAGGAAACGCGGCATTATATCGAACGGGTGTCCCAATTGACCGGGATTCCGGTGACCACTTTCTCTGTCGGACCCGGCAGGGATCAAACGGTTCAAGTCCGTCCGGTTTATGCTTAAAAGACGGATCTTTGTGAAGACAGGCATATGGAACAATCAAGGACATTACATCATGTAATGTCCTTTTTTCTTTTTTTGTATTTTACTTTGATATGATTTCTATTTTAAACCCGCTAGGTACTTTTACATAGAAAGTATATCCGTGGGATTTTACGGGAGGAGTCATTTTTCAAGCGCTCACGGATTTGGTCCACTTTTTCCCTGCTTTCTTGTGGAAACCCGATATGAAACGTTTTTGGATACCGGATCTCTTTTCCTTTCATCAATGTGAGGACAAATTGGTCATCATCGAACAATTGAGAGGATTATTTTCATACCATCCCTGTATGTCATTAAATTTCTCTTTTGTTTATTTGTGATAGGTTTCTCCCCGGTTGATTTTAAAGGCCCGGTAGATTTGTTCCAGCAAGAAGACGCGGATCAGCTGATGGGGAAAAGTCATCTTTGAAAAAGAAAGGGAAAGATCAGACCGTTTCAGCACCTCGGGCGACAAACCGTAGGATCCGCCGATCACAAAGAGGATGCGGCTTTTCCCGTAGGTGGCCAGCTGATCCAGTTTCCGGGCGAATTCGGTGGATGTAAAAGCTTTTCCTTCGATGGCCAGTGCGATGAGAAAGGCATCCGCCGGACAGTGGCGCAAGATCCGTTGCCCTTCCTTCTCCAAAATTTGCTCTTTTTGTGCCGGATGAACCGGGTCACTCGCCCTTTCCTCCGCCACTTCAATGATTTCCGTTTTGGCATAGGGGGTTAATCGTTTCAAGTATTCTTTGCAAGCTTGTTGTAAGTATTTTTCTTTCATCTTTCCCACTGTGATGATTTGAATTTTCATAAGATCTCCTGCTTTTGAATTTCAAACTGATATTTCGGTTTTTCCCCGCACCATTTGCATCGCGCCCCGGCTTGTTGCGTGTCGCATGGTTCCATGACCGGCGGGGCTTGGTAAGTATCGATGAAATCTTCCATGACGATCTCTGTGTGTTCTTCACAAGCATACCAGACGATTTTTTCTCCGTCCAAAACCTTTCCTCCTTTCGACCATCGGATGAAATGAAAAATGAAACGAGTGTTTCACCCGTTTCATTTAAACATCATGGTTGGAATGATTTCGGGGCTTCCCCCAGGGCAATGGATGCGGTTTGTTTTTCGCCGTGGCGATAGTAAGTAACGTTGACTTTTTGATGAATCTCTTTTTTCGTGTACAAATACTTCCGAAGCTCGGAACTGCTCGAGATTTCCTGGCCATCCAAAGCGACGATCACATCCCGCGGCTGGAGTCCGGCTTGGTCGGCTGGGCTGCTTGGAACCACTTCGGCCACAGCCACGCCTTCACGCACGGAACCGGGCAATCTCAATTCCTCAAGGACATAAACCGGAAGGTTGGAGAGGTCAATCAGACTGAGTCCCAAATAAGGGCGTTGGACTTTTCCGTCTTTGACCAGGCTTTCAATGACCGGACGTGCTTCATTGACGGGGATGGCAAATCCCAGTCCTTCCACACCCTGGTCGGAAATTTTCAACGTGTTGATTCCGATCACCTGGCCGGCAACATTGACCAGAGCACCGCCACTGTTCCCCGGATTGATGGCGGCATCCGTTTGAATGACATCGGTCGCCATATTTGAACTAACTTCGATCGTTCGTTTCGGGGAACTGATGACTCCGACGGTAATGGAACGCCCGAGTCCCAGCGGATTGCCGATGGCAATGGCGGGTTCCCCGGCTTTCAGCGAATCGGAGTTGCCGAATTCGGCCACTTTGGTGACATATTTATCATCAATCTCCAAAACGGCAAGATCTGTATATTGATCGCTGCCAAGCAGTTTGGCATCCACTTCATGATGGTCGCCGTCTTCGCTGGAGATGTTGACTTTAAAGCTGGATCCGCCTTCGATGACATGGTTGTTGGTTACAATGAGCGCTTTGCCGTTGGCTTTTTGAAAGATGATTCCCGATCCGGTTCCTTGTTGGACTTGTTCGGTACTGAAGAAATCTCCCGAAGTTTTTAAATTAATTACGGATACAACAGCCGGCCCCACTTTGTTGACGGCTTCCGTCACTTCGGAATTGACACGGTAACTGGCTGTTTTGGAGTCGCCAAATATAGGTTCCTGTTGTTTGGAATACTCGGGAATGATTCCTTTTCCCATCAAAAAAGTAGACAGGAACAATACAACGAGCCCGCCGATGATGGCCGAAACGAGCGGAACCCATATGGTTGACGGGGAAAATTTTTTCTTCGGCGGTGGATTTTGAACATCGGATTCATCATAAAATCCCATGGCGTTCCCTCCTGCAAGTTAATATACCCAAAATGTTCTTTTTTTTAAACGGCAGTTTGCAAGATTTTCCTGTGTTTCATGGTGTTTCTGTTTTCATTCTACCGGACTTGTGTGTAGTTCATGTGAAAAAGATCAATCAAATCTGGGAACATCAGGTTCCTTCCCACTCCTGGAATTCGCCAAAATCAAAGAGGAAAACGTATGGGATGAATGGAATAGGTTTGTAAAGATTAAAAAACATTCTAAAAGTGAAGGGGAGTGTTTGGATATTAAAAACCAACGGCTTTTCCGTCGGGCTGTCACAGGGTGGATCCTTTCACTTGTTTTGGTTTGCGGTTTCCCTGTCCCGCCCGTATTTTCCGAAGAGGAACCGATGGCTCCCGTCAGTACGAAACCGTTTGTTCTCACCCGCACCGCGACGAATTTACCCGGTGAGGTGAGTAAGCTGGAAGGGGAGCTCAAAAAAAGCGGCATTCAAAAATTGCTGGATGAGGCCAATCGTGAGGCAACGCGGGGATGCAGTTCCCCGGCGCTGAACCAAGTGTCGGGTATTCTGGACAACTGGTGCTTCAACAGCGGGGACAATCAGACGTCCGAATGGTATCCGCAAGGAGTGACGGGAACCGGCGATGCCCAAGCCGATGATTATCGGGGAAGCAAACAGGCGATTTTGGTCAGCTGGTACCATTCCCAAAAAGGGGTCCGGATCAGTTTTCTGGATACGGATACGGGAAAATACCGCCATGTCTTGTTGGTTGAACCTTACACCAACTCGTATGGAAATCCGAGCTACCGGGCAGTGAAAATTCATGCCGGCGGGATCGTATGGTATGGAAACTATTTGTATGTCGTGGATACGAAAAAAGGGTTTCGCGTTTTTGACATGAGGTATGTGTTTGATTTGGGGACCAGTTCAAACGGCGATACCTCCAACAAAGATTTAATCGGGCGGCAAAACGGGGTTTATTACGGTCACGGTTACCGGTATGTGATGCCCCAGATCGGTGCCTGGACAGTTTCCGGAGACCAAACAAAAGACAATTGTGAACCTTCGGGTCCTCCCCGGTTCAGTTTTGTCGGACTGGATCGCAGTACTGTGCCTGATTCGCTGATTACCGGTGAATATTGCAATCCTCCCAATCCGGAAGAGGACCGCACATTATACGGGCGGGTGGCAAGATGGCCGATCGATGCCTCGACCGGGCAACTGAAAACGGCAGAGGACGGGAAAGTTTATGCAAGTGAAGCATATCGTCTGCCCAAAGCCCATGCACAAGGGGCCCTGGCTTTAAACGGCAATTGGTATGCGATGACCAGTGCCGGAGAGACCAAAAACGGGAAATTGTACAAAGGAACCCCGGGGAATGCACCTTCTTCCCGTGTTGCGGGGATCGGACCGGAAGATCTGTATTACTGGCCAAATCGCGATCAGCTATGGACGGTGACCGAGCATCCCGGAAAGCGCGTGTTGTATGCCGTCCGGCCTTAAAGGAGATACGTTGACCCCATCGGTATGAGGATGGGGTTTTTTGTATGACACAAAGCTCTTTAGGAACATTCACTTCCTGATCACAATTTTCTTACTTTGACTATATAAAATAGGAAAAAAGAGGAGATGAATAGAAAAAGTAAATATGCCAGGACAGATTAGGAGTTGAGAATATGGATCAACACAGACCCAAACGGGCGAAATTTTCAGGCTCGTTGGATTCGGTTGACAAATTGGACTTGGCAGGCCAGTTGGCAGAATTGAAATTAAGCTTTTACCAGCAAAGTGTGCTGTTATCCGCGATGATGGATTTGCTGATTGAAAAAGATTTACTGCAAAAAGAAGAAATAGCTCGTATGGCGATGAAAATAGATATGGAATTGGCAAAAGATCTGTATCCCCTGGAACAAAAGCCGACCGAAGAATAACAGGGCAGCCATTCACCGGCTGCCCTGTTTTGTTGCGCTTATTTCACTTCCCGTAAAGGGGTGGGACGATCATCGTAGGTTGTCCACAAATGGACATCCCGGCCGGTTTTGAGTCCGGTCTCTTCCAAAATGTTTTTTACGGTCAGATGGGCCAGTTCACTTAAATTGTTATCTTTGCTCAGATGAGCGAGATAAACATTTTCCCCCATCCCCTTTAAAATTTCCGCCAACGCTTCTCCGGCGTCTTCGTTGGACAAATGGCCGGTGTCGCTTAAAATGCGCCGTTTGACATTCCAAGGGTAAGAACCCATCCGGAGCATTTCCACATCGTGATTGCTTTCCCAAATCAATGTATCCACGCCTTGCAAAAAGTCGATGATGCGGGAGCTGACATAACCCAGATCCGTGACGGTTGCCAGCTTTTCCTTGCCGTGGTGAATCTGGTATCCCACGGGTTCGGCCGCATCGTGGGATACCGGGATGGATTCGATGAGCAGGTCTTTAAATTCCAAAGACGCTCCTGTTTCCATCACATTTTTTAAAGGCTCCGGAATTTCGCCCACACTGGACGGCAAATGTCGCCAGGTCGGTTCGTTCATATAAACGGGAATTTGCAGTCGGCGTGCCAACACGCCCAATCCTTTCACATGATCGATATGTTCATGGGTGACAAAAATCGCCTGGATGGTCGATGCGTCAACGTCCAGTTGTTGCAGGCGCATGGTCAGTTGTTTGGCGCTGATTCCGGCATCCACCAGAATCCTTGTTTGTTCCGACTCGATATATAAGGCATTGCCTGTGCTTCCGCTTGCGAGTACACTGAATTTCATGATTCATTCGTTCCCTTGCTTTATTGGTATTTTTTCAACCCCTTCATTTTGTCCGCGGTTGTTTGCCTGAATGAGGAGATAATCCGATCCCACTTCAAAGTACCAATAGGGAAGCAGGATATGTTCGTTGTTGACGCTGTTGTACAGTTTGGACCGGTAAGCGATGTTTGCGCCATTGATTGTCGCATTGTTGTTGAATTCCCAATTGGTGATCAGGCGGTACAAGGCCGTGCGCAGATTGACCGCGGAGATTGAAGACAGCTTTTCCAAGTGATTAAAATGCAGCACACGAATCGCTTCAATTTGTTTTCCGTTTAAATGGACTTCCACTTTTCCGTTGAAAAGTGGGATTTGGTTCACCACTTGGACATAGACACGCTTTTTTTCTGATGAAAATGCTTTGGAGTAACGGAAGTCCTGAAAAAACGGAATTTGTTGATTTAAAATCCGCTCCAAATCTTGTTCATTTTTAAACTCAAGCCCCGGGGAAAAGGTTTGGATGTAGCTTCCTTGTTTTTCTTTGACCCAGGGGTTCCCCAGTTCGGAAATCATCGCTTTGTACACCGTCAGTTGCCCGGGATAATCTTTTTGTTCCAGTTGGTCCAACTTTGCGTTTACATGGACCTGATCCAGCAACTGCTCAATCTGTTTGCGGTTGATTTGGTCTTCGCGGATGATTTTGGATTGTGTTTGCATCATTTGGCTTAATTGCAAGCCGAGAAAAAGATCGAGTATAAAAAAGGTGGCGATCAGGATACTTTTGGCCCGACTCCAATCCATTTGGGTTCCTCCCTGTCATGGAGAACTAATCCATACTTGCTGTCCGGATGTGGTTTTGACCACCCAGACGGGTGTCAACCGGACTTGTTGGTTGGTTGTGACAGCCTGATATCCCGGATGGATCCGTTTCACGTTGGAAAGGGAAAGATTCTGCCTGGACATTTGTTTGATCAGGGTCTCTTTATCCGGCAAGGCTGCCTGTTTTTGTTGCGGTTCTCCTGTGAGATAAAAGAGAGAACGCTCGTATTTATTGACATTGACTGCATTTTCAACCGGATTGGTTTGTAATTTGATTTCATCAGGGTGAATAAAATTCCTGTCTTTCCAATAAACCGGGTAGCCGTTCATGTAAAGACGGAATGTGAATTCGCTAAAAGCATTCTCTTTGTCTTCCACCTGATCGAGCAGATAATTGCCGGTCCATCCATGCGGCCGTTGCACAAAGTTGTTCACAGCCGACAAACGTTGTTCCACCGGCTGGATTTCTCCGGGGGACTCTTCCACGGCTTCGCTGTAGACCATAAACCGGTTGCTTTTGTTGACGGTCATCATTTGTTCGTCATACATGTACAGATCTTCATTTTTATTGATCGGGATCGGGCGAACCTCGGGATCTTTAAATAACCAGTCAATCATCGCATCCGCAGAGATGTCTTCCAACGGATAGGTTTTTTCGCTCAGAGAGACCGGTTGGGCCGGAAGGTAAAACATCCGCGGAAAAGGTTCGTCTTGATTGGCCGGATCCCACGGTGCTTTTCCGGTTGCAGGCACCGCCTCAAGAGACGGGGACAACGGATGTTTCATCTTTGAAAGCAGGTTTTCCAAGTCAATATCCGTTTTGGCTTGGATGATCTGCTGGTCTTGATCCGAAATAAACCAGACATAGTTTTGCTTTTTTTCCGGGTTGGAAAAGAACCAGATCCGGCTCACCGAGGAAAGGTGCGATATGGAATAATGTTGGGACAAAGATTCCTGGAAAAAGATGTCGGCGTATTCCAGGGAAACATCATCCGGAAAATAAAGTTCAACCCCCGTAAACCGGGTGAACATGTTTCTCCATGTGTCCGGGCTCACCTTCCCTATTTTTTCTATGTCACTGACAGACATGGATTGCATGGATCTTAATAATTGTTCATAACCGGCTTCCTCCGGCAGCAACCAATAATGGGCTCCCTTCCGGTGGACAATCATTTGGTTGGGAGCGGCCAGTTGATAAATTTTCCGGTCGTTGTATTTTTCGTCGTAAATCGGATTGATGGTGTAAGCATCGAGCGGATTGTAGGACCGCTTTTCCCCGGGTTGATTCAACCACAACAAGCCGGTCAGCAGGAAGCTGGCGAGGACCAGGGCAATGAGGAGCCCCGTTTTGATGTGCTCCACCCATTTTTCACTCATCGTTTTTCCCTCCTGTGACAGGGGGCAAGGTAAAGGTGACTAAAGTCCCTTTTTGGTAAACACTGTCAATCTCGATTTCGCCTTCGTGATGATGAACAATCTCTTGGGCGATGGCCAGTCCCAATCCCGTTCCCCCAAAGCTGCGGGAGCGCGCTTTGTCCACGCGATAAAACCGTTCAAAAATTCTTCCCAGGTCTTTTTTGGGAATCCCGATCCCCGTGTCGGCCACTCCGACTTCCACCATTCCTTGGCGGTTGGTTTGCAGCACCAAGGCGACCGATCCTCCGTCCGGTGTGTATTTCACGGCATTGGAGACCAGATTGTCCAAAACCTGATTCAGTTTGTCCTTGTCGGCGTAGACATTGGGAACCGGCGGATGAATGGACAAAGTGAAAGAAATGTTTCTTTCTTCGCATTGTAAACGGAAACGGTCGGCCACTTCCTCAAGCAAAGGTTCCAGAGAAATGGACTGTTTGTTGAAGGTCGCCTTTCTGGAATCCAAATGGGAAAGGTGCAACAGATCCTGAATCAGACGTGTCATCCGGTCGGCTTCCTGCAGGGACACTTTCAAGAAGCGACGGGCAAGTTCGGGCTCTTCCACCGCTCCATCTTCCAGTGCTTCCAGATAACTTTTGATCGTGGTCAAGGGTGTCCGCAGCTCGTGGGAAACATTGGCCACAAAATCTTTTCGTTGTTGATCCAGTCTTTTTTGCTCGGTGACGTCCCCCAAAACGGTCACCGTTCCGTACACGTTTTCTCCCTTCAGCTTGATCGGGGTGAAAGTGGCCCGCAAAATCACGGGATCTTCCGAATCCTGCTGACGGATCTCCAAATAAGTTTGCCACTCTTGGGCGAGCGGTTTGTCCAGGGGTTGATCCAGCGGGAGAATGTGATCGATTTTTTCCCCGATCGGAATCGGACGATCCAACAGTTTTTCCGCCCATTCGTTTTTCACAATCACTTTTCCTGCGCTGTCAAAAGCGATCACACCGTCGCTCATGTTGGAAAGGACCGATTCCAGCTTCTCTTTTTCTTCTTCTTTTTCAGCCAGAGCATTTCTGAGATGGGCTGCCAAATGATTGAAGGCGTGAGCCAGTTGCCCGATCTCGTCGTGACTGCGGACGTCCACTTTCCGGTCAAAATCCCCCGCTGCCATCAACGTGGCTTGTTCGGTGATCTCTTTCACCGGAGAGGTGATGGTGCGGGCCAGAATGACAATCAAAATGCAAGTGACCACCAGCGAGATCATGGTGATCTGAACCAGGATCACACTGATGTCTTTGATGTTTTCATAAGTTTGTTTTAAAGGCGCCTCAACATAAATCATTCCCACATAGTTGCCGGCATGGGACAGGCGTTCGGTGTAGAATTGATAATCCTGGTTTGTGGCCGGGTTGGTGCGTTTCAGCACTTCCGTGGGCTGTTGGGGCAAATTATAGGTGAACGGCCGCTTTTTCAGTTTGGATTGGTTGGGCTCCGTCGAAGCGATGATAAAATTGTTTTCGTCAATGATGTGAATGGTGATGTCGGATTGTTTCAATGACGGAGCCAGTTTGCCAAGCAACGTGTTCAGGTGATTGGAGCGCTCTTCGTCATTTTGTCCTTTCGCCAATTCTTCCGTGACGCCCATTTTCTTTAAGACCTCGGCTTGGGTGCGAAGGGTCTGATTTAAACTGCTCGTAAAATGATTTTCCAGCTGACGGAAGAAATAGACCCCGATCAGCTGCATGGCCATGATAATCATCAGCAAATAGATCACGACCAGTTTCCACTGGATACTGTTAGCAAGTTGTTTCCATCTTTTCAACATCCATCACCCGGCTACTGTTTCGAATAAGGATCCCGGATCGTGTAACCGATCCCGCGGCGCGTGATGATATATTGGGGAGCGCCCGGATCATCTTCAATCTTCTCCCTCAACCGCCGGATCGTCACATCCACCGTGCGTACATCCCCGAAGTAATCATATCCCCACACGGATTGCAAAAGATGCTCCCGGGTCAAAACCTGATTGACGTGTTTGGTCAGGTAAAGGAGCAACTCAAATTCCCGATGGGTCAAATCCACGGTTTGCCCTTTTTTGGTGACGACAAAGCTGTTGGGGTCAATCGAAATTTCCCCGACATTTAATGTGCCTTTCTTTTCTTCTTCGGCATTTGCCTGCTTCAGCGTTTGCGTCCGCCGCAAATTGGCTTTGATCCGGGCTAAAAGTTCCCGGTTGCTGAAAGGCTTGGTGACATAATCATCCGCGCCCATTTCCAGTCCGAGCACTTTGTCCAATTCCGAATCTTTGGCGGTGAGCATGATGATGGGAAATTGATAACGCTGTCGCACCTGCCGGCAAACTTCAATGCCGTCGGCGCCCGGCAGCATCAGATCCAAAAGCATGAGATCCGGAGGTGAGGACAAAGCTTTTTGAATGGCTTCACTGCCATCATGAATGCATTCCACGCTGTATCCTTCTTTTTCCAGATTGAACTGGATGATGTCTGCAATCGGTTTTTCATCTTCGACGACATAAATTTTGGCGCTCAAGCCCATCCCTCCCAAGGTTTTCAGGAATCGGAGAATTTATGGTCATCCACTGGTTTCAAAAACAAAAAAGAAAAAAGTTAAAACCATTTTCCCACAATTGCCTTCATGTGTACAATTTGTTTTTATGTCTTATTTTAACATCGGAATTCAGAGAAAACAGACGAAAAGATGGAAATCCACGGAACCTTAAAAAATCTCCCGGAGACCGGTTTTACGAAAATTGGGCTTTTTATTCCTGATCCATGCGACTTTCTTTGGAATAGGATACAAAAAAAAGGGGGGGAGCGCCATTGAAACCATTGCCGTATCAGCAAGTTGCCAGCAAAAGATTGAAGACCATGGTCCTGATGAAAAACCAACGGATCCGGCCCTACATTCCGGAAACAAGACTTTTCAGTCCCCGGAACCTGATCCGGATGCTCGGCCGCCACACTTCTTTGTTTCTCAAACCGGATAAAGGAGGAGGCGGTGCAGGGGCGGTCCGGTTGTTACAAAGAGGTTGGGGGCAAATTGAGATCCGCACTTTGAACCGCAAAAAAGTGATTGAGATCCGGAAGCTTTTCCATTATTTAAACCAATGCATGCACCCCGGGAAAAACTATATCATCCAACAGGGAATCGATCTGGGGGAAATCGGCGGACGCCCGTTTGATTTGCGGGTTCATCTGCAAAAGCCTTTTCATCGTTGGCACATCACCGGAGTTTGCGCCAAGGTGGCCGCTCCCGGCAAGATTGTCACCAACCATTGCAAGGGAGGATTGCCGGTGGAAGCAAAACATGCGTTGTGTCAGGTGGCGGGGCATCCAAGCCGGACGATTCATTTAATGAATGAGATCCAGGCGCTTTCCAAAGAGACGGCCCGCACATTAAATGCGGCTTTCCCCGGTTTAAAAGAGTTGGGCATTGATCTGGGGGTGGATAAAGATTTGCGGATCTGGATTTTTGAAGTCAACACCCGTCCGGACTTTAAAATGTTCCGATCTTTGAATAATCCCCGGATGTACCGTCGAATTTTGAAAAACCATGCCATGATCGTTTAAAAATTTAAGAAGAAAAATTATCACGCAAACCATTGCGGGTTAAATGATTTGTACATGCGCAAAGCATGTTTTTTTCGTTTTCGAAAATATATAACATGTTTCGACAAAGTCTTCCCGTTGACGTTCTTGTATAACACCTGTTACCATTAATATTAATTCTAGGTATTTAAAATTTTTTAACGATTTTTTGGAGGTGTATTTATGTCTTCCATTACGGTTGGCGTATATCTGGGGAAAAAGGACCGGTTGGTTCGTTATTGGTACGAAATTTTGCCAAAAGGCCAATTCCCGATGTTGGTCAAATACTGCATCCAGTCTTATCTGAGAAACAACTATTTCCCGTTGCAATCCATTTGTGATGCAAGACAGTTGAAAGAGCAAATCCAAAAAAGAAGCGAGTATGTTCCCACCCAGCGGAATGTCACGTTCACCCCGGAAGACGGTCCGGTTTATCAATGGATCAAAGGGCTGGAAAGCGGTTACCGCAGTGAGGAAATCAAAAACATTTTGAAGGAAACGGTGGTTCACACATTGCTGAATGAACAACCGCAATATCCGCAACGTATGATGGGACAAGTCCCTTACGGCGGCATGGAGGCCCATGAAGCCCAAGGCATGTACCGCCCTTATCCGGACGACACGCAAAAATTGACCCTGCTCAAACGGGAACAGATCGCGATGGAAGAACCGTACCCGACCGAAGGGGATGCAGAGGGGAAGGATAAAGCCACCAAAGGATTCAGCCATTTGGTCAACTATCTGGGATGACAAGCGGGTTTGATGACGGAAAGATAAATGCACACAAAGATGAACGACATCATGGGAAAAAGAGGAATGACAGTGTGGAGGAAAATCAGGCAGAAGGAATGAAAGAGTCCGTTTACTGTTGAGTGCGGGCTCTATTTTATTTGGCTTGATTTCAGACAGAGGATCGAAGTTTGACAATTTTTGTCGAATAAAACAAGGTTTGAAGGATTATTTTATTTGCAAGTGGAAGAAATCAACGAAGAATAATTGCACTGGATGTAGATAAAGAATGAATTTTGACAAAATATAGCAACTAAGGGAGTGCGGATCATCGTGTTGGATTATTATGCACTGGCAGAAAAGGGTTTTTTCTATTATGAAATCCAAAAATTATTTTCGGCCTACCCCTTTTTGCATTGGATGAGTGTCGGATTGGTCACGGGATTGTTGATCTTTTTGTTATTGATTCCGAAAAAAACGATGGAACGGTTTCCGCGCTACGGATATATGGCTTCCGTTTTGTTGACCATTGCATTATTGGATTTATTTACTTTATCCATCCCGATTTTAACTGTTTACCTGATTGTATTGGGATATGTCCTGTTTCGGTCCAATGAGGAAAAAAGCTATAAAGTGGCGGTTGCCTTTTTGTCTGTGTATTTGGTCATCTCGGCGTTGACGGTTTGGAACCGGTTGATGATCATTGAGCTGATCAGCCACGGGCTTTTATTTATATGGGTCACCTGGATGGCAAATCATGTGCGGGATATATTTTTTGAATTGCAAAAACAAAGGGAAAAAATCCGTTTCCTCGTTGATCAAAAGAATGAGGCAAATCAGCGTCTCCGGGATTTCCAGCGGGAACTGGATGAGACGTATCTCCGGGATTCGCTCACGGGACTGTATAACTTTCACGGTTTTCAGGAGCAGGTGATTCGCAGTTTGTCGCGGTTTTGGCCGGAAACGGCCTATCACGTGATTTGCATTGATTTGAATTCGTTCAGGCAAATCAACATTGAAGAAGGCATTGAGACGGGCGACCGCATTCTTGTGCAGATTGCCCGTCAACTGAAAAAACATCTTCCTCCTTCTGCCAAGCTGGCCCGCTATGACGGGGATCAGTATGCGATCGGATTGATGGGGGACGAATCGGTGTTGCGTCGTCTTTTGGAGACCATTGAAGCGATCATGGCCGGCATCCGCACCGAGCAAAGCATCATTCAATATTGCGTCGGGTTTGCCAGTTATCCGCGGGAAGCCAGCACCGGAGGGGAATTGATCCGCTTGGCTGAGGAAAGGTTGCGGATTGAACAGAACCGGATTCGCCACAAAGAGGAGGAGCAAAGAAGGCATATGGAAAAATTGTCGGCGGTCGGCCAACTGGCTGCGGGGCTGGCGCATGAAATCCGCAATCCGTTGACGTCGATCCGGGGATTTGTGCAGATATCGGCGGCGGAATCGGAAGCCGTGAAAAAATGGGAGTCCATCATTTTGCCGGAGATTGACCGGATCAACGATCTTTTGAAACAGTTTTTGAACCTGAGTGAATCCAAGCCGAAACAAGTGACGCGCTTTTCTTTAAATCAGTTGATGAGTGACGTGTTAAGTTTATTGGAACCCAAATCGTTGTTGATGGGGCATGAATTGAAACAAGATCCGCCGGAGGAAGACATGGAGATCGAGGCGGATCCGGAACAAATCAAACAAGTTTTGATCAACCTGATCCAAAACGGGTTGGAAGCCCTGAACGAAAAAGGAAGGGTGGAAGTGGGCTGGAAGCGGGTAAACCAGTATGTCCTGCTCACTGTCAAAGATAATGGAAACGGAATCAATCCGGAAGATTTCTCCCGGATTTTCGATCCTTTTTTCACCACCAAAGGCGATGGAACCGGCATGGGGCTTTCCATTTGTCAGCGCATTATTTCGGAGCATGGCGGGCAAATCACGGTGAACAGCCGTCCGGGCCGTGGGACCACTTTCCAGATTTATCTGCCACTTAAACAAGCAAGCTTGTGCCAAGAAGTTGATGAAGGCCAAAACCACCATCTGGAGGCGGATCCCGATCCGGGGGCACCGGAAAGAAACGTCGTTTCCGTTCAAAAGGCGGAACCGAGGAAAGAGGAGCAAAAACAGGGGGAAGTTGCCGTGTTACAGAAGCCGGCAGCCGGCGGAAAAAAAGTCTCGATCAGCCCGGAAGTGTCCCGGAAAATTGCCGCCATGATGCAAAAAGCGGAACGCACCATCGCCTTGAAATGGAAGGAGGAAGCAAAGGTAAGCCCGATCACCGGCCATAAGCGCCTGAAAGAAGAAAACAGGGCGGATCGAAAAGGGTTATCCGAAAAAAAGAAAACCGATTTTGCCCATCGGGCTGAACGTGCTGTAAAATAAAAGGAAGGAGGATGAAGAATGGCAGACAAAAAGAAGACGCAATTTCAGATTCTCGGTAACACATCCAACAGCATCCACGGCAGTTACTATACCGGAACTTTGAATCTCAGCAATTTGTCCTCACTTCTGATTGACGGGGATGAAGTAAAAATCGATTTGGGGCTTCTTCATGCCAAAAGTGCGGTGGAGCGCGGCATCAAATTTACGGCCAATCCGGAAGAAGTTCCGGAAGGAAAGGACTATTGGGTTATCTGGGTGGCCGCCGACCGGAGCGAAAAAGGGCCTTACTATGCAGGCGTTACCGCTTGTCCGATGCGCATTGACCGGGAAAAGCGGAAAGGGTGGAAAAATCTGGCCTTTCACGTGAACCGGATGGATGATGCCCTGAAGCGCAAAATCAAAATCAACGAGTTGGGCGGCCGGGAGAGAGAAGCCCTGAAGGAATTTTTGATCCGGCATAATAAGGAAATGTGGGAAAACAGTGGGGATGAGTTGAAGGAACAATTGTCCAAAAAGTGAACGGTTCGTGAACAAATCAACATATATCTTGCCGGGGTTGACCGGCAGGGGTACACTTGATTTGTGGTTTCGGAATCTTTTGCTAGGACACGGAAATGGCGAGCATACCCGCTCGCTGTTTTTTATTTGGAAATGGATGATATTTTCGTCTCCTTTGAGTCAACATAAATGGCAAAGGAGGCGTTTTTTCATGCGTGATTTCAATTCGGTCGATCTTTTTGCCAAACACGGGGGAGTCCATTACCGGGCCAATGTCCCCAAGCAACAAATCAACTTATATGTCCGGTCCTTGCCGGAACACAAAAGACAAAGCATGTTCCAAGTGATGCAAGAATTGGAATCAGCAGGGATGATCACCATCTACAATGACGGTTTGTTTGCCGATGGAGAGGGAGAAGTGGGAGGAAGCCAAGATTGTTGAAAATACGGGAACACCCCGGCATCCATAAAGCCGGGGTGTTTTTTTATCCGTGTTTCCACCAGCGGAGGAAACGTTCCAGCATGGAAGGCTTTTTCTTCCGGGGGATATGAGACGGAGTGCAGGACACGACCGGTTCGGTGCCGGCCACAAAATACTCCAAATATGCTTGTTTACCCATGCACCCGGGGGCGGCGATGTTCCCTTCTTCCGGATTCACATAGACGGCCTTTACACCGGACGGCATGGCGAAGATACGGGCCGGTTGCTTTCCGGTTGCCTTATTCATGTACTCGGCCCAAATGTTTTGAGCGAGACGCGCTTTGTGATAAGGAAGCTTTTTCCCTTGGTCATAACCCACCCACACTGTTGTGACCAAATTCGGTGTGTATCCGGACAACCATCCGTCCCAATCGGTGGTTCCGGTTTTTCCTGCCGCGGGCTGATGGAACAGATGTCCTGCCCGGTAACCGGTGCCACCCGGTTTCAACACATTTTCCAGCAGTTTTGTCAGCACAAAGGTGTGTGCCGGAGAAGCCACCCGCTCGGGTGCGGTCTTTTCTTCGACCAGGACCCGTCCAAACGGATCGACGATTTTGGTAATCCCGATTAGCGGTTTTTTGATGCCGCCGGCTGCCAGAGTGGCATATGCTTGCGCCATTTCAAACGGGGAAACGGGATAGCTTCCCAAGGCCAGCGAAGGGGTCGCTTGAATCGGGCTTTTGATCCCGAGCCGGCGGGCGGTTTCGATCACCGGTTCGGTGCCGATTTTGGCCAGCGTTCCAACGGCATAAACGTTATCCGAACGGGCAATCGCCTCTCTCAACGTGATCAGCCGGTTCGCATAGTGCTGATGAAAATTGCGGGGCGTGTAAGTGTCCCCGCCGAATTGAAAAATGGTGGGACGGCTCATGATTTTGGACAGGGGGGTAAAACCGTTTTCCAATGCACTTAAATAGACGACGGGTTTGAAGGACGAACCGGGTTGTCTCCGGGCAAAAACCCGGTTGTATTGAGATTGTTGATAATCCTTCCCCCCCACCATGGCTTTAATGTGACCGGTCGCCGGATCCACGGAGATCAGGGCTCCTTGCAGGTCTTTGTCATTTTGGGTATGGTTTTGCACCGCTTTTTCCGCCGCTTTTTGCATGTCTGCATTCAAGGTGGTGTAGATTTTAAGCCCGCCGCTTCTGACCAGCGATTCGTCCAGCCCGTACCGGGTGACCGCGGTTTGGATAATGTAATCGCGGAAATAACTGGCTTTGGCCGGCTTGGATCGGGACAAGGGATGCATGCTGACGGCCTGGTTCTTGGCTGCTTCGGCTTCTTCCGGCGAGATGAACCGGTTTTTCACCATCAGATCCAGGATGTGATGTTGCCGCTTTTTAGCCCGGTTGAGATGGCGGTAAGGGGAATAATAATAAGGCCCGCGGGGAATCCCTGCCAAGAGGGCGGATTCAGCCAAACTCAATTCTTCCGGCTTTTTGTTGAAATACATTTTGGAGGCCCGTCCGATTCCGTAAGCCCCGTGGCCGTAATAGATCTCATTGAAATACAGTTCCAGGATTTCATCTTTTGTGTAATGCAACTCCAATTGCAACGTATAGATCGCTTCTTTCAGTTTCCGGGTCCAGGTCCGGTCATGCGTCAAATAAAGGTTTCGGGCCAATTGTTGGGTGATGGTGCTGGCCCCTTGCACCACCCCGCCCGCTTTTAAGTTGGCGAGAACGGCCCGCACGATTCCGGAAACGGAAAATCCGTGATGGCGGTAAAAATCTTTATCCTCGGCCGCCAAGGTGGCATGGATCAAAGATTTGGGAAGTTGATTCAAACGGATGATGTCCCGGGGTTCCCCGTGATCCAAAGAGCCGATCACCCTTCCACGGTCATCCAGCATCATGGAACTGGCGTATGTATCGGGAGGAGGGAGCGGGCGCCCTTTCAGGTACAGTAAGGCAAGCCCGCAGAAAAGGGAAAAAAGGATGACGCTGATGAATGCCAATTTAATCATGCGTGCAAGACGCAGGATGATTTTCGCAAGGCGGGGGACATGCCCGGGTTGGACACCGGTTGGGAAATCCTGTTTATTCACAAATAGGCTCCTTCCTTCCAACAAGTTGACAAAGGGTATTATGCGGAGCCATCAGGAAAAATATACCTGAAAAAATTATGTTTGTATTTCCCGGGAAAAATGATTGTAACCACTTAAAACATGCATTATTCTTAGTATGTTATGGATCTGGTCAGTGTGGACAGGATGAAAGGAGATTGGATGGAAGATGGACATGGAATTGTGGTATACGGAAAAACAAACCAAAAACCACGGAATTACCACAAAAATTAAGCAAACCTTATATCACGACAAATCAGAGTATCAATCTTTGGATGTCATAGATACCATAGAATTCGGCAAGATGCTGGTTTTGGACGGAATGGTGATGACCACCGACCGCGATGAATTTGTTTATCATGAAATGATCAGCCATGTGGCCATGAACACGCATCCAAAGCCGAAACATGTTTTGATTGTCGGTGGCGGAGACGGAGGCGTCGTCCGCGAAGTTTTGCGCCATCCTTCCGTCGAAAAAGTGGTTTTGGCTGAGATCGACGGAAAAGTGATTGAAACCTCCAAAAAATATTTCCCGCAAATTGCCGGCAAGTTGAACGATGAGCGGGTGGACATCCAAGTGACGGACGGCGTGCGCCATATTCAGGAGAATAAAGGAAAATACGATGTGATTATTGTGGATTCCACCGAACCGGTCGGGCCGGCGGTGGGACTGTTCCAAAAACCGTTTTATGAAGGGATTTACGAAGCTTTGAAAGAAGATGGGATCATGGTTGCCCAAACGGAATCCCCGTGGTTTAACCGGCCGCTGATCCGCCAGGTGTTCCGGGACATTTCCCAAACGTTCCCGATCGCCCGCCTTTATACGGCCAGCATTCCCACCTATCCCAGCGGATTGTGGAGCTTTACCATCGGGTCCAAAAAATATGATCCGCTCGATGTGGATGAACAGTCCATTCGCGATTTGGACACCCGTTATTATCATCCGAAAATGCATCATGCTTTGTTCGATTTGCCCCGGTTTGTTGAGGAGCTGTTAGAGGATGGGGAGGAAAACGATGCGCTTTGACGAGAAGTATTCCGGAAACGTGTTTATCGGAGCAAGCGATGATTTTGACCGGGCTCAAGCCGTGATTTATGGCATGCCGATGGACTGGACCGTCAGCTTTCGCCCGGGTTCCCGCTTTGGCCCGGCGAGGATCCGGGAAAGCTCCCTGGTTCATGAGGAATACAGCCACTATTTAAAACGCGAGTTGTCGGAAGTGGTTTATTTTGATGCCGGGGACATTCCCCTTCCTTTCGGGAATGCGGAAAAAAGCTTGCAGTGTATCAGGCAGTTCGTGAGAAAAGTTCTGGATGCCGGGAAATTCCCCTTGGGGCTCGGAGGGGAACATTTGGTGACCTGGCCGGTGGTGGAGGAAGTTTATCGGGCTTATCCCGACCTGGCGGTGATCCATATCGATGCCCATGCCGATTTGCGTACCGATTATGAAGGGGAAATTTATTCCCATGCCACCCCTTTGCGCAAAATCGCCGAGCGGATCGGGGGAGAAAATCTTTATCAGTTTGGCATCCGCTCCATGACCAAAGAAGAAGTGATGTATACCGGGGAGGCCGGGATTCATTTTTATCCGTTTGATGTGGTGGAGCCGTTGAATCAATGCCTGCCGGAACTAAAAGGGCGTCCGGTGTATGTCACCATCGATATCGATGCGTTGGATCCTGCGCACGCTCCGGGAACGGGAACGCCGGAACCGGGGGGAATCACGACGCGGGAAATGTTGCAGGCCATCCATGCGATCGCCCGGTCGGAAGTGCGTGTGGTCGGTGCCGATTTGGTCGAAGTGGCGCCTTGCTACGATCACAGTGAGCAAACCCCCATTTTGGCGGCGAAACTGGTTCGCGAAATGCTGCTCGGTTTTGTAAAATCGTAAAAAAACGTCACGTCCGGTGCCGTTTCCCCCTTATAAAGGGGGTTTTTTCATATGCTGCCTTCAAGATTGGCAAACGGCAAAAACCAGTGATAAGATACTAATATTAGACAGAAAGGGGCAGGATGATGATTCCGGTCAAGATCTATATTGAATCGGTCATTCAATCGGAACCGGACCAGGAACCGGATGTGATCAAACAAGAAGTGAACGGCCGCTTTCAAGAAAAGGAAAACGGAGAGTGGATCCTGAAATACGAGGAAAACAGCGGAACCCGGGAGGAAGTGAAAACCTCCGTCAAGTCCATGCCGGAAAGAGTCACGATCATCCGGCAAGGCGCTGTTTCCTACCGGCAAAGTTACGAACCGGGGAAGACGTTGGGAAGCGTGGTTCACACACCTGCCGGGACCACGGAAATGGAAGTCACCACGTTGGCGTATGAGCGGAAACTTAAAGGGCAGGAAGGATGGATTGATTTTTCCTTTTTATTACATATGGGTCAACAAAATTTAGGAAAATACCAGTTGAGTTTACGGTGGATGGGAGGATCATGGAATGAGTCTGCTTGAGCAGAAAAAAGAGACGTTGAAACAGGAACTGAAACAAGCGGTGATTCAGTCCGGACTTGCTGAAGAAAAAGAGATTCCGGAGATTTTGCTGGAAGTGCCGAGGGAAAAAGAGCACGGGGATTGGGCCACCAACCTTGCCATGCAACTGACCAAAGTGGCACGCAGAAATCCGCGTGAAATCGCGGCCAAAATTGTGGAACACTTGGACAAAGAGAAGAATCACATTGAAAAAATCGAGATCGCAGGCCCCGGGTTCATCAATTTCTTCTTGGACCGCAGCTTTTTGGTCGATGTTTTGGATGAGATCGACCGCCAAAAAGAAAATTACGGACAATCCCCGGCCGGGAAGAACGAAAAAGTAAATGTCGAGTTTTGTTCCGCCAACCCGACCGGTTCCCTTCATTTGGGCCATGCCAGAGGCTCGGCGGTGGGCGATGCCTTGTGCAATCTGTTGGAAGCTGCCGGATATGATGTCACCCGTGAATATTACATCAATGATGCCGGAAACCAAATCCAAATGTTGGCTTTGTCGCTGGAAGCCCGTTATCTGGAACAGCTGGGGCAGCCCGTTTCCTTCCCGGAAAACGGTTATCGCGGGCAAGATATCGTCGACCTGGCCAAAGAGCTGGTGGAGAAAGAAGGCGACCGCCTGTTAAAGATCGACCGGGAAGAACGGATTCAAAAATTGCGTGAATACGGGAAAAAGCGCCTGCTTGACAAAATCCGGGAAGATTTGGCCAAATACCGTGTGGAATTTGACGTCTGGTTCAGCGAAACCTCGCTTTATGAATCGGGTGCCGTGGAAGAAACCCTGGAGGCGTTGAAGGAACGGGGTTACACCTATGAAAAGGACGGGGCTTTGTGGCTGAAGTCCACGGAATTTGGGGATGACAAAGACCGTGTCCTGATCAAAAAAGACGGTTCTTACACGTATTTAACCCCGGATATCGCTTATCACCGCAATAAATTCCACCGGGGATTCGACCGGTTGATCAATGTTTGGGGAGCCGACCACCATGGCTATATCGCCCGGATGAAAGCAGCGCTGGCTTCCTTGGGTTATAACCCGAATCAATTGGAAATCGTGATTACGCAAATGGTGAAATTGTTCCAAAACGGTGAACTGGTCAAGATGTCCAAACGGACCGGCAAAGCCGTGACACTTGTCGATTTGATGGAAGAAGTGGGAACGGACGCCGCCCGGTATTTTTTTGTCATGAGAAGTCCGGACACGCATTTGGATTTTGACATGGATTTGGCGGTTTCCAAGTCCAATGAAAACCCGGTTTACTATGTCCAATATGCCCATGCCCGGATGATGAGCGTGTTTCGCCAGGCGGAGGCAAAAGGCATCACTCCTTCCAGAGACCGCGAAGATTTGAAATTGCTCCGGGAGGAACAGGAATACGACTTGTTGGAGAAATTGGGAAGTTTTCCGGGCGAGATTGCTTCCTCGGCCGCACAGCTGGCCCCCCACAAGTTGGTTCGTTATCTGTATGAGTTGGCTTCCGACTTCCATCGTTATTACAACGCCCATCGCGTCATCAGCGATGATGTCAACCTGTCGCGGGCCAGACTGGCTTTGCTTCAAGGCATTGCCCAAGTGATCCGGAACGGATTAAATTTGATCGCAGTGGACGCACCGGAGCAAATGTAATGTTATACTAGCTAGAGGGGGAAATCCCTTCTGGCTTTTTTTATGCCATCATCACAGGGGTATTTTTCACATGTTGAATGAATGTTTGAAAAAATGTAACATTCTATCGCTGAAAACCGAGTTTTAATAGAGATGCTCAGACCTTTTTTCGTGGCTTGGGAATGAAAGAAATGATTTGGATAATAAACACTGCGATTAAGGAGATAGAATGATTATGGAAGGAATGAAGCTGGCGGAGAGATATGAGATCCTTCACTCTCTGGGCGGGGGCGGCATGGCGGTTGTATACAAGGCAAAGGACCTGGTGATTGACCGGTATGTTGCGATCAAAGTGATGAACAATTCGCTGATTCATGACCAGGATTTTGTCCGGCGCTTTATCCGGGAGGCGAAAGCGGCCGGCAGTTTGTCCCATCCCAATATTGTCAGTGTCTATGATGTGGGGCGGGAAGGTTCCATCTATTACATGGTGATGGAGTATGTGGACGGTCCGTCGTTGATTGACCTCATTAAAAAAGAAGGTCCTTTCCCGCCGGAAAAAGCGGTGAAAATTGCTTCACAGATATGTGACGGTTTGTCTCATGCCCATCGTCACGGGATTATTCACCGTGACATCAAACCGCACAATATTCTGGTCGGTTCCGACCAACGTTACAAGCTGACCGATTTCGGGATTTCGCATTTGCCCAGTGCCGCCACCGTCAAAACCAAAACTGGTTATGTCATGGGATCTGTTCATTATTTCTCCCCGGAACAAGCTTCAGGGAGAAAGGTGGACTACTCTTCGGATTTATATTCATTGGGAATCGTGATTTATGAGATGTTGACCAAAAAAGTTCCTTTTAACGGGGACAGTTCCATCTCCATTGCCTTGAAACATTTGCACGATCCGGTTCCGGACCCGACAACTTACAATCCGGATATTTCTGAATCGATGCGGCAAGTGCTGATGCGGGCGTTGGAAAAGGATCCGGAAAAACGGTACCAAACGGCAGTGGAATTGAAACACGCTTTGCAACAAGCCCTGGAAAAGCCGGATGCTTATATGTTGCCGGTGGACCGGCCGAAGAAGAAAAAATCAACCAAATTCAGCCCCAAAAAAATCGGGATCTTGTCCGGTGTGGCGGTTGTCGGACTTTTCCTGCTGACATTCGGCATCAAAATGATCGGGGAAACCAAGCAGGAAAAAAAGCCGGATCCTCCTTCATCCTCCCCGACGGTTTCGCAAACACCGGCAAACGAGTCGCGGCCTGAATGGAACCATAAATGGTGGAAGGAAATACCCAAAGAAGAAAAGACCGAAAGCAAAATGTTTCGTGATTTTGAGGTGAAGGGAGCCGACGGCGAGTACGAGGTGACCCTCAAAGTCAACAATGACCTTAAGGGACGGACTTTTTATTATGATATTTATGTGGTGGATGGATTCAGTTCTCGGTCGGTGTTAAACGGCCGTTCGGTCACCTTTCACAAAGACAAGGATCAAGATTTTACAACGGTGGATTTTGAAGTCAACATTCCCAAAGAAGCGATCATGCCCATATCGGGTGAGGGAATTGCCAAAATCACCATATACAGTCTCGACAAGAAATCAGAGAACCGGAAAGAAAAATACACCATCGACAATTTATTGCAGATGTGGGGAACGGTCCCCGAATCTGAAGGAGAGAAAAAATCCGATTGACAGGAGGGAAATCCCCTCCTGTTTTTTGTCCGGATAATGCGGTACAATGGATAGTGATGAATTTTAAGCACAATTCTGATTATTTTTCGGCACCAACCGCGGAAGGAGGAATTTGGTCTGATTCATACCCGCTTGTCCAAAAAAATGATTTGCCGGTTTCTGGATTGTTTGAATGAAGGGGTGCATATCGTGGATGCCCGGGGAATGACGGTCTTTTACAACAAAGCGGCTTCCAAGCTGGACGGGATGGAGATTGACGAAGTCATGGGCGTCCATGTGCTTGAGGCATTTCCCTCGTTGACACAGAAAACGAGTACACTTTTGAACGTGCTGCAAACGGGAAAATCCATCGAAGAAAAACAGCAGTCGTTTATGAACCGGAGAGGACAGAGGGTGCTGACCGTCAACCGCACCATTCCGCTCCGGGTCCGTGGGGAAGTGGTGGGAGCTGCTGAAATTTCGCGCGACATCACGCAGGTCAAGGAATTGTCCGACCAGGTGATTCACTTGCAAGAAAAAATGAACCCGACGCCTCGCCGCTTAACTTCAAAAAAACAATCCTTTTACCAGTTTGCCGATATTGTGACGCAAAACCCGGTTATGCTGAAGGAAATCGAGAAAGCCAAGCGGGCTGCGCAAACCAAATCTCCCGTTTTGGTGGTCGGTGAGACTGGAACCGGAAAGGAATTGTTTGTCCAATCGATTCACAGTGCCTCCGGTCGTGTGAAGGGGCCGTTCATTGTGCAAAATTGCGCGGCGATTCCGTCAACTTTGCTGGAGGGGATCTTATTTGGCACGGTGAAAGGAGCGTTTACAGGTTCCGAAGATCGCCCGGGATTATTCGAATTGGCAGATGGAGGAACGTTGTTCCTGGATGAAATCCAATCGATGCCGATTGAGTTGCAGGCCAAATTATTGCGGGCACTCGAGGAAGGCGGTGTCCGGCGCGTCGGGGATGCGAGATTCCGTTCGGTGGATGTGCGGATAATTGTGGCGACCAACGAAGATCTGCTCATCAGCATGCAAAAAGGAAAGTTGAGAAAAGACTTGTACTACCGCATCCATGTGGTGGGAATTCATCTTCCTCCTTTGCGGGAGCGAAAAGACGACATCCCATGTTTGACCCGTTATTTTTTCAGGAAGTTAAAGGCCGAAATCGATTCGCCGGCCGGAGAAATCGACGATGAAGTGTTCCGGCTGTTCCATCAGTACCATTGGCCCGGAAATGTCAGGGAGTTGGCACATACCATTGAAGGGGCTTTGACGTTGGCGACCGAAAAAAAACTGAGCGTCGACCATCTGCCCGCCCATTTCAAAAACAGAAAATCCGATGCCGGGATCCAATTATCAACTTTATTCAAAGAAAACAGCAAGTCGCTGCGGGAAGTGGTGAGAGAAGTGGAGACCCGGTTGATCCGGCAGGCGATGAAAGAAACCGGAGGCAATGTGTTAAAAGCAGCCCGCCGGTTGGGGATTCCGCGCCAGACCCTGCAATACAAATTGAAGAAAATCAACTCGGTTTAAAAAGTGCCCAAAAATGGGCTTTTTTTTATGTTAAAAAACCCGGGATGCCCCGTGTTTTCGGTTGGCACCGGATTTGCATGAATAAAGGGCGAGAGGAGGGAACGACTTGATTTATCCGAAAGGCCACCCCTATGGTTTGCATCGTGTGATGGAACCGGCCGGCGCGTTGCCGCAACCGGCTTGGAAGCTGAATGCGGATCCGATGGTTTATGACAATGAACTGCTGATTGAAGTGGATTGCTTAAACATTGATTCCGCTTCTTTTCAGCAATTGAAAGAAGAAGCACGCCATGACGCCGGCAAGGTGGAAGAACAGATTTTGTCCATTGTTTCCCGACGCGGTAAAATGCACAATCCGGTGACGGGATCCGGCGGCATGTTGATCGGCACGGTGCAAGAGGCCGGCCCCCGTTTTCCATCCCGTGACGTCAAAAAAGGGATGAAAATTGCCACCTTGGTATCCCTGACACTGACGCCGCTTCACATCGAAAAAATCAAAAAAATACACATGGATACCGGTCAAGTCGAAATCAAGGGGCGGGCCGTCCTGTTTGCAAGCGGACCATTTGCCCTTTTGCCGGATGACATCCCGGAAAAAGTGGCACTGGCTGTGTTGGATGTATGTGGTGCCCCTGCCCAAACGGCCCGTCTGGTCCGGCCGCAGGACCGGGTGGTGGTGCTGGGAGCCGGCGGAAAGTCGGGGATGCTCAGTTTGTATCAGGCATGGAAAAAAGCGGGCAAGTCCGGGCAAGTGATCGCCATTGAGGCCAGCGAAAAGGCATGTCGGGAAATCCGTTCCCTTGGGCTGGTCCATGAAGTGATCCGGTTGAATGCCACGGATCCGATGGCGGTTTATGAGGCGGTTCACAAAGCCACCTTCGGGAAGCTGGCTGATTTGACCATCAACTGTGTCAACGCTTGTGATACGGAGCTTTCCTCCATTTTGGCCACCCGGGATCAAGGATTGGTTTATTTCTTCAGCATGGCGGTACAGTTTACCAAAGCAGCTTTGGGAGCCGAAGGAATGGGCAAGGACGTGCAAATGATGATTGGAAACGGCTATGCTCCCGGGCACGCAACGTTGGCTTTTCAGTCTCTTCGGGAATGTGACCGGTTGTTTCAAGCTTTTGCCAAACGCTATCAATGAAAGGGGTCGGAGACAGATGAGAGATTGGCGTGAGATCGAACTGTGGAAAGATGTGACGGAGGAACAGTGGAATGACTGGCTGTGGCAACTGACGCACACCATCCGCACGTTTGAAGACTTAAGCAAGGTGATCCGTTTGACGCCGGAAGAGATCGAAGGGGTGAAGATCTCCAAACAGACCATTCCGCTGAATATCACGCCGTATTATGCACTGTTGATGGATCCCGATGATCCGCAAGATCCCATCCGGATGCAATCGGTGCCGGTTTCTGCCGAATTGGACCGCACTCCTTACGACATGGAAGATCCGCTGTTGGAAGATACCGATTCCCCCGTCCCCGGATTGACCCATCGTTATCCGGACCGGGTCCTGTTTTTGATCACCAACCAATGCTCCATGTATTGCCGCTATTGTACGCGCCGCCGCTTTTCCGGGCAAATCGGGATGGGCGTTCCCAAAAAACAGATGGATGCCTGCCTCGACTACATCCGAAACACACCCGAGGTCAGGGACGTGCTGTTATCCGGGGGAGACGGATTATTGGTCAACGACCGGATTTTGGAGTATTTGCTGAAAAACCTGCGCGAAATTCCCCATGTGGAAATCATCCGGATCGGAACCAGGGCCCCGGTTGTTTTCCCGCAACGGATCACTGAAAATTTGTGCAATATCTTAAAGAAATACCATCCGGTATGGCTGAACACGCATTTTAACCATCCGAAGGAAATCACGCCGGAAGCCAAACGGGCTTGTGAAATGTTGGCGGATGCAGGGGTGCCGCTGGGGAATCAGTCCGTGATTCTGGCCGGGGTCAATGACTGTCCGCATATCATGAAAAAATTGATGCATGAGTTGGTGAAAATCCGTGTCCGGCCTTATTACATTTACCAATGCGATTTATCGGAAGGCATCGGGCACTTCAGAACTCCTGTTTCCAAAGGATTGGAAATCATCGAGTATTTGCGGGGGCATACTTCCGGTTATGCCGTTCCCACGTTTGTGGTGGATGCCCCGGGAGGAGGAGGCAAAATTCCGCTCAGCCCGAATTATCTGATCTCGCAAAGCACCGAAAAAACCGTTTTGCGCAATTTTGAAGGAGTGATCACCAGTTATCCCGAGCCGACCCATTACCAACCACATAACAAAGAAGAATGTGAATACTGCAGAGCAGCCGGGGAGCAAGTGGGAATCGCCGCTTTGATGAACGATGAACGGATCAATCTGGAACCGAAACAATTGACACGGGAAGACCGGCGTGTCCATCCGTCTTAAGGAACCGGCCATGGGCTTAAAAATGGATATCTCCTCCTTGTCTGTCATCGGACTGTCCAAAAACGCCGGAAAAACAACCGTGTTGAATGCGTTGATCCGCGATGCCCCCAAGGCCGGTGTGCTTGGGATATTAAGCATGGGCGTGGACGGGGAGAAACATGATGCCATAAGCGGCAGGGAAAAGCCTTTGATCCGGGTGAGGGAGAATATGCTGGTGGCCACTTCCGCTCACTGGTTGAACCGTCAACCGGGGCACTGGGAAGTGATTCAATCCTGCGGAATCCAATCGGTGATGGGGGAAGTGTTCATTGCCCGCGCCAAACGGGAGGGACCGGTTCTGTTGGCAGGTCTTCCTTCCAAAAGCGGGGCGGAACGGGCGATGGAGTTTTTGAGGCAGGCCGGTGCACAAAAAATCCTGTTGGACGGGGCTTATGACCGAAGATCGCCGTCCAGTCCCCAACTGACCGATGCAACCATTCTCGTCATCGGGGCTTCCCTTGATCCAAATTTTGCAGAGGTCCTCCGCAAAGCCGGGGAATGGAGCCGCTTGCTGCGCTTGAAGGCATGCAGCCATTTTCCGGAACAAAAAGCCGGAGCCTTGGCTTTGGAAAAAAAGCGGGTGGTCGGAGTTCTCCGCAACCGCATCGAACTGCTTCCTTTCACCGGTTTGTTTTCCGTCCGGGAGGACGGAGAATGGTTGCAAAAAGAATGGCAGGCACTGGCGATCAGCGGAGCGTTGACCGATCGGATGTTGCAAACTTTTCTCCGCTCCCGGAGGGCCGTCCGCATCATCGTTCCGGACATTACGCATTTATTTGTCAGTATGCCGGTGCTTCGCCGTTTTTACAAGCAAGGAGGGGAGATTCGCGTCCTGAAACCGATCCGTCTCCTTCAGGTGGCCGTCAACCCGGAATCGCCGGACGGATATTCCTTTCCCCCCGGGGAAATGAAAGAAAAAATCGGCCGCCTTTTCTTTCCCGTCCCCGTGGTGGATGTGATGAGGGACCGGCATGAGCAGGGAGTGTGGTGTGATGTTTTGTGATGAGCGTACTGCCAAAGAAATCGGCCTCTCGGTTTGCCTGGACTTGTTTCAGCCGCTCACCCCTTACGGAAGAGAGCAAAAGGATTGCCGGCCGTTTTTGCCGGGAGAGGAAGAAGCCTGGCAGCAATGTTTACAAGAGCAAGCAGAGATCAAAAAGCAATTTGACGCTTTTTCCATACGGGAACCGGTTCATGCCCTTCTCACCGAAATCCCGGACATTTCCTCTGTATTACGGAAACTGGAGGAGTTCCGGTTATTGGACTTGACCGAATGGTTCCAACTGAAAACCTTTTTATACAGCACGCAGAAGCTCCATTCGCTGTTGAAACAAACCACGCTCTTCCGCATGATTCTCAAAAACAAAGCGATGGAAAAGCGGTGCGAAAAGGCTTTTCTCCTTTTAAATCCCGCCAAAACGCACACATCTTCTTTTTGGTTTGATGATGCCTATGATGACCGTTTGAGAGAAGCCAGAAAAACGCTCAGGAAATTGCAGGCAAAAGTCAAACGGGATCAGGAACAAAAGGCGGTAAGGATTGCGGAAAAAACCGGGCAAACTTGCAACCGGTTTGGAGAATGGGTGGTGCCCCGGGATACAGAAGGGGACCGGTTGTTAAAAGAAGAGGCGGAATTGATGCTGGTTCGGCAAACGTCCCATGAATCGGTTTACCGCTTAAAAAACGAGCATCCCTTGTCGTGTGAAATTGCCGCATGGGAAGAACAGATCGCCCGGATCGAACAGGAAATCAACTGGTGGTTGGTAAAAGAACTGGTCCCGTTGGTCCCGGATTTCCGTGAATGGATGGTTCACATCACCCGGCTTGATCTGCAATGGGCCCGGATCCGGGCGGCCGAACACTGGCAAGGAGTCCGCCCGCGCTGGTCCAAAAATCAATTCCGGGTGAAAGGCGCTTTCCATCCTGCCTTGGAGCAAAAGCTGAACGAACGCGGACAATCCATGACCCGTGTGGATTGTTCCATCCGGCGCGGGGTGACGGTGATCATCGGCCCCAATATGGGGGGGAAAACGGTCGGATTAAAAACATTCGGGTTGATTGCTGTCTTGGCGCAATACGGATTTTTTGTCCCGGCTGCCGCCTGTGACATGCCTTTGTTTTCCTGGGTTGCCGGTTTGATCGGTGACGGACAGGGAATCCGGCAAGGGCTAAGCCGTTTTGGTGCAGAAATGGTCCGGTTTCGTGAGTTTTTACAGCTTCCGGGAACGGGACTGTTGTTGTTGGATGAAACGGGAAGCGGAACCAATCCGGTGGAAGGAGGGGCATTGGCCCGGGCCGTCACGGCTTTTCTTGCCAAAGAGCGGCACTATTCCGTGCATGTGACGCATTATCAGGAGGTGCTGGAAGTCAAAGGCATCCGCCTGTACCAAGTGGCCGGGATTTCTAGGCGGATGGCCGAAGCCGGTGCATTTCTTCCCGATGCTCTTGAAAAAAGGATGGATTACCGGCTGATCCCGGTCAAAGAGGGACGAAAAAGCATCCCGCATGAAGCCATCCGGATTGCTGAAGCCATTGGTCTGCCTCCCGAAATCATCCGGATGGCCAAACAACAAGCGGGGGAGAAAGCGGGGGAGGAACAGTGAATAAATTGAGGCTGGATCCTGAGAAAATCGCGCGTGCGCGTCAAGCGGCCAAAAAGATCGCCACCCAAGTGGACCGGTTGGTTTCCGATCACACCACGGTTGCGGTGGAACGGACGGTTTTGCGTTGTTTTGGAATCGACGGGGTGAATGAAGATGGAGTGCCGCTGGCCAATGTGGTTGTGGATCACTTGCTGGAAAGAGGACAATTGGAAACGGGTGCCGCTTATTGGGTTTTAAATGCGATGGTGATCAACGGGTGTTCGGCGCAGTATGTCGCGGAACAAGTGGCGGAGGGAAAATGGGATTTGGTGCAACTCCGCCGTGCCCCCTTGGCTGAGATTCAGGAAAAAGGAAAGCAAATGTCCGCTCTGGCTCTGGATGAGATTTGGAAAAACCGGATGGTGCGACAGCAGTGGACCGGGAAAACCGGGGAGAGAAAAAATCCTTATTTGTATGTGATCGTGGCAACCGGCGACATCTACGAAGATGTTGTGCAGGCCAAGTCTGCGGCCCGCCAGGGGGCGGATATTATCGCCGTGATCCGCAGCACGGGTCAGAGTTTGCTGGACTATGTGCCTTATGGCGCGACACGGGAAGGGTACGGGGGGACGTTTGCCACCCAGGAGAATTTCCGGATCATGCGGAAAGCGCTGGATGAAGTCAGCCGGGAAGAGGGGCGGTATATTTATCTGTGCAATTATTGCTCGGGGTTATGCATGCCGGAAATTGCCGCCATGGGAGCGTTTGAGCGGTTGGATGTTATGCTGAATAATGCCCTGTACGGGATTTTGTTCAGGGATATCAACATGCAGCGAACCCTGATCGACCAATCGTTTTCCCGCATGATCAACAGTTATGCCGGCATCATGATCAATACCGGGGAAGACAATTATTTGACAACAGCCGATGCCGTAAAAAGCGCGCATACCGTGCTGGCGTCGCAATTCATCAATGAACAGTTGGCGCTGTTGTCGGGACTTCCCCCGGAGCAAATGGGACTCGGCCATGCGTTTGAAATGAATCCGGATTTGGAAGACGGGTTGCTGTGGGAAATTGCCCAGGCCCAGATGGCAAGGCAAATCTTTCCCAATGCCCCCTTGAAGTATATGCCGCCGACCAAACACATGACCGGAAATATTTTTAAGGGCCATATCCAAAATGCACTGTTTAATTTGGTCGGCATCATGACGAACCAAGGGGTGCAATTGCTTGGCATGATGACCGAAGCCATGCATACACCACATATCCATGACCGGCAACTGGCCATCGAAAATGCCCGGTACATTTTCCGCAATGCCCGCCATTTGGGAGAAGAAATCTGCTTCCGGCCAGGGGGGCGCATCGAACAAAGAGCCTGCCATGTTTTGGAGGAAGCGATGAAACTATTGGAAGAAATTCGTGAAACCGGCTTGTTTTATGCTTTGGAAAAAGGCATGTTTGCCGATGTGAAACGGTCAAGGACCGGAGGAAAGGGGCTGGAAGGGGTTCTCAAAAAAAGCCGTGACTATTATAACCCGATTGAAGCGGAACTCCGGTTGCGTCTCGGATTGAAACCAAGGGAGGGGATTGGACGTTGAAGGCGGATTTGACCCGTGTGAAACCGTATGGCGACATACTGAGTGACGGCATGGTCCAGCTGAGTTTCAGCATGCCGGTTCCGTATGGTGAAGAAGCCCGGGAAGCAGCCAGACAACTGGCGATGAAAATGGGGCTGGATGAACCGCAAGTGTACCATATGAAAGACCTGACGGAAGGCTTCACTTTCTTCATCGTTTACGGAAAATGCCGCCATGCCGTTGATTTCACGGCCATCCGGGTTCCGAAAGTGGACAGTGTCCGCATGGATTTTGATCAGATCAATCAGTATATCCGGGAGAACATCGGAAGGAAAGTGGTTGTGGTCGGGGCGTGCACCGGAACGGACGCACACACGGTCGGCATTGACGCGATCATGAATATGAAAGGTTATCACGGGGAATACGGACTGGAACGGTATCCGGAAATCGAGGCTTACAATCTGGGAAGCCAGGTTGAAAACGAAGTGTTGATGGAAGAAGCTTTAAAGAAAAAGGCCGATGTGATTTTGGTTTCCCAAGTGGTGACCCAAAAAGGGGCCCACATCCAAACGCTTACCGGGTTGGTGGAATTGATGGAAGCGGAAGGGGTGCGGGACCGGTTTATCCTGATATGCGGAGGCCCCCGCATTCATCATGAACTGGCTTTGGAGTTGGGGTTTGATGCCGGTTTCGGCCCCGGCACATTGGCCCCGGATGTCGCTTCGTACTTTGTGCAGGAACTGGTTCGCCGCCAAAACCGGTCCCGGATGTTGTAAAAGGCTGACGCCAGCGCCAGCCTTTTTCTTTAAAACGAAAATTCGGGAGGAGACAAGGGGATTTCATTTTCCTGGTAAACTTTTCTTACATAGACCAGATAGTAGGATCGGAACTCCTTGTTGTTTAAGGGATGAATTTCAATCAATTCTTTTTTCTCCAACTGTTCCATGGCAAAGGAAACACGCGAATAGGGAAAATCCATTTCCTTGGCCAACCGGAAATGGTTGATAATCAGCCCCCGTGGCGGAATATTCACTCTGAAAATGGTATCTTTTTTAGCGACAGGAGAGGCCAAGCGGCTCAGTTCGTAGTAAACGAATCGTTCCATCGGAGGGAGTTTGTCAACGACAGAATACGGGATTTGAAAAGAATGAGGCTTCATATTCTCTCTCTCCTATTCTATATAAACTTAATAATCAAACGGGATGCCACTGGCTTTAATCTCTTGAAAAGAGGATGGAGGTACATTTTGACTCGACAGCATCCGGGAATTTTTCACGGGAGAAAGATCTTTGGCAGGTTGCAATTGGCCCATGCAATAGGCAAACAACAGGTTTTTGACAAGTCCGGAAAAGTTGATGTCTTCCCGGTCTGCCAACTTGAGCAGTTCCAGTTCCACCGCATCTTCGGTATTAAAGGAAACTTGTCTTCTTTCCCTCTTTTTATATTCCCTCATTCACCGAGCGTCTCCTTTCCCAGTGCATAATAACCGAGTGCATTGGCATATTGCGGATTGCCAAAACTGGTGGCGTGGATGAAACCCACATGTTTGAAGGGCTCCACCAATTCCGTTGCCTTTCCGCCGATCAACTCGACCACATCGGTCGTGGACCACATTCCTCCCAAATGTCCGACGATCATGGCCGCCATTTCCTCCGGATCGGCTTCCCGCACATTATCCCATCCTTTTGGCAACGTTCCGCTCTCCCGGTCAATAAAAATCCCGTCTTTAAACGTGGCATAGTTTGTCGTCCGGGCTCCCGGATCCACGATACGCACCGTTCCCATGCGCCGGTGCACCCAATAGGCCGCTCCTCCCTCAATGGTGATCGCGGCTTTGGTGATATTGATCTTTCGATATGTACCGTTTAAGACCACTTCGTGCTCTCCCTCCAACTTGGCACGAAGCCTCGCTCTTTCTTCCTCTTTATACATGTTGATCGGCACGCCGGTGACTAATTTTACATCCCCGATCGCTCCTGCTTTAAACAAAGCCGTCAGGATCAACAATACCGTTTCCACATTGACTTTGCTTTCGGTCATCATCTGTCTTGTGAAAGACCCTTCCCGCTCTGCCAGTTGCCCGATAAAATATTCCTTCCCTTGATACCGGAGCTCGATATCTTCCTCCAATGTCTGTACAAATGTTCTTTTTCTCGCTTTTGAAACTTTACTTGGAAATGAGAATTTTTGGTTTCCCGTTACTGTTTTTACAAAGGCACGTCCTGCATCCACCGCTATTAACATAAAAACGCCTCCTGCATCATTTTTGGCAAACGGAACAAGTGTCATTCGATTCGTCTGTCCGGGGACTTCAGTCCGGACAAAAGTCAACGAAATGGAAAATCAGGTTGCCGTTTGTCATGACTCAAGTCTGCATAAACGGAATAGAAATGTCCATAGTCCGGACCATGGTCTATTATAGCGCAAAAAAACGGCTTGGAGCATGAAAATATGCTAAAATTGAATAAATATCCATGGAAATGGATGAAGCTGGTTTTGATAAAAATTAATGAATGACTGCTCAGTTTATGATAGAATGTAAACAAACTGAATTTAAAGTAATTTTTGTGTGTTTGCAAAATCTTTTTTCTGAATTAACATAAATAATGGAAAGGAGAGAAAAGGATGTCGATGCTGCAAATTGTGAACCTCTTGGTCTTTTTAGGAGTTACCGCTTATGCCGTATACTTATTTGCCAGTGTTGTATATCGTCGGTATCAATATGTGAAATTGGGAAAGCCGGCCGATTTGGAGGTGGATTTAAAAACCGGAATCAATCAAGTGCTGGTAAACGTTTTTGGACAAAAGAAGCTGCTCAAGGATAAAAAAAGCGGGTTCATGCATGTATTGATGTTTTACGGTTTTATTATCATTCAATTTGGAGCGATTGATTTATTCATCAAAGGTTTGGCACCGGGACATCATCTTCCCGTGCCGGCATATCCGTTTTTTCTGTTCTTGCAGGAACTGACGACATTCATCGTCTTGTTGGCCACCCTTTATGCTTTCTACCGGCGTTATATTGAAAAATTGCCCCGGTTGAAAAGAGGTTTTAAATCCGGTCTTGTGATTATTTTTCTGACCTTATTGATGTCTTCCATTTTATTGTCCGCGGCCTTTGAAAAATTGTGGGCCGGCGAGGGGGTCACTTGGTACACCCCGTTTTCTTCCATCCTTGCCATGCCGTTTATGGATTGGATGAGTGCGGAGGCCGCCAAGGTGATGTTTTACGTTTTCTGGTGGATGCATGCCTTGGTCTTGCTAACTTTCTTGGTCTACGTTCCCCAATCCAAACACTTCCATTTGTTGGTGGCGCCGGTGAATGTTTTCTTGAAACAAAAACAGAAGCAGGCACCATCCAAGTTGTCTTTAATCGATTTTGAAGATGAATCCATCGAAGAATACGGGAAAGGAAAAATTGAAGACTTCAGCCAAAACCAATTGATCGATTTGTATGCCTGTGTTGAGTGCGGGCGTTGCACCAATATGTGTCCGGCTGCCGGAACGGGAAAAATGTTGTCTCCCATGGATTTGATCGTCAAAATGAGGGACCATTTGACCGCCAAAGGGGCAGCCATTACTTCCAAAAGCCCCTGGGTTCCGGGATTTGCCTTTGCCGGGGCGAATCAACAAGCTTTAAACACCGGGGAAGTCAATCTGATCGGGGATGTGATCACCGAGCAGGAATTATGGGCTTGCACCACTTGCCGCAACTGTGAAGACCAATGCCCGGTGATGAATGAGCATGTGGATAAAATTATTGACATGCGCCGTTACCTTGTGATGACGGAAGGGAAAATGAGCCCCGAAGTTTCACGGACTTTCTCGAACATTGAACGTCAGGGGAACCCTTGGGGAATCAGCCGGAAAGACCGGGCCAAATGGATTGAAAATTCGGATGTCCCCGTTCCGACCGTCAAAGAAGAAAAAGAATTCGAGTACCTCTTCTTTGTGGGTTCAATGGGGTCTTATGACAACCGCAGTCAGAAAATCAGCCGGGCTTTGGTGAAATTATTGAATCATGCAGGTGTGAAATTTGCCATTCTCGGGAATAAAGAGAAAAACTCGGGTGACACCCCCCGCCGTCTGGGAAATGAATTTTTGTTCCAACAATTGGCGATGGACAACATTGCTTTGTTCCAAAAGCATAAAGTGAAAAAAATTATTACGATTGATCCTCATGCCTATAATGCCTTTAAAAAAGAATATCCCGATCTTGGGTTGGAAGCGGAAGTATATCACCACACGGAAGTGTTGGCCGAACTCTTGAAACAAGGACGGATCAAGCCGACCAAAGAAGTGAAAGAACGTGTGACATACCATGATTCCTGCTATCTTGGAAGATATAACGGGGTGTTTGATCCCCCGCGTTATATCCTGAATCAAATCCCGGGCATCGAGCTGGTGGAAATGAAACGAAACAGAGAAAACGGCATGTGCTGCGGAGCCGGCGGAGGATTGATGTGGCTGGAGGAAACCGAAGGGGTGCGCGTGAATGTCGCCCGTACCGAGCAGGCGCTTGAAGTGAACCCGACCGTGATCGGAAGTGCTTGCCCTTATTGCTTGACAATGTTGTCCGACGGAACCAAAGCCAAAGAAGTTGAAGACACAGTGCAAACCATGGATGTTGCTGAAATTTTGGCTCTTTCCATTGAGGATGAGCCGGGAGAAGTGGCAGAAGGCGTCCATTGATCAACAACGGGAAAGCGAATATGGGAAGAAAACTTCCTGTATTCGCTGTCTTCTTCTTTTGAGGAAAAAAAAGACAGGAAAGTGAAGCACAAATGCCAAAGATTTTGATCGTGGAGGACGAAGTGGAATTGGCCGGTCTGGTTGCAGGGGAACTGCGCCGCGACAGTTATGATACGTTGGTGGCCCACACGGCCGGCGAAGGATTGGAACTTTGGAAACAGGAGCAACCGGATCTGGTGATTTTGGATTGGGTTTTGCCGGATATGGAGGGAATCGAGGTCTGCAGAAAAATCCGGCAGAAATCGGTGGTGCCGATTTTGATGTTGACGGCCCGTGGCAGCGAGATGGAGAGGATTTGGGGACTGGATGTCGGTGCGGATGATTACATGATCAAACCTTTCAGCACCGGTGAATTGAGAGCCAGGGTTCGTGCCATGCTTCGCAGAATGGTTTTGATGGAACAGGAGAAGGGAAAACACGAACAGACCTGTATCGATTACGGGTTTATCCGCTTGAATGTGGAGACCCGTGAGGTTTTTTTGGAGGATTCCCTGCTGGAACTCACACCAAAGGAATATGAATTGTTGCACTTGTTTTTGGCCCACCCGGGCCGGGTGTTCAGCCGGAAATTTTTATTGGAACAAATCTGGGATTTGACGTATGATGGATTTGACCGGACGGTGGATACGCATGTATCGCGTTTGCGAAGAAAATTGGCGCCGTATTCAAAACATATTCTGACGGTGTGGGGAATGGGTTATAAGTTTGTGTTAAAAACGGCAAATAATGATTCATCACAGGAGTGAAAAGGTCTCTGCACAGCAGATGACCTTTTTTTAAAAGGGATTCGGGGGTCTCATTCATGCAGTTGAAAAGTTTCCAAAAAGCAGGAATCAAACGGGTATTGATTGAAACCTTTGCCCCGTTTTTGCTTTTATATGTGCTGATGCTCCTTTGGCAGGTCCGTACCTTTTATGAGTTGGTTTGGATGTATATATTGACGTTTATTCCCGAGTTTTGGATGAGTGTCTGGCCGGCTTATCGTTTCAAAAAAGGAGAAAATGCCAAAGAAAGTCTGGCTTTGTGGGCAAAGTTTTTGATCCCTTACCTGACGGGGGTTTTTTGTTTTGAATGGATCATGGAATGGCTGTTGAAACGGTTGCCCGTTTTCAAAGAATATCCGGTTCTTTTGCCGGACAATCAGGAAGTTTATATGGATTATGTCTGGATTTTGGCCATTGCGCTTTTCATCCTGGTTGCCTTCCGCCTGATCTTTTTCTTCCTGGGTGCCATTTGGGAATGGGCATCCGGCCGGTTGGTGCGCCAAATCACTTTATCACATGTCAATCTGTTTCTTTTTCTGGTGTTTTCCCTGGTTTCTTCTCTTGTTTTTTATACCGTCACCACCTATATCCCGAAAGTGGTCCGGGGCGAAAATGAAACGGTTCAAGTGGCCCGTTGGGCCTCCTACATGATGGAAAACCCACGGCTTCAGTCGTCGTTGCCCGAGTGGATCCGGCAGGTGGAATCCACGGCATGGAATGATTGGATTTTCCGGTGGTCTCCTTATCAGGTTGAACGGTATTGGACCATTTACAACCAAAAAGGCGAGTTGGTGGCCGACAGCACTTATCCGTTTTTGAAAGAAGCCCTGATCTCACAAGCGGCCCATCACGAAGAAAAAGCGTTTATCCGGGAGGTGCTGAAGACGCAAAAAATGATCAGCATCCCGTTAAAAAGCGGGAGCCGGTATATGACGGCCGCTCCGATTTACGGACACGACGGGCAAATTTTGGGCGTGGTCAATCAGATGATCCGCTTTGACGATTTCTTTTACGTGGATGCAGTGGTGTTGACCATGTTCTTTTCGTTTTTGTTATCCATTCCGCTGATCCTGTTGACGGTTTTGCTCGCGTTCGTCATTGCTCTACCGTTTTCCTATCTTCATGCCCGCTTTGTCACCCGCCGGGTCGTCCAGGTGGGGGAAGCCGCCAAAGCCTGGTCCCGGGGAGATCTTGCTTTTCGGATTCGTGACGAACAAATTGATGAGCTGGGAATCTTGAGCCGCCAATTGAATCAGCTGGCCGGATCTTTGGAGGAAACGACGCAGAAGTTGCACAATGAAAAGAGACAAGTGGAGAGTTTATTGCGAAGCAAACAGGAGTTTGTCGCCAATGTTTCCCACGAATTGAGGAATCCCCTTGCCATTATCCAAGGGTATGTGGAACAACTGCACATGCATGACCCGTGGAAGGAGACGAAAGAGGTTCAAATCTTGAAACGAGAAGTCACCCGGTTGCAAAGGATGATTGATGACCTTTTTGTCATTGCCACCGAAGATGAAAAAAAATCGCTTGCTTCTTTTTTACAGCCGGAAACAACGCAGGTGGCCGGACTCATCAAACAAAGTCATGAAACTTTTTCCCGGATCGCATGGCAAAGCAAAAAAGTAAGTATTTTATTGGAGATCGAGCCCAAATTGCCCCTGATCCGGGTGGACCGGAAGAGGTTGTCGCAAATGCTGGACAATCTGATCCGCAATGCATTGCGTTTCACCCCGAGCGGATCGATGATCAAATTATCGGCAAGGCCGGCGGGGAACCACTGTGTCATTGAAGTGCAGGATACGGGGATGGGGATTTCCGAGGATGAACTTCCGTATATTTTCGAGAGATATTACCAGGGAAAAACCGGAGGGCGCGAACACGGGGCAGGGCTGGGGCTTGCGTTGGTCAAAGAATGGGTGGAGGCCATGGGCGGAAAAATTGAAGTGGAAAGCAAGGCCAATCAAGGCACTTTGGTTCGCCTTTGTTTTCCTGTGATGGATTCCAAATAACCGCACGCAACGTGCGGATTTTTTTATAGAAAATTTTATCTATACAGAATAAAGCATTTTATGGTAATAAATAAATTCGATTAACTATTGTTAAAAATAATAATTTCCGGTAAGCTAATGAATGAAGGCGTTTTCAACGTATGCCAGCATATCGAACGAACGCTCGATAGAGTGCCTATTTACCGGAGGTGAAGAGATTTGTCCGAATCGGTGATTTTGGGTGGTGCACGAACTCCGATCGGGAAACTCGGAGGAGGATTAAAGGACAAAAAAGCAGTGGAATTGGGTGGCACGGCCATCCGGGCCGCTCTGGACAAAAGTGGTGTGCCGGATCAATCGGTGGACGAAGTCATCATGGGGATGGTTTTGCAAGGCGGAGCCGGACAAATTCCCTCCCGCCAGGCCGCCCGGCTTGCAGGGTTGAGCTGGGAAGTGGGAACGGAGACGATTAACAAAGTCTGCGCTTCCGGTCTTCGCAGTGTGACCTTGGCGGATCAGATTTTGCGGGCCGGCGATGCCGGATTGATGGTGGCAGGCGGCATGGAGAGCATGAGCAATGCGCCTTATGTTTTGCCCGGCGCGCGTTTTGGTCATCGGATGGGCGACGGGAGATTGGTGGATTTGATGGTGCATGACGGTTTGTGGTGTGCATTTCACGATGTTCACATGATCATCCATGGAAGCAATACGGCCAAAGAACAAAACATTTCGCGGGAAGAGCAGGATGAATGGGCTTTGAGAAGCCATGAACGGGCATTAAAAGCCATTCAATCCGGCTTCTTTGCGGAAGAGATTGTTCCGGTCACCGTCAAAACCAGAAAAAGTGAACATGTCGTGGATCAGGATGAATCGGTCCGGCCGGACACCACACTGGAGAAATTGGCTGCTTTAAAGCCCGCTTACCAAAAAGACGGCACCATTACAGCCGGAAATGCCCCCGGGGTGAATGACGGTGCTTGCGCATTGGTGGTTTCCACCGCCAAAAAAGCGGAGGAACTGGGCGTAAAACCATGGGCACGCATCTTGGGGCATGCATCCGTGGCGATGGAAGCCAAAGACTTTCCCATCACACCGGCATATGCCGTCCGGAAACTGTTAAACAAGCACCAGTTGTCGCCCCAAGACATTGATTTGTATGAAATCAACGAAGCTTTTGCCGCGGTGGCCCTGGCCAATCAAAAACTTTTGGGAATCGATGCGGAAAAACTGAATGTCAACGGGGGTGCCGTGGCATTGGGGCATCCCATCGGAGCCAGCGGTGCACGCATTCTTCTCACCCTGATCATGGAATTAAAACGTCGTGGCGGAGGATTGGGGGTTGCCGCCATTTGCAGCGGAGCAGCCCAAGGAGATGCCGTCTTGGTCCGGGTGGATGGATAGAAAGGGAGTGGAATGATGGAAATTAAACGGATTGCAGTGATCGGTGCCGGGCAGATGGGGAGCGGAATTGCCCAAGTGGCTGCCCAATCCGGTTTTTCCGTTTCTTTGCATGACGTGGCTGAAGAGCAGGTGAAAAAAGGACTGGCGCGGATTGAAGGTCTCTTGGAAAAAGGAGTGGCCAAAGGGAAGTGGACCGGGGAAGAAAAAGAGGCGGTGTTGTCACGGATTCAAACCACCGCGGATTTGCAGGAAGCGGTCAAGGATGCGGATCTGGTGATTGAAGCCGTGGTGGAAAACATGGAAGTCAAAACCGATTTGTTCCGCCGGTTGGACCAATACAGTCCGAAGTATGCGATTTTGGCCAGCAACACTTCTTCCCTGCCCATTACAGAAATTGCCGCAGCGACTTCCCGCCCCGAATCGGTCATTGGCATGCATTTTATGAACCCGGTTCCGGTGATGAAATTGGTGGAAGTGATCCGGGGATTGGCCACATCGGATGAAGTGAATGAAACCGTGAGGAATTTGGCGGAAAAGATGGGGAAAGTTCCGGTGGAAGTCAACGATTTTCCAGGCTTTGTGTCCAACCGCATCCTGATGCCGATGATCAATGAAGCCATTTATGCCGTGCATGAAGGCGTGGCTTCGCCCGAAGATGTGGACACTGTCATGAAACTGGGGATGAACCATCCGATGGGGCCGCTGACGTTGGCGGATTTTATCGGATTGGATACCTGCCTGTATATCATGGAAACCTTGTATGAAGGGTTTGGCGACAGCAAATACCGCCCGTGCCCTCTGTTGAGAAAATATGTGAAAGCCGGCTGGCTCGGAAAGAAAAGCGGTCGCGGTTTTTATCAATATGACAATGAAAAATAGAGAAAAAGCATCCTGAACTTTCATTTTCACGGAGTGGAGTGATTCTCATGCGGCTTTCCTTTACGGCTGAGCAAGAAATGATGCGCAAGATGGTGCGGGACTTTGCAGAAACGGAAATCGCTCCGTTGGTAAACCGCATGGATGAAGAAGACCGGTTTCCGGGAGAAATTGTCAATAAAATGGCACAACTCGGTTTGATGGGAATTCCGATTCCCGAGGAGTGGGGAGGAGCAGGAGCGGATTTTATCTCCTACATCCTTGCACTGGAAGAGATCTCGAAAGTCAGTGCCACGGTTGGCGTGATTTTGTCGGTTCACACTTCCGTCGGCACGATGCCGATTTTGACATACGGAAATGAGGAACAGAAAAAGAAATACGTTTCCCGTCTGGCTGCCGGCGAGTATCTCGGGGCTTTTGCCCTGACCGAACCCCAAGCCGGCTCGGAGGCTTCCAATCTTCGGACCAGTGCCCGGAAAGCAGGAGACAAATATATTTTGAACGGGAACAAGATCTTCATCACCAACAGTGGGGAAGCGGATGTATATGTCACGTTTGCCGTAACCGATCCCGATCAGGGTTCCAAAGGGATTTCGGCCTTTATTGTGGAGAAAGACACGCCCGGCTTCCGTGTCGGTAAAAAAGAGAAAAAGATGGGTTTAAATGGTTCCAATACGTGCGAGCTAATTTTTGAAGACGCGGAAGTACCGGCAGAAAACCTGCTGGGAAGCGAAGGGCAGGGGTATGAAGTGGCTTTGTCCAACCTGGCGGGAGGACGGATCGGCATTGCCGCGCAAGCCATCGGAATTGCCCAAAGAGCGATGCAGGAGGCACTTTCCTATGCCAAAGAACGGAAACAGTTTGGCCGGCCGATTGCAAAGAAACAGGCCATTCAATTCAAACTGGCCGACATGGCCACGCAAATCGAGGCGGCCCGTCTCTTGATTTACCAGGCAGCGGAGAAAAGGCAAAAAGGAAAACCGTGCAAGAAAGAGGCATCCATGGCCAAGATGTTTGCATCGGATACGGCCATGAAGGTGACCACCGAAGCGGTCCAAATTTTCGGCGGGTATGGTTATACGCGCGAGTATCCGGTCGAAAGATTGTTTCGTGATGCGAAAATTACGCAAATTTACGAAGGCACCAATGAAATTCAACGGATTGTCATCGCCGGCGAACTGTTAAATGGTTAGAAAACGATGATGGATGGGAGTGAAACCCGATGGAGTTTCAGTTGAGTGAAGAGCATGAAATGATGCGCAAGATGGTGCGTGATTTTGCATTAAAAGAAGTGGCCCCGTCTGCAGCCGAACGGGATGAACAAGAGAGGTTCGACCGTACCATTTTCGAAAAAATGGCAACGCTCGGACTGACGGGCATTCCCTTTCCCGAAGAATACGGCGGAGGCGGAGCGGACTTTTTGAGTTATGTGATTGCCGTGGAAGAGTTGTCCCGGGTTTGCGCGTCCACCGGAGTGACCTTGTCGGCGCATATTTCCCTGGCCAGCTGGCCGATCTTTAAGTTCGGCACCCCGGAGCAGAAAGAACGGTTTTTGCGTCCGTTGGCCGAAGGAAAGAAGTTGGGCGCCTTCGGTTTGACCGAACCGGGATCCGGTTCCGATGCGGCGGCCATGAAAACCACCGCCGTCCGCGACGGGGACGACTATGTTTTAAACGGCAGTAAAATTTTTATCACCAACGGGGGAGAAGCAGAGATTTATGTCGTTTTTGCCTTGACGGATCCGTCGCTGAAACATAAGGGAACCACGGCATTCATTGTGGAAAAGGGAACTCCCGGCTTCTCCATCGGAAAAAAAGAAAAAAAATTGGGGATCCGGTCGTCCCCGACCACGGAAATTTTGTTTGAAGACTGCCGGATTCCGGCGAGCCAGCGCTTGGGGGAAGAAGGAGAAGGATTTAAAATCGCCATGATGACGCTGGACGGGGGCCGGAACGGGATTGCCGCCCAGGCGGTGGGAATTGCGCAGGGCGCTTTGGATGAGGCGCTTTCCTATGCCAAAGAACGGCATCAATTTGGGAAACCGATCGCGAAAAAGCAAGCCATTCAATTTAAACTGGCCGATATGGCCACCCAGATTGAAGCGGCCCGCCTTTTGACTTACCAGGCTGCTTGGAGGGAATCCGAAGGCATTCCTTACGGAAAGGCATCGGCCATGGCCAAATTGTTTGCCGGGGATGTTGCCATGCAAGTGACGACGGAAGCCGTTCAAATCTTCGGCGGCTATGGATACACCCGTGAATATCCGGTGGAGCGCATGATGCGTGATGCAAAAATCACACAAATTTATGAAGGAACGAATGAAATCCAACGTGTCGTGATCGCAAACCACTTGTTAAAAGAATAAACCGTCTCCGGGAGGGGGAGTGATGGAGAGTTGGATCCAAGCCATCAGGCAAAAAAACAAGCGGAAGATTGCCCGCCTGATCACACGGATTGAAAATCAAGATCCGGATGCGGACCAATGGATGGAAGCGATTTATTCCAACACCGGAAATGCATACATTGTCGGGATCACCGGTTCGCCGGGGGCCGGCAAAAGCACGTTGTTGGACGAAGCCATCTCTTATTTGCGTCGCCAAAACTTGACGGTCGGGGTCATCTCCATTGACCCCTCCAGCCCCTATACAGGTGGGGCCATTCTGGGGGACCGGGTGAGAATGACCCGCCATTCCCTGGATGAGGGGGTTTTTATTCGGAGCATGGGAAGCCGCGGATCTTTGGGCGGCATTTCCAAATCCGCCAGAGACGCCGTCAAAATTTTGGATGCGGCCGGCTATGACCTGATTTTATTGGAGACGGTGGGAGTCGGGCAGGCCGAACTGGATGTGATGCATGTGGCCGATACCGTGTGCCTGGTTCTCAATCCGACCGCCGGGGATGTTATTCAGGTGTTTAAAGCCGGAATCATGGAAATTGCCGATTTGTTTGTCATCAATAAAGCCGATTTACCGGGAGCCGGACGCTTGGAATCGGAGATCAATGATTTGCTCGATTTGTCGAAGCAAAAGGAAGGCTGCTGGCGCCCTCCCATTGTCCGGACGATTGCGACACGGGGGGAAGGAATTGAGAAATGGTGGGAAGCGATTGAACGGCACCGCCGCTACTTGGAAGAAAACGGGGAATTAAAGAAGAAGCGGAAAAAACAGTTGGAGCTGGAAACCCGCCAAATCATCGAAGAATCTGTCCGGCGCCTTTTGGAGAGGGCATGGAGGAGTCCGGATTGGAAAAAAGATTTGCAAAATCTGGAATCCCGTGAGATCAGTCCGCGGAAGCTGGCTGAAAAATGGATCGGGGCATTGGGGAGGGGAGTCTGTGAAGAAACATTCCAAACTGATTCCTTCGATGATTAAGAATGAGCGTTTGATCGAACAAAGGCGGGAACAGATCATCGAAGGGGCGGTTCGGTTATTCGTGGAAAAAGGCTTTCACAAAACCACCACTCGTGAGATTGCCAGAGAATGCGGACTGTCCATCGGGACCATGTATGAATACATCCAGAGCAAAGAAGACGTTCTTTATCTGGTCTGCGAGCACATCCATTCCAAATTGGAGAGCCGGTTGCTGAAAGTCATGAACGAAGAAGACACCGGAATGGAATCATTGCAAAAAAGCTTGAAACAATTGTTCCGAGTCATGGATGAGATGCGCTCCTTGGTTCTTTTGATTTATCAAGAAACCAAATCATTGCCCAAAGACAAGATGAAATATGTATTAAAAAAAGAAGAAGAGATCACCAATTTATTTTCCCGAATTTTAGAAAAAGGAATGAACGACGGAACCATCCGAATCGATCCTTCCTCCATCAAGTTGATGGCCCACAATATCATGGTGATCGGCCAAATGTGGACGTTTCGCCACTGGGCGTTGGGGCGCGAGTATGATGTGGAAGAATACACAAAGCGGCAAATGGCTTTGTTGTTGGGAGAATTTACAGCAGGAGGCGATCGGGATGCAGGGGATTAAAACCAAGTATGCCATTCGGTTTGTGACCGCTGCGAGCTTGTTTGACGGACACGATGCTTCGATCAATTTATTCCGCCGCTTGTTGCAACAGGCCGGAGTGGAAGTGATTCATCTCGGACACAACCGGTCCGTGGATGAAATTGTGGAGGCCGCCATTCAGGAAGATGTGCAGGGGATCGCGGTTTCTTCGTACCAAGGCGGGCACATGGAATTTTTTAAATATATGATCGATTTGCTCAGAAAACGCGGCGCCGGCCATATTCAAGTGTTCGGCGGCGGGGGAGGCGTGATTGTCCCGCGGGAAATCAAGGAACTGGAAGAGTATGGCGTCAAAAAAATCTTTTCCCCGCAAGACGGGAGAAAGATGGGATTGGAAGGCATGATCCAAACCATGGTGGAGACGACGGATTTCCCCACGGTTCGCGACATTTCCCGGGAAATGAGTCGTGCCAAGAAAGGGGATAAACAAGCGATTTCCCGTTTGATCACTTGGGTGGAGGATGATCCTGACCAGCGGGCAAGGCTGGGGGAACAGTTATCCAAAGAATTGCAGGGATTTGTTCCGGTCATCGGGATCACCGGGACGGGGGGAGCCGGGAAAAGTTCATTGACCGATGAATTGGTCCGGCGTTTTATCCATGACTTTGAAGACAAAAAAATTGCGATTTTGTCCGTCGACCCCTCCAAGCAAAAAACGGGAGGCGCGTTGTTGGGGGACCGGATCCGCATGAATTCCGTCCATCATCCCAGGGTTTACCTGCGAAGCCTGGCCACCCGGAAAACCCGGTCGGAATTAAGCGGCGGAATCAAAGAAGCGATTCAAATCTTAAAAGTGGCCGGATATGATCTAGTGATTGTCGAAACCAGCGGAATCGGGCAGGGAAATGCCGATGTGGTCGAAGTAAGTGACTTTTCCGTTTATGTGATGACATCGGAATTCGGTGCGCCTTCCCAGCTGGAAAAAATCGAAATGCTGGATTACGCCGACATGGTGGCCATCAACAAATTTGACAGGAAAGGATCGCAAGATGCCCTCAGAGACGTGAAAAAACAATACCGCCGCAATCATCAGTTGTTTGACGCCGATGATGAGGAGATTCCGGTTTATGGCACGATGGCTTCCCGGTTTAATGATCCCGGAACCAACCGGTTTTACCAGGAAATGATCCGGAAATTGAATGAAAAGTTTGATCTCGGTTGGGAAACCAAAGTAAAAGCCCCGGTTTCGGAAATGGACATCCATCATATCATCCCTCCGGAAAGGAGCCATTATTTAAGGGAAATTGCGTCCACCGTGCGGAAATACCATCAAGAGACGGAAGCGCAGGCAAAGCTGGCCACAAGGCTTTATCAATTAAATGGAAGCCTGCAATGCATGAAGGAAGAAGCGGCCGGGGAAGAAAGCCTGACGGAACGTTTTAAAGAGACCATTCAAAAAATTGAGGAACGCCTCACCCCGGAGAACCGGAAATTGCTGGATGAATGGGGTTTGTTGGCCGATGCCTACCGGCAGGATCGATTCACCATCAAGGTGCGCAACAAGACAAAGGAGATTCCTCTTTATACCAAAACGTTGGCCGGAAGCAAAATCCCCAAGGTGGCCTTGCCCCGGTTTGAGGATTGGGGAGAACGTTTACGCTTTTTGCGCAAGGAAAATGTTCCGGGGAGATTCCCGTTTACGGCCGGTGTGTTTCCGTTTAAAAGAACGGATGAAGACCCGAAACGGCAGTTTGCGGGAGAAGGAACGCCCGAACGCACCAACCGGCGGTTTCACTATTTGTCAAAAAATGATCAGGCCAAGCGGCTGTCCACCGCTTTTGACAGTGTGACCCTTTACGGGGAAGATCCGGACGAACGCCCGGACATTTACGGAAAAGTGGGTGAATCCGGCGTCAGTGTTTGTACCTTGGAAGATATGAAAAGGTTGTTTGAAGGCTTTGACCTTTGTGCTCCGAACACCAGTGTGTCCATGACGATCAACGGGCCGGCCCCCATTCTTTTGGCCATGTATTTCAATACGGCGATTGAGCAGCAGATGGTACAATTCCGCAAAAGGGAAGGACGGGAGCCCACGGCTGAAGAGGCGGAGGAAATCAAGAATCAGGCTCTGAAAAAGGTGCGCGGAACCGTTCAAGCCGATATCTTGAAAGAAGACCAAGGGCAAAACACCTGCATTTTCTCCACTGATTTTGCGCTGAAGATGATGGGGGACATCCAGGAGTACTTTATTAAAAAAGGCATCCGCAATTATTATTCGGTCAGCATCAGCGGTTATCACATTGCTGAAGCCGGCGCCAATCCCATTACCCAGCTGGCTTTCACTCTCGCCAATGCCTTTACCTATGTGGAGTATTATTTGAGCCGCGGAATGAAGATTGATGAATTTGCCCCGAATCTTTCCTTCTTCTTCAGTAACGGATTGGATGCGGAGTATGCCGTGATCGGCCGGGTGGCGCGCCGGATTTGGGCCATTGTGATGAAGCATTTGTACGGAGCCAATGAGCGGAGCCAGAAATTAAAGTATCATATTCAAACTTCGGGCCGTTCCCTGCATGCGCAAGAAATGGACTTTAATGACATCCGGACGACTCTGCAGGCATTGATGGCCATTTATGACCAATGCAATTCGTTGCACACCAATGCCTATGATGAAGCGATTACCACACCGACCGAGGAATCGGTTCGCAGGGCCATGGCCATTCAGTTGATCATCATGAAGGAACTGGGGCTTGCCAAAAATGAAAATCCTTTGCAAGGCTCCTACATCATTGATGAACTGACGGATTTGGTGGAAGAGGCCGTCCTCTGTGAATTTGAGCGGATCAGTGACCGCGGGGGCGTGCTGGGGGCCATGGAAACCCAGTATCAACGGGGGAAAATTCAAGAGGAATCCTTGTTGTATGAAACGAAAAAACATTCCGGCGAGTTGCCGATCATCGGCGTGAATACTTTTGAAAACCCCAATCCCCCGGAAGATGTGGAAGTTCCGCTCAGCAGGGCCACCAAAGAGGAAAAAGACCTGCAAATCCGCCGTCTCCGTGAATTCCAGGAAAAACACCGGGAAGAGGCGAAAGTTGCGCTGGAGCGTTTGAAAAAAACGGCCCGCGAAAATGGAAACATTTTTGCCGAGTTGATGGAAACCGTAAAAGTGGCAAGCTTGGGCCAAATCACCCGTGCTTTGTATGAGGTGGGAGGCCAGTACCGCCGGAATATGTAAAGGTTTTCATGTCCGGGATGGAGACGGTTGTTGCTCCATCCCTTTTTTTGAGCCGTCCGGCTTTGGATGTTTATGGTTGACTTCACCTGTTTTTTGGATAAAATAGTTGTACTAGAAACAGGATATACGGTCTTCACCTCTGGATGGAAGGATGTGTCCGAATTTGAGTGACAATCTCGCTGTGGAAAGAGTGCGAGAGACTGCCATGGTTGATTTGGCTTACGACCTTTTGAAACAAAAGGGAGAAGCAATGCTGTACCGGGATATCATGGGCGAAGTTTCGAGCATGAAAGGGTTTACAAAGGAAGAAGCCGAGCATTACATCGCCCAGCTTTACACCGAAATCAACATTGACGGAAGGTTTGTCTGTGTCGGCCGCAATTTGTGGGGATTGAGGGAATGGTATCCGACGGACCAAGCGACGGATTCCGCGGTTGCAGCCAACGTCAAAGAAGACGACGAATATCATGACCTTGATGAAGAACTGTTTGATGAGGAAGAAGAAGAGTTGGGCGAGATCGAAAATACGGAAGATGAATTTGCAATGGATGAGGAAGAAAATGAATTTGACGACGGGGATGAAGTGATTTAGTTGCTTGACAATCGTCATTTCCTGCGATAAATTATTTTCTGGGCTCGTTATGAACGGAAATAAAAGAGCGCCCCTTGATTGGGGGCGCTCTTTTCTATTTTGCGAAAAGAAAGGGCATCCTTGTCTATAGGAGGAAGATAAAAATGGCGAAATATATTTTTGTTACCGGTGGTGTGGTTTCTTCTCTGGGGAAAGGGATTACCGCTTCTTCCCTGGGAAGATTGTTAAAAAACAGAGGACTGAAAATTACCATCCAAAAATTTGACCCTTATATCAACGTGGACCCGGGAACCATGAGTCCTTACCAGCACGGTGAGGTATTCGTCACGGACGACGGGGCGGAAACGGACTTGGATTTGGGCCACTATGAACGATTTATCGATATTAATTTGACAAAAAACAGCAATGTGACAACGGGAAAAATTTATTCATCCGTCATTAACAAAGAACGCCGCGGGGATTACTTAGGGGGGACGGTTCAGGTCATCCCTCACATTACCAATGAAATCAAGGACCGGGTCTTCCGTGCGGCCCGTGAGACGGGCGCCGACGTGGTGATCACGGAGATCGGCGGTACTGTCGGGGACATCGAAAGCTTGCCTTTTTTGGAAGCCATCCGTCAAATCAAAAGCGATGTCGGCCGGGAGCATGTCATGTATATCCACTGCACCTTGGTGCCAATGATGCGGGCCAGCGGCGAATTGAAAACGAAACCGACCCAGCACAGTGTGAAGGAACTGCGCAGTCTCGGCATTCAACCCGATGTGATTGTTTGCCGGACCGAATATCCTCTTTCGGAAGAACTAAAAAATAAAATCGCCTTGTTCTGTGACATTGATCGTGAAGCGGTGATTGAAGTGCGCGATGCCGAAACCCTTTATGAAGTCCCGCTGATGATCCAGGAGCAGGGGCTGGATGAAATTGTGGTCAAGCGGTTGGGCTTGGAATGCGGACCGGCGGAAATGTCCGAGTGGTTGGAGCTGGTCAACAAAGTGAAAAACCTGACCCATCAAACACGCATTGCCATCGTCGGAAAATACGTGGCTTTGCATGATGCTTATATGAGTGTGGTTGAAGCATTGCGTCATGCCGGCTTTGACCGGGATACGGAGATTGACCTCAAATGGGTCAATTCCGAAGACGTGTCCGATTCCAATGTCCATGTTCTTCTCGGGGATGTGGACGGCATTCTGGTCCCCGGCGGATTTGGCGACCGCGGAATTGAAGGAAAGATCTCGGCGATCCGGTACGCAAGGGAACAGCGGATTCCTTTCCTCGGCATCTGTTTGGGTATGCAGATGGTTTGTGTGGAAGGCGCCCGGAACCTCCTGAAACTGGAAGGGGCACACAGTGCGGAATTTGATGCATCGACGCCTCATCCGATTATTGATTTATTGCCGGAACAAAAAACGATCGAGGAAAAAGGCGGCACCATGCGCCGTGGCTTGTATCCGTGCAAGTTGGTTCCCGACAGCCTCGCACATCAGGCATACGGATCGGATTTGGTGTACGAACGCCATCGCCATCGTTACGAATTCAACAATGAATACCGGAAAGCGTTGGAGGAAGTGGGATACGTGTTCTCGGGAACTTCACCGGACGGAAGACTGGTCGAGATTGTGGAGTACAAAGATCATCCGTGGTTTGTGGCTGCTCAGTTCCATCCGGAATTTGTATCACGTCCGACGCGTCCGCAACCGCTGTTCCGTGAATTTGTAAAAGCAGCACTTCAAATGCATTTAAAGCCGCAAGTGGAAGTTTGAGGCGAAAAACCCGGCTGATTTCAGAGCCGGGTTTTTTGTATAGGGATTCGCAAACATTGGCTATTTTCTGTATAATAAAAATAATCAGATTGAAAGAGCGGGGGTGCTTCCGGTTTGAAGACACAACTGCAAAACGAAGTGAAGCCGGTCAGGCAAAAAAGTGATACCGCTTTCAAACACGTGGTTTCTTTTTTATTCATGATTGTCCTGACGGCCGTTTCGTTTCTGGCCGTGATTAATCAATGGTTCAGTTTGCAGGGAACGCTCTTTGTGATTCTTTTTTTGGCGGCTGTTCAAGTGATTTTGCAGCTTTATATTTTCATGCATCTGGATCAAAAAGGGTACGGGATGATGAGGATTTTCATCTTTTTCGGTCTGTTGTGCGGAACGGTTTGTGCCGTGGGGATTCTCCTCATGTAATGGGGGAGAAGTGTTCATAAAATGGTTAAATAAGGATTTGATTCATCGTTGTATTCGCTTTGCAGCCTGGTATAATTTTGTGTTGGAGCTGTCATGTCATATGACAGCTCTTTTTTTTCGGGACTTTTATTATTGATTTTTTTGCGCAAATTAGTGACAACAGGAGGGACAGAAATGGAATTTGCAAAATCCGTACCATCACAAACCGATGAAGTTTTCCAAGTATACAAAGAAGCCACCAAAATCATGAATGCCAATAATATTTATCAGTGGTCTGAAAATTATCCGGTACGGGAGGATATTGAAAAGGATATCCAAAGCGGAAATTTATATGTGCTGATGAACGAAGGGGAAATCGTTGCTTGTGTTGTGTTGGATCAACATCAGGAACCGGAGTATGATCACATACCGTGGGAAGATTCATCCGGGCGGTTTTTAGTTGTTCACCGGCTTTGTGTGAACCCAAAGTACCAAGGAAAAGGAATTTCGCGCACTTTGCTGGCGGAAATCGAACGATTTGCCAAAAAAGAAGGGTATGCCAGCATCCGGCTGGATACCCAGATGATCAATGAAAAGGCCATGTATTTGTATGAATCTTGCGGTTACGAGAAAAGAGGAAAATTTTATTTTCCCCGTCATGATGAGCCGTATATGGCTTTTGAAAAACGGGTGACTTAGAAACAAGCAGGACAGCAGGTTTCACGAGGTGGAGCCTGCTTTTTCTATTGACTGGATTTCTCAAGTTCTTGCTGATAAATCGACAACCTGCTGTAGACCGCTTTTATGAGCGGCAGACGGGCATCTCCGGGTGCCATTTTGAGCAAGGCCCCGTGGAAATGGTCGGATTCCACCGGCTTTCCTTTTTCCATGTCCCTCAACATGGAAGATTTCATGCTTGGGGAAAGGGATTCCATGTTGTGGAGGATTTTTCCGGCCAGGGTGGTCGGGATTTCCGGTTCCTGATGATGGGCAACCGAGACAATCTCCTCCAGCAGCTGTTGGTACATTTCTTTTCCGTAAGGTGCGGAAAGGATCGGACCGATACTGCTGTTCATCAGGCAGGTCATTCCGCTCATGGCGCTGATGAAAATATATTTTTGCCACATTTCAATCCGGATTTTTTGGCTGTATCTCGCGTCAAAACCGGCACCATCGAACAACGCTTGGATGTCAAGGATCCGTTTTGTCACATCTCCGTTTAATTCGCCGTAAACGATTTCATGTTGCGGGCTGTATTGTTCAATCTCCCCTTTGTCATTCAAGGTGGATTCAATAAAGCATAATCCGCCCAGAATCTTTTCAGCGCCGAATTCGTTTTGTAACTGCTGAATGTGAATGATCCCGTTTAACAGGGGGAGAATGGTGGTGTTTTCCCCGACATACGGCTTCAAATCATTGAGAGTCTTCGTTAAGTGATAAGCTTTAACCGAGAGGATGATCAGGTCAAAAGCGGGGGCCGGTTGTCCGGCGGTCAGGGTTTTCACTTTTAATTCGGCATTGCCGTTGACGCTTTTGATCACCAACCCGTTCTGCTCCAATTGCTCTTGTCTTTTCTTTCGCACCAGGAAGGTGACATCTTCTCCTTTTTCAACAAGCCTTCCTCCGAAATATCCGCCTACCGCACCGGCGCCAACCATCAAAACGCGCATCGTATTCCTCCTTTTGTCAAACAAAGGTCCTCTTGTAAAGCTATTGTAACAAAGGACCGGGCGAGGAACCCAGACCTTTGTCTGCCGATTAATAATGATATGTATTTTGGTTATTTTTCATTAATTGCAGAAACTGGCTTTTGACACTGTGATAGCCGATTTGGTACCATCCGTTTTTCGGATCCCACTTGCCGTATACTTGGACGGCACGCTTGATTTTATTTGCATCCTGCGGAACCAGCAGTTTCATTGTATATTCTTTTTGTGTGGGTTTGTATTTTGTGAACCGTGTTTTGTAAATGGAAAGAAAATATAAAGTTTTTTCGCCCTGGATTTTGCCTTCTTTCTCAAATTCGCTCAGGACTTTTCCCAGCATCCTGTGATCCGGATGGTAATCCTCGATGCTCATCGTCCGGAAGTGGGCGTCCGGAAAACGTTGCAAAAGCTCGTCCACAATTTCGCGAATCTCTTGTTCCTGTTCTTCAAACCGGTCGTTTTCAAGATCATAGACATGGACGTGATCTTCAGGAATCCCCAAAAGCTTGGCAGACTCTTTGAATTCCCGGACCCGGGCTTCCCCCAGATCGTCCACGGTGAGATAGAGATCCTGGTAGTGTTCTTTTTCCGGATCATGATATCGCTTGTGCAGAGGGCAATAAACCGGCGTTTTAAAGAGGAAGGGCTCTTGGTCGGAGTCTTTGAATCCGTTGATCAAAAAGCGGGCGCGGGAGTGGCCGCCGGGACTCATCAAAACCAAATGCACATCATAGCGCAAGCGGATGTGGTTGACGATGTCGACACCCATGGACAACAATTCATCATCGGCATGAGGGACCAAATACACCACTTGCGGCTGGTGAGACAGGTCGGATCCGTCCCCGCTTAACGCATGCAGTTCTTGATCCTCCAGAGCGGATACTTTGTGAAAAATGAAAAAAGCGGAGAATAAAAGGACGGCCAGCCCTGTGATGATGGGAAACCATTTCCATTTCATGAATGTCTGCACCTACTTTGTCCAAATAAAACTCTTTTGCAATGAATTTATTATACGATGAAAAGAGTCCCTCTTTTATAAGCTCATTTTAAAATTTAAAGGAATTTTCGTGGGAGAAGGGGGTGTCGCATTTTTCGCCAAGAAGCAGGAAATAAGTGAAGGAATCGATAAATATTAGTCATAAATCCCTTTTGATGTTCGAAGATGCAAAATGGAAGCGGGGTTTGCAGGGACGGATCTGAGAGGAGGCAAGAGGTGAAATGGATAAAAAAATACTTGTGGTGGATGATCAATACGGAATCCGACTTTTGCTTCAGGAAGTGTTCTCCAAGGAAAATGTACATATTTTTCAAGCTTCCAACGGAAAACAGGCACTTGAAATCATACAAGCGGAAAAGCCGGACCTCATATTATTGGATATGAAGATGCCGGGAATGGATGGTTTGGAACTGTTAAGGCGTTTGCGGAAGTTTAACACCGAATCGAAGGTGATTATGATGACGGCTTACGGCGAATTGGATATGGTTGCCGAAGCCAGCCGACTCGGGGCGCTCACCCATTTTACCAAGCCGTTTGACATTGAAGAGCTGCGTACGGAAGTGTTAAAGCAACTGGCATCATAATGAGAATAAAGGGGATCATCAGGATGGAAGCAAAAATTCGCTTGCGGATGAGTCAGTCGGATGCACATTACGGGGGCAATCTGGTGGATGGAGCCCGGGTGATGTCTTTGTTCGGGGATGCCGCGACGGAACTGTTGATACGCCATGATGGCGACGAAGGGTTGTTTGTGGCTTATGACCAAGTGGAATTTTTGGCTCCTGTTCATGCCGGCGATTTTATCGAAGTGACCGGACGGATCGTCAAAGTGGGAAACACGAGCCGGAAAATGACCTTTGAAGCGGTCAAGGTCATTGAAGGCGGCATTGACCCCGCTTGCCCCGTCCCGTGCCCGGGTGCTCAAGGAGCCGGTGGTGGTTGCCAGAGCTTCCGGAACTTGTGTGGTTCCGAAAAAGAACCGGACCGGATCATCGGTTTGAAGGAGGGAGCCGGTTTGCAAAAGCTGATCATTACGGCGGCGTTGGTGGGGGCGGAAGTGATGAAAGAGGACACCCCCCATCTTCCGGTTACGGCGGATGAAATTGCCGCTCAAGCCGAAGAAGTGAGAGAGGCGGGCGCATCGGTTGTCCATCTTCATGTCCGTGACGAAAACGGCCGTCCCAGCCAAGATCGTTCGCTTTATCAGGAAGTGATCGAAAAAATTCAAAAACGGACCGATCTCATTGTGCAAGTTTCCACGGGCGGGGCGGTGGGGATGTCTCCGGATGAGAGGTTGCAGCCCCTTTCTTTGCGTCCGGAGATGGCCACGTTGACAACGGGAACCGTCAATTTCGGTCGGGAAGTGTTCATGAATTCTCCCGCGCATCTCACCCGATTTGCGGAAGAATTTGAACGGTACGGGGTCCGGCCTGAATTTGAAATCTTTGATGTGGGAATGATAGCTAATGCCTTGAAGCTTGTGAAAGGAGGCTATTTTACCGGTCATCTTCATTTTGATTTCGTGATGGGGGTTCCCGGTGCGATTCCGGCCACGGCGGAAAACCTGCTCCATTTGATCCGCCAGTTGCCGGAAGGGGCGACCTGGACGGTGGCGGGAATCGGGAGGCACCAATTGCCCATGGCTGCACTCGGCGTGATTTTGGGAGGGCATGTACGCGTCGGTTTGGAAGACAACATTTATTACCGGAAAGGGGAACTGGCAACCAATGTCCGGCTGGTCGAGCGCGTGGTCCGGATTGCCGGGGAACTGGAGCGGAAGGTGGCAACCCCGGATGACGCCAGACAAATATTGCATTTAACAAAGAGTCGGTTTTATTAAGGAAGTGCATCTCTTTCTACCCAATCCTCCGATCAAGTGTTATAATGTCAAAATGATGATTTTTTGAACTGAAGGAGGCTACATATCATGCCACTTGTATCGATGAATGCCTTTTTGCCGCAAGCCAAAAAAGAAGGTTTTGCTGTCGGGCAATTTAATGTAAACAACCTGGAATTCGTGCAAGCCATTATCGAAGCCGGGAAAGAAGAACGTTCCCCGCTCATTTTCGGAGCCAGTGAAGGTGCCATCCGCTACATGGGGTTGAACAACGTGGTGGCATTGGCCAAAGCCGCTGCGGAAGAAGCTGATGTACCCGTCGCCCTTCATCTGGACCACGGAAGCAGCTTTGAAGTGGTGATGAAATGTATCCGGGCCGGATTTTCTTCGGTGATGTTCGACGGTTCCCATTATCCGTTTGAAGAAAACATCCGCCTGACCAAAAAAGTGGTCGAAGCTGCCCATGCCGTGGGGGTATCTGTGGAAGGAGAATTGGGAACCATTGGTGGTGTGGAAGACGATTTGAACGTTTCCGAAGAAGATGCCGCATTGGCGGATCCGGAGCAAGCCATCCGCTTCTGGGAAGAAACCAAAGTGGACGCGATGGCGATTGCGGTGGGAACGGCTCATGGCATGTATAAAGGAGAGCCGAAAATCCGCTACGACATCATTGAAAAAGTTGCCAGCCAAATTGAAGCTCCGATTGTTCTGCACGGCGGTTCTGGCGTGCCGGACGAATCCATCCAAAAAGCCGTTTCCCTGGGTGTCGGAAAAATTAATGTGAATACGGAAAACCAAGTTGCCATGGTGAAAGTGGTTCGTGAGTTGCTGGATAAAAACCCGGATATGATCGATCCGCGCAAATACCTCGGGCCGGCCCGCGAAGCCATCAAAGAAACCGTTAAAGCAAAAATGCGTTTGTTTGGAAGCTCCGGCAAAGCGTAAGCGATTGAACAATTATGGTTAGAAGGTGGTTGCGATGAAATTTTTTTTAGATACGGCCATTGTTGATGAAATTCGCCAGGTTCATGAATGGGGACTGTTGTCCGGGGTAACCACCAATCCCAGCCTCATTGCCAAATCAGGACGGGATTTTGAAGAAGTGCTCAAAGAAATCACGGAGATCGTGGACGGTTCGGTCAGCGCGGAGGTCCTCAGCCGTGACGCGCAAGGGATGATTGAAGAAGGAGAGCGTCTCGCTTCGATTTCGGACCAGGTGACGATTAAAGTCCCGATGACCGTAGAAGGATTAAAAGCCGTCAATCATTTTGCCAAAAAAGGGATCCATACCAACGTCACTTTGATTTTTTCCGCCAACCAGGCCTTGATGGCTGCCCGGGCCGGAGCCACCTATGTCAGCCCCTTTATCGGCCGTCTGGATGATATCAGCCAGGACGGAATGCAATTGATCCGGCAAGTGGCTGAGATTTTCCGGATTCACGACATTTCCTCACAAATCATTGCGGCCAGCATCCGTCATCCGGTGCATGTGACGCAAGCGGCCCTGAACGGGGCACATATTGCCACCTTGCCGTATAAGGTGTTGGAACAAATGGTTCGTCACCCATTGACGGATCAAGGGATTGAAAAGTTTGAGGCCGATTGGGAAAAAGTGAAACAATCTTGATCGCAGACGGGTTTGGCCGGGAAGGAATCTCCCGGCCGGACTCCCCTTTTAACCGGTACATTCCTATTTTTGGGATTTTTCACTCTACTGTTTTTGATAGTCATGATTTATAAATATCTTCGTCGTTCCCTCGCATTTTCTGTGCACAACCACTTTGTGTTCTCGTGATTTTCTTCACCGAAAAGGCGTTTCCTCCATCGAGATATCAAAAAATTGATCCATCCCCGTACAATCGTGTAACATATATCATAAATATGTTACTCTGATTGGGGGTTTTGTTGTCGTTTTGATGTTTATTTTAAACAGGTGAGGGGATCGATCATGGAAAGAAGTTTAACGATGGAACTGGTGCGTGTGACCGAGGCGGCCGCTATTGCTTCCGCACGGTGGATGGGCTGCGGCAAGAAAGACGAAGCGGATGAAGCGGCAACAGAAGCGATGCGCAAAGTGTTTGACACGATTCCGATGCGCGGGACGGTTGTCATCGGCGAGGGAGAAATGGATGAGGCCCCGATGCTATACATTGGAGAAAAAGTGGGCTTGGGTTATCTCCCGGAAGTGGATGTGGCGGTGGACCCGCTTGAGGGCACCAATATTGTCGCTAAAGGTTTGTGGAATGCGCTGTCGGTGGTGGCGATTTCCGACAGCGGCGGATTGTTGCATGCCCCCGACATGTATATGGATAAAATTGCCGTGGGGCCGCAAGCCGTTGGACAAGTTGATATTGATGCGCCGGTGGAGGATAATTTGAAGGCGGTTGCCAAAGCAACCGGCAAGGATGTCGAAGATTTGGTGGCGGTGGTGCTTGACCGCCCGCGACATGCGAAACTGATCGAGGATATCCGCAAAGCGGGGGCGCGGATCAAGTTGATTCCGGACGGGGACGTGGCTGCGGCGATTCATACCGGATTTCCCGACACCGGGGTGGATATTTTGTTCGGGGCCGGCGGTGCTCCGGAAGGGGTTTTGTCTGCCGTTGCATTAAAATGCTTGGGCGGGGAAATCCAAGGCCGGCTGTTGCCGGAAAATGAGGAGCAATATAACCGCTGTGTTCAAATGGGGATCAGTGATCCGGGCAAAGTCTTGCGAATGGAAGATTTGGTCAAGGGGGATGATGCGATTTTTGCAGCGACTGGGGTGACGGACGGCGAATTGTTGAAAGGCGTCCGTTACAAAGGAAACCTGGCCAAAACCCATTCGTTGGTGATGCGTGCAAAAACCGGAACCATCCGTTTCATGGACGGAACGCATAAACTTGAGAAAAAACCAAATCTTATTTTATAATTTTCTCCTCTTCCTCTTTCTGATCCGGAAAGAGGAAGAGAATTTCAATAGAATCGAGTGGTGATGCGACACATGGAGCTCACGTTAAGTGATTTGGAAAATCGCCGCTTGGTGGATTTGTATAAGCTGGCGAAAGAATATCAAATTCCGTACTATTCACAGATGAAAAAGAAAGAATTGATTTTTGCGATTTTAAAAGCCAAGGCGGAAAAAGACGGATATATGTTTATGGAGGGTGTGCTGGACATCCTTTCCGAGGGATACGGTTTTTTAAGGCCGATTAATTTCCTTCCGTCCTCCGAGGATATTTACATCTCCGCTTCACAAATCCGCCGCTTTGATTTGCGGTCCGGAGATCTGGTGTCCGGTAAAGTCCGGCCTCCGAAAGAAAATGAGCGTTATTTTGGATTGCTTCATGTAGAAGCAGTCAATGGCGAAGACCCCGACATTGCTGCGGAAAGGCTCCACTTTGCTGCGCTTACTCCTCTTTACCCGCAGAAACGTCTCTTTTTGGAAACCACCCCAGATCGGATTTCAACGCGGATGATGGATTTGATCGCCCCGGTCGGTTTGGGACAGCGCGGTTTGATCGTCGCTCAGCCCAAAGCCGGCAAAACGATGCTGTTAAAAGAAATTGCCAATAGTATTACCACCAATCACCCGGATATCGAATTGTTCGTCCTGTTGATTGACGAACGGCCCGAAGAAGTGACGGACATGCAGCGGTCCGTGGATGCGGAAGTGGTGAGTTCCACTTTTGATGAGTTGCCGGAAAACCATGTTAAAGTGGCGGAGCTGGTTTTGGAAAGAGCCCAACGTCTGGTGGAACACAAAAAAGATGTGGTCATTTTGCTGGATAGTATTACACGCTTGGCACGAGCCTATAACCTGGTGATTCCCCCGAGCGGACGGACTTTGTCCGGCGGAATCGATCCGGCTGCTTTGCACCGGCCGAAAAGATTTTTCGGTGCCGCTCGCAACGTGGAAGAAGGCGGCAGCTTGACCATTTTGGCGACGGCGCTGGTGGATACCGGGTCGCGGATGGATGATGTGATTTATGAGGAATTTAAGGGAACGGGGAACATGGAACTTCATTTGGACCGCCGTCTGGCCGAGCGCAGAATTTTCCCGGCCATTGACATCCGCCGCTCCGGAACGCGCCGTGAGGAATTGTTGCTCAGCAAGACCGAACTGGAAAAGTTGTGGATGATTCGCAAGTCATTGAATGATTCTTCTGATTATACAGAAGCTATGGTGAAACGGTTGAAAAACACCGAGTCGAATGAGGAATTCCTCGCTTCGATCGAGTTCAAGTCCCATCGCACCAAGACATCGGTCTCTTAACGCCGGCTTGTTGTCATATTAAAGAAATTCCTCACATAAAGATAAAACCGGGTGAACTTCACCCCATCCATTATCTTCTGTGAGGTGCTAAAATGTCTTCAAAACGTGCCTTATTGGCTTCTTCCTTAGCCATCTGTTCAACATCGGCTTCATGGATGATGGGGACGGATAAGCATCCGGTTTATGCCCGGGAATTGGCCGATGGAGCTGATCCGGAACCGGAGAAGGAGCAGATTGCACAGGAAGCAATGTACCAATTTTTAAGCCCCATTTCTCAGGTTGCCGAGGGGAATTTGGCTGCCACGGTGGAGACAAAGCCTCTCACTTATCGTGTGCAAAAGGGGGATACGCTGTCACAGATCGGCCGATTGTTCGGAATCCCTCATCAAGAGCTGGTCCGGTTCAACCGGTTGGAAAACCCGGACTTGTTATACATTGGTCAGGAGATCAAAATTCCTTTGGCGAAAAAATGGGTTCGCTTGGAGTCCGGGGATACCTTGTCGGCTTTGGCCGAGACGTACCATACATCCCGTGAACTGTTGCTTTATTTGAACCCGAAGCTGAAGGAGGCCCCGCTCACGTATGCCGGGCAACTCATTGCCGTTCCCGAGAAATGGAGGGAAAGCATTCCGGGGTCATGGCCGAAAAAAGCGAATGCGAACAAAAAGAAAAAGAATACGATCCGGTTGGCAGACCGTGAAGGGGCTTATGTGTTCCGGTGGCCGGTCAATGGGCAGATCACCAGCAATTTCGGCTGGCGAAACGGCCGTCAGCATAAAGGGATTGATATTTGGAACGCAAAGAAAGCCAAAGCTGAAATTTGTGCATCGTTAAGCGGAGTCGTGATCCAGGCGGGTTATTCCGGATCTTACGGAAATCTTGTGGTCATTGACCATGGCGGCGGATGGGTCACTTATTATGCACATCTCAGCCAAATTTTGGTCAGCAAAGGCCAGGAGATTGAAACAGGGAACGTTTTGGGGATGATGGGACAGACCGGTCGTGCCACGGGTTATCATTTGCATTTTGAGGTTCGCAAAAACGGGAAAGCGATTAATCCCTTGCGGGTTTTAAAATAACTTGCTCTCATATTGGTTTATTTTTATGGAAGGGCACACTCTCCTGAAACCGGAGAGTGTGCCTTTTTAAACGGCCGGTTGCGACGGGGGCTGGTCTCTTTTCTTGCTTTCTCATCATCAAACGTGCTATAATACACCAGTGGTTCTAAATGTACGTATGGAAGCGGCATTAGGAAAGAGGTGAGACGAATGAAACAAGGAATTCATCCGGAATACAAATTGACCAAAGTCACCTGTGCGTGTGGAAATACATTTGAAACCGGATCGACCGTTGAAAACTTGAGGGTGGATATTTGCTCAGAATGTCATCCGTTTTTCACCGGGAAACAAAAAATGGTCAGTGCAGGTGGGCGTATCGATCGCTTCAAAAAGAAATACAACCTCAAATAATATCCTGGCAAGTCAGGCAAGCAGAAAATCGGGCTTGCCTTTTTATTTTTCATTCAGCAAACTTGAGACTGTGTATGTTAAAATAAAGAGAGTTTGCTTGGGCATCCAGAAGGGCTGGGTGCTTTTTCTTTGTGTAAAGAAATGGATTGAGCATCAATTTTTCGGGAGTTGGAGGAACAACAATGAGAGATATTCATCCATTAAGTGGTGATCACAGCGGCTGGATTGAAGTGATTTGCGGCGGGATGTTTTCCGGAAAAAGCGAAGAGTTGATCCGCCGGATCCGCCGTGCCAAAATTGCCAGGCAGAAAGTGGCCGCCTTTAAACCGGCCATTGATGACCGCTACCATCAAGAAGCGATCGCATCACACAATGGTTTGATGGCGGATGCCCGTCCGGTGAAAAGTGCAAGTGAAATTTCCGGATTGCTGGAAGAAAATGTGGATGTGGTGGCCATTGACGAGATTCAGTTTTTTGAACCCGAAATCGTCGATATTTGCCAGCAGTTGGCCGATCAGGGAAAACGGGTGATTTGTGCCGGATTGGATCAGGATTTTCGGGGAAAGCCGTTTGGCCCGACTCCGGTGTTGTTGGCTGTGGCGGAATATGTGACAAAATTGCAGGCCATTTGTGTAAAATGCGGAGGTCCGGCAAGCCGCACCCAGAGGCTGATCGATGGACGTCCGGCTGCCATTGATGATCCGGTGATCCAAGTCGGGGCCAAAGAACAATATGAAGCCCGTTGCCGGCACTGCCATGAGGTGTTGAGACAGAAAGAAGGGATTCTTGAAATATAAAAAACCCGCCGTTTGGAGACGGGGGTTAACTGCCCAACAGGCTCACGGAGATGTTATACGTCGCATGAATGATCATACATACGGTGGTGTTATAACGGATCCGTGCCCAACCCAGTACCAAGGCAAGCAACAGAACAACAAGGGAATTGAAACTGAATCCGTAGTTAGCGTGGACCAATGTAAACAACAGACTGGTGTAGACGAAGCCGAACCGCGGGAGCAATGCCCCCCGGAAAATCATTTCTTCTCCAAGAGCCGCTGCCAGTCCGATGGTTAAAATGCCGGGAATGGATGAGAGTAACGGTCCGAGCATTTTGTCCGTCAACTCATTGGCATGCACGTTCTCGGACCAATTCAGGGTCTCTGCCACCGATTGTGCGATGATCGGGGCCAAAAGCATGATCAGTCCGATACTAATGCCGGCTGCCGCCTGCTTGAGGGTGATTTTTTTCAATCCCAAGCGGTCCAAAGATTCCTTGAATGATCGTCTGGACAGCCATCCCACCCCGACCAGTCCCAAAATGCCGAACAGGATGTCTTGCGACCAGATGGAGGAAAGCGTTCCGGCTTCATCTCCGGGAACCGTCTGTTCATTGATCGATTCCAACCCGAAGCTCTGAGTGACAAAAAACTGAATAAAAACCAGCATGGAAAGGGATAAGGCGACGGCATGGACCTTGCTCCCGGGGTGAATGCGGAGAAAACGGGCACAAAACCGGCGTACGGGCGGCAACAAAACCGACATGGCGATCAAGGACGGGATCCATAGTGACATACCGACGTTTTTAACCATGTTCACTGAATACGGATCGACATCGAAATTTTGTGTCCATGGCAAGAAAGCATGGCTGTAGAAAAAAAGCAAGAGACCGATGATGAAACTGGCAAGATAACCGATCCATACGATCAAGTAACACAGAAAACCCAAAATGTTTCCCTTTATATCGGAATCGGAGTATGTATTTTCGGAATGGTTTATCAGCCAAAATAAAACAATCAAAGGACCGATAAGCAACAGATTATTGATGATGTTAAAGATGACTTCGTTCATGATCGCTCTCCTTTTATATTTTTTAACCGGTCTTCTGCTTTTTTATCATACCATTCTTTCCAATCCATTTCCTTCGCTTTCTTTCAAGGCTTGTGGTAAAATCAATTGATGCCAATTCTTGATCAATCATCATACTTATATCTTATAGTTAGCCGATATGCATGGCAAAATGATCCGATTTTACGGGAGTGAGCACAGTGTTAGATCGTCTTGAGGCGATACATCAACGTTATGAAGAGTTAAGCCGCCTGCTTTGTGACCCGGAAGTGATCAATGATACCAAAAAGTTGCGTGAATACTCCAAGGAGCAGGCCGGGTTGGAAGAAAAAAATCAAGCCTATATTGAATATAAAGAGACAATTGAGCAATTGAATGATGCGAAATCGATGTTGGAAGATAAACTGGACGAAGAAATGCGTGAATTGGTGAAAGCCGAAATCGACGAACTGAGCCGCCGGAAAGAGGAGCTGGAGGAAAGGATCAAAGTCCTGTTGCTGCCCAAAGACCCGAATGACGAGAAAAGCGTGATCGTGGAAGTGCGCGGGGCGGCAGGAGGAGAAGAAGCTGCATTGTTTGCCGCGGATTTGTACCGCATGTATACGCGTTTTGCAGAAAGACAAGGATGGAAAGTGGAAGTCCTGGAGGCAAACACCACCGGGCTCGGCGGATTTAAAGAAGTGGTTTTCTCTGTGGATGGCAACGGGGCTTACAGCAAATTGAAGTATGAGAACGGGGCACACCGGGTACAACGGGTGCCGGAGACGGAGTCCGGCGGACGGATTCACACGTCAACGGCCACGGTTGCCGTTTTGCCGGAGGCCGAGGAAGTGGAAGTGGAGATTCATGATAAAGACATTCGCATCGACACTTTCTGCTCCAGCGGCCCCGGGGGGCAAAGCGTCAACACGACCCAGTCTGCCGTACGCGTTACCCATCTTCCGACGGGGATTGTTGTTTCCTGTCAGGATGAAAAATCACAAAACAGCAACAAAGAGAAAGCGATGAGGGTGCTTCGTGCCCGCTTGTTTGACTTGAAGCAGAAAGAAGAAATGGAAAAAATGGCAAACGCCCGAAGAATGGCCGTGGGATCCGGTGACCGAAGCGAACGGATCCGGACTTACAATTTTCCGCAAAGCCGGGTAACGGATCATCGCATCGGACTGACGTTGCACAAATTGGATCTGATTCTGAACGGAGAACTGGAAGAGATTATCGATGCGCTCATTTTGCATGAGCAAACCGAGTTGTTGAAGGAGCAGGAAACAAAGACTTCCTGATTCAAAGGGTGAGTTTGATGAAAAATAAAACGATCCGGGAAGCCTGGCAAAAGGCTTCTTCTTTTTTACAGCAAAGCGGAACCGATTCTCCGCAGTTTGAAGCGGAATACATGATGCGCCGGCTTCTCGGGGTGGAGCGGGCCGCGTTTTTTGCGAAAATGGCCGATCCTTGGCCAAAGCGTCTGGAACCCAAATTCCGGGAATGGCTGAAACGACGTGGCGAGGGGGAACCGCTGCAATATATCGTGGGGGATCAGGAGTTTTTTGGGCGGGTTTTTGAGGTGAAGCCCGGGGTGTTGATTCCCAGACCGGAAACCGAATTGCTGGTGGAAGCTGTGTTGCGGGAAGGGGAAAAGCTGTTTGCCGGCCGTCCGGTACATGTGGTCGATGTCGGGACGGGAAGCGGGGCGATTGCTGTCTCGTTGGCACTGGAACATCCCCACTGGCAGGTCACCGCGATTGACATTTCAGAACAAGCATTGTCGGTGGCAAGGCAAAATGCCCGGAAATTCGGGGTGAAAGAGCGGATCCGGTGGGTTTTGGGAAGTTATTTAAAGCCGCTTGAAAAGGAGCATCCCCCCATCGACATTTTGGTTTCCAATCCACCGTATATACGTTCCGGGGAGATTGCAAGCCTTGACAAAACCGTTTCTTGTTATGAGCCCCGCCTTGCATTGGACGGGGGAGCGGACGGCCTTGAACCGTACCGTCGGATCACCCGGCAACTTTCCGGTTGGCCAAAAAGCCCGCGGCTGGTTGCTTTTGAAATTGGCGCCGACCAAGGCGAAGAGGTTTGCGGGCTGGTTCGCCAAATGCCGCGCATCACCCGCGTGGAAGTGAGAAAAGATCTGGCGGGAAGAGACCGGATGGTTTTGGGATGGTTTCAGGACGGAGAATCAATTCTGAAAAAATAAGATTAAGTTTTCTCCTCTCTGTCCATACTGTGGGTAGGGATAAAGAGGAGGAATGGGCAATGCGTAAATGGACTTATTTCATTCTTGGTATCATCGTGCTTTCCGGAGGAATCTTTTTTTACCAACGGGTTTGGGAGGATGCGACCCAAACGCAAATGGCGTCATCTTCGAACCGGATCCCGGATCAGGCCATCCGCCTCAGAATTTTGGCCAACAGCGACCAGCCAGAAGATCAGTGGTTAAAACGAAAAGTCCGCGACGAAGTAATTCACGAAATGAATACATGGGTGACTCAGCCCCGTACGATTGAAGAAGCGAGAAAACTGGTGAAAGAGCACTTGCCCCGTTTTGAGGAAATTGCGCGGAAAACGGTCAGAGAACAGGGGTATGATTACGCGGTCCGGGTGGACTATGGAATGGTTCCGTTCCCGACCAAATTATACGGAGACAAGGTTTATCCCGCCGGAGATTATGAGGCGCTTCGCATCCAGATCGGAAGCGGCAAAGGGGAGAATTGGTGGTGCGTGTTGTTTCCTCCCCTGTGTTTTGTGGATATGAGCAACGGGGATGCCGTCAAGGCCAAATCGCCCGAATCGTTCTCCACTTCCATGACATCGGCGCAACCGGTTTATGCTTCGGAAGCGAAAGCACAAAAAGAAGAACAGGACAAGAAGCCCGAAGTACGGTTTTTTCTCTTGGACCAGGCAAAGAAGTGGATGAATGACTGACTCTTTGGTTCTATGAAACCTTTTTCTTTCATACCGCTAATATCAAAGAGTTTCAGCGGAATGGGGGAAAGGTATGTTTATCATCCGTCAAGCGGAGAAAAAAGATTTGTTTCAGATTCGCAAATTGCTCAAAGAAGTCGGATTAAATGACCGGGGGATCGAGGAGCACCTGGATCACTTTTTTATCGCCGAACTTCCCGGCGGAGGGGAAGGGGATGTTTCCCAAATGGTGGGCATCGTTGGCATGGAAGTGTATCCTCCGTACGGGTTGATCCGGTCTTTTGTTTTGGAGCGGGCTCCCTGGAACAGCAAAGTGGGAGTCCATATGATTCAAGTCATTCTTTCTTATGCCGAACAGATGGGGTTGTCCCGGATTTATTTGCTGGCCGGTCAATCCACGCATTTTTTTACCCGGCTCGGTTTTGTCAAGACCGGCGAAGAACATTTGCCGGAAGAGTTGCATCAATCCGCCCATTTGAAACAGTCGATCCACCGGGGGCAGCCGATGGTATACACCTGTGAGAATCCGACCTCGTTGCCGCATTGAGAAAATGTGTTATCATAAGTGGATAAAACGTGGAAAAGAAGGGAGCCAATGTTGAAAAAGACAGAACGGTTTCAACTGGATTGCGGGATGGAGGAAAAACAGCTCATTCATTCGGAAGCCATCAAACGGGCGGCGGCTTATTTGCGCCAGGGGAAACTGGTCGCTTTTCCCACGGAAACCGTCTATGGTTTGGGAGCGATTGCCACATCCCGCGACAGTGTTGCACAGATTTATGAAGCCAAAGGAAGGCCTTCGGACAATCCGTTAATTATTCATATCGGAAAAAAAGAGCAGCTGGCCAAATGGGTCCGCCGGTTTCCGGAGAATGCGCAAAAGCTGGCGGAAAAATTTTGGCCAGGCCCTCTGACGATGGTATTGCCCCACCGTGATAACCTGGCGGAAAACGTGACGGCAGGACTTTCGACGGTGGCGGTCCGGATGCCGGATCATCCGGTTGCGCTGGCCTTGTTAAACGAGGTGGACATTCCGGTGGCGGCTCCCAGTGCCAATCGTTCCGGGAAGCCCAGTCCCACGACGGCCGAGCATGTTTTAAATGATCTGGACGGAAGAATTGACGGAATCTTGGATGGAGGTCCGACCGGCATCGGGGTGGAATCCACCGTGGTCGACGTCAGCGGGGAAATCCCCGTGTTGCTCCGGCCGGGAGGAATCACTTTGGAACAGTTGCAAGAAACACTGGGGGAAGTTCGCGTGGATCCCGGATTGATGGACGCAAGCCAAACGCCCCGTTCACCCGGCATGAAATACCGGCATTACGCCCCGCAGGGAGAAATGTGGCTGGTCAAAGGGAATCCGGAAGCGGTGATTTTGTACATACAACAACAAGTCCAAGAGGCCGTCAAAAACGGAAAACGGGTCGGGGTTCTCACCACGGAAGAGAACCAAGGAAAGTATGATCGGGCGGATTGTGTGATTGCAGCCGGATCCCGCCGCCATCCGGCCAGCGTTGCCCGCCATTTGTATGGTGCATTGCGCCGTTTTGACGAACAAAAGGTGGATGTGATTTTTGCGGAAGCTTTTCCGGAACAAGGGTTGTTTGCTTCCGTGATGAATCGCATGAAAAAAGCGGCCTCCGGCAACATGGTGGAAGTGTGAGACAATAGGCCCTGAAACCAAAAAACAGCTGCAATCTTCTGCAGCTGTTTTTTTCTGTTTATGTAAAATTCATCGTGATTTCCACGACTTCCGGCCGGTTTCCGATCCGAAGAGGCGGTCCCCATGTGCCGAACCCGCAGGAGACGACGGAATAAAAACCGCCTTTTTGCAAAAGTCCCCAGTCATTCTCGTAGATCATGGCGGTGATCCAGTTTCCGGGGAAAATTTGTCCGTGGTGGGTATGCCCGGAAAGCATCAGGTCAATGCCGTTTTTTTGTGCCTGTTCCAGCTCGATCGGTTGGTGATCCAGAAGAATCAAGGGTTGGGAAGAATCGGTTCCTTTCATCAAAGATGCCAGATCTTTGCGTCCCGGTTCCCGGATCAAATGAGGGTCATCCCGGCCGATCAGGGTGAAACGGTTTGGGAATACAACCTTCTCGTCTTTTAAAACCTTTATGCCGGCTTGTTTCAACGCCTGCATCAGTTCGCTTCCCCGTTCGGCAAGATCGCGGTCATGGTTTCCGGGAACGGCATAGACGCCATACGGTGCCTTGATATTTCCCAACGCAGTGGCCAATTTCCGGTCTTCCCCCGGCGGAAGAGGACCGTTGGTGATGTCACCGGCCAACAAAACCAAATCCGGTTTGATTTGATGAATCATCTGTTGCAAGGTTTTCAGTCTGTCCGTATCGATGACGGGACCGTAATGGATGTCGGATACCATGGCAATCCGGAGTTGTTTCATTTCGCCGGCATCTTTGTTGACGTGGACGTTGTATTTTTTGACCACCGGATGTTGTGCATTCCAACTGCCGTAAGCCACGGGAACCGTTGCGAGGAGAAAAACTGCCGCAGCCAGGGAATAAGGAGTGAAATGATGATTTTTAAAGGCGGGAGGAATGAATTTGGCCAGGCGGTCGATGAAGCGGACCACATCGAGCATCAGGATCAGAAAGAACAAATATAAAACGATGATCATGGAGTGTCCTCCCCAGATGCCCAACCAGGAACCGATGCGCTCAGGCAAAAGGTTTTTTCCCAGTTCGGACAGCGGGAAAGGGACGATCAGTGCCAACAGCGCCGCGATAAAAAGGACTTTGCTTACGGGGGAATCCTTACGGATCAAATATTTCCAACCTTTGCGGCCGATGTAATAACCCATCAGGCCATACAGTGTCAAAAAAATCAAAATAACCAGACCCCACATATGGCTCTCTCCTCTTAATTGATTGAAATGGTCTGTAGATGATTTTACTACAGATTCCGGTGGCCATGGCAAGCTTGGTTCTTTTTTTCGGGATCCGGCATATGATGGAATGTGACAAGCAGGCTCAGGGGGGGAACCAATGGAGCTTACACTCATTCAATGGGGTCAAGTGATGACTTTATCCATGATTGCGGTAGCACTCGGCATGGATGCTTTTTCCATGGGAATCGGGCTGGGATTGAAGCGGATTTCCGGTTCGCAAATGACGTTGATCAGCCTGTCCGTCGGCCTTTTTCATATCATCATGCCTCTTTTGGGAATGGGGATCGGGCACTTTTTAAGTGCTTTGTTGAAAGATATTGCCGTCATGCTGGGAGGCATCATGCTTTGCTTGTTGGGGTTGAATATGCTGTACCAGGTCGTCAAAGGGGATGATTCGGAGGAACTTCAAGTTCAATCGTTCTGGCAAACATTGATGCTTTCACTGAGTGTAAGCATGGATTCCCTTTCGGCTGGATTGAGTCTCGGCTTTTTTTCGACAGACATGGTGCTCGCGGTTTTGTTGTTTGGTTTCGCCGGACTGACCATGGCGGGAACGGGACTGATGCTCGGACGAATTTTCGGGGGATGGATTGGCCGCTACGGGGAAGTGATCGGAGGGTTTATTTTGCTTTTTTTGGGAGGAAAATTTCTGTTTTGACCGCTGGCGGCAGGAACAGAGAAGATGTGGAAGCCGCCGGGGATTTAGTGGTATGTTTTTAAAAGAAAGGGGGAAAGGGTATATCATCCATCTGTTCAACGGATACTGAAGAACAGGTGAAAATTGAGGTGAACATCATGAAAAGGGTGTTGTTTGTTTGCACGGGGAATACCTGCCGGAGTCCCATGGCAGAAGGATTGTTCCGTGAAACGGCCAGGAAAAGGAACATCCCGGTCGAGGTGAAGTCCGCCGGAATTGCTGCCATCGACGGGGTGAGGCCGTCCATGCAGGCGGTGGAGGTATTAAAAGAAAAAGGCATCAACTGCAATCATCGTTCCCGTTTATTGAATCAGCAACTCGTCGAATGGTCTGATTTGATTTTGGCGATGACGGAAGCGCATAAACAATTCATCGCACAAAACTTCTTGCAAAGCAGAGAAAAAATATACACTTTGAAAGAGTATGCTTTGTGGGGAGAAGAATCTGAGCAAATCCATAAAAAGCTGGATCAATTGTATCTGGAAGCGGAAAGCATCCGGGCAAAAATTCAGGCCCAGTTTTCCGTCAAAGCGGACGAGCCTTGGCCGGACGAAGCAAAGGCCGCCATGGAAAAAGCCCTGAAGCCGCTGAGGGAACAGGAACAACAATATCTGGAAGAGATGAATGGGACAATGGATATTGAAGATCCGGTCGGCGGCAGCGTGGAGCGGTACCGGGAATGCGCCGCGGAATTGAAAAAATACATTAACCGGATTTTAGACCGGTGGGAGCAAGAATCATGACCCGGCGGGAAGGATTGATGATGTTATACTAAGATGGATCCAAGGAGGGAGATGAAGGGATGAAGCTGATCATCGGATCCGATCACGGTGGCAGAAATTTGAAAGAAGAGATTAAAGGACTGCTTGAGGAAATGAACATTGCTTATGAGGACGCAGGTTGTGATTGCGACACATCGGTGGATTATCCCGATTATGCCAAACCGGTGGCCAAACGCGTCGCCGAAGGGGAATTTGACCGGGGAATTTTAATTTGCGGAACCGGCATCGGGATGTCGATTGCCGCCAATAAAATCAAGGGAATCCGTTGTGCGGTCGTCAGCGATGAATACTCGGCGCGGATGAGCCGTGAACACAACAATGCCAATGTCCTGGCATTGGGCGAACGGGTCGTGGGGCCCGACCTGGCCAAATCCATTGTCCGCACCTGGCTGAAGGCCGAGTTTCAGGGAGACCGTCATCAGCGCCGTTTGGATAAGATCGAGCAATTGGAAAATGAAGGATGATCATGATGAAAGAGGAAGTGAAAAGGGCCTTACGTGATTTATTGGCGGCGATGCCCTTGGATGCCGGACATGTTTTGGTTGTAGGTACGAGCACCAGCGAAGTGGCCGGGAAACGGATCGGTTCCGGCGGCAGTGAGGAAATTGCGCGCGAATTGTATGAAGGAATTTCGGAAATTCAAAAGCAAGCTGGCTTTCATCTGGCATTTCAATGCTGTGAACATTTGAACCGGGCATTGGTGGTTGAACGAAAAACCGCCGAACGTTTTGGTTGGCCGGAAGTGACGGTGGTTCCCGTGAACAATGCCGGCGGAGCCATGGCCGCATATGCGTACAGACACATGGAGCAACCGGTGGTGGTCGAACAGATTCAGGCCGATGCGGGCATTGATATCGGGGATACACTGATCGGCATGCATTTAAAGCCTGTGGCCGTTCCCGTACGCTCTCAGCAAAAGACGATCGGACAAGCACATGTCACGTTGGCCAAGACCCGCCCCAAACTGATCGGGGGAGAGCGGGCCGTTTATGCGTTGGAAAAGTAATCCGAGTCCAAAAAAGAGAACTTGTTTGATAAAATAGAGAAAATTACCGAACAGGACAAGGAGGCAAATCATGAAGCAATTAATCACCAGCGATCCGCAAGTGGCTGAAGCCATCCAACAGGAACTGGGGCGTCAACGGGATAAAATCGAGTTGATTGCTTCGGAAAACTTCGTATCCCCGGCTGTGATGGAAGCGATGGGGACGGTCTTGACGAATAAGTATGCCGAAGGCTATCCGGGAAAGAGATATTACGGCGGCTGTGAGTATGTGGATGTGGTGGAAGACTTGGCAAGGAACCGTGCCAAGGAATTGTTTGGTGCAGAACACGCCAATGTTCAGCCTCACTCCGGCGCCCAAGCGAATATGGCCGTCTATTTTGCCGTTTTGGAACCGGGAGACACGGTATTGGGCATGAATCTTGCCCATGGGGGCCATTTGACCCATGGAAGCCCGGTGAATTTCTCCGGAAAAATGTACAATTTTGTCGCCTATGGGGTGGATCGTGAATCCCACCGGATCGATTATGAAGAAGTTCGCAAAGTTGCCTTGGAACATAAGCCGAAGATGATTGTGGCGGGAGCCAGCGCCTATCCCCGGATCATCGATTTCAAGCGGTTTCGGGAAATTGCCGATGAAGTCGGTGCATATCTGATGGTGGACATGGCTCACATTGCCGGACTGGTGGCGACGGGACTTCATCCCAATCCGGTTCCTTATGCCGATTTTGTCACCACCACCACACATAAGACGTTGCGCGGGCCGCGGGGCGGCATGATCTTGTGCAAAGAAAAATATGCAAAGCAAATTGACAAATCTGTCTTCCCGGGGGTTCAAGGAGGACCGCTGATGCATGTGATCGCGGCCAAAGCCGTGGCGCTCGGGGAAGCCTTGACCGATGAATTTAAAACCTATACCCAAAACATTGTCGACAATGCCAAAAAGTTGGCGGAATCTTTGAAAGAGGAAGGGTTTAACCTGATTTCAGGCGGAACGGATAACCATCTGATCCTGATGGATGTCCGCAACTTCAACCTGACCGGCAAAAAAGCGGAACATCTGCTGGATGAAGTGGGGATCACGACCAATAAAAACGCGATTCCTTTTGATCCGGAAAAACCGTTTGTCACCAGCGGAGTCCGTATTGGCACGGCCGCTGTGACCAGCCGCGGCATGGACGGAAAAGCCATGGAGGAAATCGCGCAAATCATCGGATTGACATTGAAAAATCCGGAAGACGAAAATGCACGGGAGGAAGCCAAAAAACGGGTGGCCCGGCTGACGGAAACGTATCCCTTGTATCCACAACTTTAACGGATTCATATGCCCGATCCGCGAGGGTCGGGTTTTTGGCAATAAGAAACATATATAAAAAAGTTGTGTACACAGGGTGAATTATGGTTATAATCAGTTGGATAAAAAATAGATGAGAAAGAGGTGAAGCAAGTGGGTCGTGTACATGTATTAGATCACCCGCTCATTCAACATAAGCTGACGTATATCCGGGACAAAAACACCGGCACGAAAGAGTTTCGCGAACTGGTGGACGAAGTCGCCGCTTTAATGGCTTATGAAATTACGAGAGACATGCCTTTGCGTGAAGTGGAAGTGGAAACGCCGCTGGCCAGGGCCAAATGTCAAGTGTTGGCCGGAAAAAAACTGGGCCTCGTTCCGATTTTGCGTGCGGGACTCGGCATGGTGGACGGAATTTTGAAATTGATCCCTGCCGCAAAGGTGGGGCATTTGGGAATGTACCGGGATCCGGAAACCTTAGAAGCGGTGAAATATTATTCCAAAATGCCTCCGGATATCGGAGAACGGGAATTGATTGTGATCGATCCCATGCTGGCAACGGGCGGGTCGGCTGCAGCGGGAATTTCCGTGCTGAAAGAAATGGGGGCCAAACAAATCAAACTGATGTGTTTGATTGCCGCTCAAGCCGGTATTGACCGCGTGCAAAAAGAACACGATGATGTGGATATTTATGTCGCGGCAGTCGATCCGGTTCTGAATGAAAAAAGTTATATCATTCCGGGACTGGGAGATGCAGGAGATCGACTCTTCGGTACAAAATAATTTTGAAAAAAACCCGGTGTTTCAAGCGGAGTTTTTTAAATTGCGACAATTTGTTCATAAGTGTTTTTGAGAAAACGTTGACAAAAGATAGAACGCTTCGTTACTATAGGCAGGGGGAAGGATGGAAAACTGAGAAAACTTCACTCTTGTCAATCCGGCTCCCTACGGCGAAACTTCCCCTTTGAAAATGCCAAATGTTACGGGGGTTTTAAATTGAACGGAAATGCATGGCGGTTGTTTGCCGTGATCAGTTCCATGGGAATGGAAATCGTTCTTTTGACCTTGGGGGGAGCTTGGTTAGGGAAAAAACTGGATACGGTTTGGGGAACCCGGCCGTATCTTTTGATGGCTGGAGTGTTGCTGGGATTGGGAGTGGGTTTTTTCAGTGCCATTTACACCCTGAAAGCATTGTTAAAGGAATGAACCCTCATGGATACCGTGAAGACCATTCGGAAGCGAGTGGTATCCCTCACAACCGGACTCCTCACTCTGTTATTGATCATTTGGTTTATGACTCCGCACCAACGCATTGTTGCAGGCGTTTTCCTGGGTTTATGTGTAAGTTTGTACAATGTCTTAAACTTGTTGTGGAAAATAAAAATAGGTAGGGAAAGTGCCTTTCATGCAAAACCAAGATTTCGGGGAGTTGGAATGATTCATCGTTATCTCATGGTTGCCCTCGCTGTCATGATTGCTGTCAGATTTCCGGAATGGATTGAAGTCAAGGCAATTGTCGCAGGGTTACCAGTTTGCTATATATTGTTTTATTGCACTCAGTTTATCCAAGTGATTCGCTCTTCATCTTAAAGAGAAAGGAGTGAGGGAATGGAACTTACACCGAAGCTGGGATTTGAAGTGGCCGGGATTCCGATTCAATTTGACGTCACGGTCATGTTTACAACCACGGTCGCATGCATCCTGGTTTTTGTGATCGCCATGCTTGCTGCCCGTCGCCTTTCGCTTGTTCCGACCGGCATGCAGAATGTGGTTGAGATGGTGATCGAATTTACGCAGGGAATAGTCCGTGCCAGCATCTCGGGGAAAACGGCTGAACGTTTCTTCGGCTTTGCATTCACGCTTTTTCTGTTTATCTTTATCTCCAACCAGATGGGAGTCATGTTCAATGTCGTCGCCGAGTCGCATGTATCGATTCCGTTTTTGAAAATTTGGGCGGCCGATTCAGCCGGAGAAGGGGAACATTATGCGTATGCCCTGTGGAAATCGCCCACCGCCGACATCAATGTAACCATGGCCATGGCTTTGGCCATCACGCTGGCGGCTCATTTCCTGGGCTTCAAAAAATCTCCCAAGCATTATATTTCCCACTACTTCCAGCCTTTCTGGCCGATGGTCTTGATGCATGCGGTGGATGAAGTGGCGAAACCGTTGACACACGGCATGCGTTTATGGGCCAATATCTTTGCCGGTGAAGTGTTGATCATTGTGATGGTGAAAGGCAGCTGGTTCCTGACCGGGGCCCCGTTGATAGTCTGGCTGGGTTATTCCTTGTTCGTCGGAACCATTCAGGCCTATGTCTTCACCGTGTTGGCCATGGTTTACATGGCGCAAAAAATTGAATCATGACAATCAGAATGCAGTCTGAAGTCAGTCTTGTCTGATCCGCATATGGACTATCAAAAAAATTTTGAAACGAAAACAAATCAGAGGAGGAAATATCATGGATGTAAACATTTTGGCTGGTGCATTGTTGCTCGCAGTCGCAGCGATTGCCGGAGGATTTGGAAACGCAGTGGTATACAGCCGTTATTTGGAAGGGTCTGCCCGTCAACCCGAAATGGAAGGGAAACTTTTCACCCGGGCGTTTATCGGGATTGCGTTGGTTGAGGCATTGCCGGTTATTGCCGTGGCATTTGGTGTCATGTTGTTCTTCGGTGTAATTTAATGGATCGATCCGTATGATGGAGGCGGGGATTTGACTTTAAGTCCCCGTCTGGTCGTATTGAAGAAGAAACACGATCCCGAAGGGAGTGAGTTGGATTGCTGACCATCGAAATCGGTACGATGCTGTTTCAGCTGATTGCATTTATTATTTTAATGCTTCTTGTGTCCAAGTTTGCCCTTCGTCCGATGCTGCAGGTGATGAAACAACGCCAGGATCACATCGAAGGCCAGATCAAGGAAGCGGAAGAACGCAGAAAAGAAGCGGAAAAACTGCTTGAAGAGCAACGGCAGGAACTGAAAAAAGCGCGTCAGGAAGCCAAAGAGATCATTGAACGTGCCAAAGCGCAAAAAGACCGCGAAGCGGAAGCGATCATCAAGCAAGCACAGGAACGGGCAGGGCGCATTCTGGAAGAGGCGACGAACGAAATTCAGCGCGAAAAAGAAAAAGCGTTGGCCAGCTTGCGTGATGAAGTCGGCGGGCTTTCCGTTCAGTTGGCGTCCAAATTATTGGAAAAAGAATTGGACAAAAACCGGCATTCCGATTTGGTTTCCAGCTATCTTGACGAGGTAGGAAGATTGCAATGAGTAAGACGGTAGCGAGACGTTACGCCAAAGCGCTGTTTGAAGTTGCCTCTGAACAAAAGCAGATCGATGCCGTTGAGAAAGATTTGAAGCAAATCACCGATACATTGGAAGCTTTCCCGGAATTGACGGAATGGCTCAGCCATCCTTCAATCGGGAACGGACAAAAAAAGGAACTGCTCACCAAAATCTTTGATCAGTTGAATGCTTACACCAAGAATCTGATGTATCTGTTGGTGGATCGCCGGCGGGAAAACGTTCTCTTTGATCTGTATGAAGAATACAAAAAGCTGGCAAATGAATCCAGAGGGATTGTCGAAGCTGTTGTCACGACGGCATTTGAATTGACCGAAGAGGATAAAAAACAAGTCAAAGCAACCTTTGAGCCAATGATCGGGAAAACCATGGAACTGGTTGAGAGAGTGGATTCAGATATCCTGGGCGGCGTGGTTGTGCAAATCGGCGACCGTTTGTACGACGGAAGTTTGCGAACCAGGCTGAATCGTTTCCAAGAACAGCTGAAACAAAATCAAGTTGGATAGATCACAGACGGAAAGATTGGGGTGACATTTATGAGCATTAAACCGGAAGAGATCAGCTCTCTGATTAAAGAGCAGATCGAGAATTACCGTTCCGAAGTGGAAGTGACGGATGTCGGCACCGTCATTCAAGTAGGTGACGGGATCGCACAAGTTCATGGCCTTTCCAACGCAATGGCGGGTGAGCTGGTTGAGTTTAAAAACGGCGTCATGGGAATGGTTTTGAACTTGGAAGAACACCATGTGGGGGTTATTATTTTAGGACCTTATCAGGATATTCGTGAAGGGGATCAGGTCAAACGCACCGGCCGCTTGATGGAAGTTCCGGTGGGGAAATCGCTTCTTGGCCGTGTCGTCAACCCGTTGGGTCAACCGCTTGATGGAAAAGGCCCCATTGAAACCACCGAATTCCGTCCCGTCGAATCTCCTGCACCGGGTGTCATTGACCGGAAATCCGTCCATGAACCTCTGCAAACAGGAATCAAATCGATTGACTCCATGATCCCGATCGGACGCGGGCAGCGTGAGTTGATCATCGGGGACCGTCAAACCGGGAAAACCACGATTGCCATTGACACCATCATTAACCAAAAAGATGAAGACATGATCTGTGTTTATGTGGCAATCGGGCAAAAGCAATCGACTGTTGCACAAGTTGTTGAAAAGCTTCGCCGCTACGGTGCGATGGATTACACCATTGTGGTGGTTGCCAGCGCTTCGGATCCGGCACCGCTTTTGTACCTCGCTCCCTATGCCGGATGTGCAATGGGTGAATACTTCATGTACAATGGCGGTCATGTTCTCTGCGTTTATGACGACTTGACCAAACAAGCCGCTGCTTACCGCGAGCTTTCGCTCTTGCTCCGTCGTCCGCCAGGCCGTGAAGCTTATCCGGGGGACGTGTTCTATTTGCACTCCCGTTTGCTCGAGCGGGCTGCAAAATTGTCCGACGAACGCGGCGGCGGTTCCTTGACGGCACTTCCGTTTATTGAAACCCAAGCCGGGGACGTGTCCGCATACATTCCGACCAACGTGATCTCCATCACCGACGGGCAAATTTTCTTGGAATCCGATTTGTTCCACTCCGGTTTCCGTCCGGCGATCAGTGTGGGGACGTCGGTATCCCGTGTCGGTGGCGCGGCGCAAACCAAAGCCATTAAAAAACTTACGGGAACGTTGCGTTTGGATTTGTCCCAATACTATGAGCTGGCGGCTTTTGCCCAATTTGGTTCGGATTTGGACAAAGCCACCAAAGCAAAACTGGAGCGGGGAAAACGCACCGAGGAAATTTTGAAACAGGAGGAACACCATCCGCTTCCTGTTGAGAAACAAGCGGTTTCCTTGTATCTTGTCACTAAGGGGCACTTGGATGACATCCCGGTGGAAGATGTGCGCCGTTTTGAGAAAGAATTCCACAGCTATCTGGAAACCAATGAAGAAGGCATTCTGAAATCGATCCGGGAGAAAAAAGCGCTTGAAGACGAGACCGAAGAAAAACTGAAAAAAGCAATCGAAACCTTTAAAAAAGGGTTTGCGGTTACCGAGAAATAAGCCGTTTCAGATAAAGTAGAAAAGAGTCGCTGGTCGTCAGCGGCTCTTACGGGGAGACTGGCAGCGGAAAGGCGGTGAAAACATGGGTCAATCGATGCGTGAGATCAAAAGGCGCATTCGTTCGACGGAAAAAATGAGACAAATCACCAAAGCGATGAAGATGGTTGCAGCCGCGAACTTGCGCCGTGCACAGGAAAGAGCCGAAAAAGCGCGTCCTTATGCGGAAAAAATGCGTGAAGTGATCGTAAGCATTGCCCAAGGTACGACGAATGCAAAACATCCCATGCTGGTTTCGCGCCCCGTACGTAAAACAGGCTATCTTGTGATTACGTCGGATCGCGGCCTTGCGGGAGGATACAACAGCAACCTTTTGCGGATGTTGCTTCAGACTTTGAATGAACGGCATCAAAGCAAAGATGAGTACGTATTGTTTGTCATTGGCCGGAAAGGCCGGGACTTCTTGAAAAAACGCAATTATCCAGTCATTGATGAGATTACGGGACTTTCTGATTCACCTTCTTATGATGAAGTGCAAGAAATTGCGAAAAAAGCCGTTCGTTTTTATGCAGAAGAGAAATATGACGAGCTGTACATCGTTTACAACGAGTTTGTAAACCCGGTTGTTCAGCGGCCTTTGGACAAACGGTTATTGCCGCTTGCGAGCGAGGATTTGAGCGGGCAGAAACAAGGTCCGAAAACAGCTTACGAATATGAACCATCGCAGGAAGAAGTGTTATCCGTCTTGCTCCCCCGGTATGCTGAATCTCTGATTTACAGCGCCTTACTCGACGCGAAAGCAAGTGAATTTGCTTCCAAAATGACAGCGATGAGCAATGCAACGGATAATGCGACGGAGTTGATTGATCAATTGACGTTACAGTTGAACCGTGCGCGTCAGGCTGCAATTACTCAGGAAATCGCTGAAATTGTCGGCGGTGCATCTGCGCTAAACGGCTGAGCATGATCTTTTCACAAGTGAAGAAACCAGTGCATGGCAGTTTAAGGAGGGAATTCGATGAGTTCTGGACGTGTGCTTCAGGTTATGGGGCCGGTTGTGGACGTTGAGTTTGAACGCGGACATCTGCCTGAGATTAACAACGCGATTAAAGTCAAGCGGGCGGACGGAAGCGAGCTTGTTTTGGAAACAGCTTTACATTTGGGAGATAACACGGTGCGTACCGTAGCCATGGCATCCACCGACGGTTTGGTCCGGGGGATGGAAGCGATCGATACGGGAAGACCAATCTCCGTACCCGTCGGACGTCCGACATTGGGACGGGTGTTTAACGTATTGGGAGAGCCGATTGATGAGGCCGGAGAAGTAAAAGGAGCCGAAAGACACTCCATTCACCGTCCGGCACCGAGCTTTGAAGAACAATCGACTGAGCAGGAAATGCTGGAAACGGGAATCAAAGTGGTTGACTTGCTTTGCCCTTATGCCAAAGGTGGAAAAATCGGACTCTTTGGCGGTGCGGGAGTAGGAAAAACCGTTTTGATTCAAGAGTTGATCAACAACATCGCACAAGAGCACGGCGGATTGTCGGTGTTTGCGGGGGTTGGTGAACGTACCCGCGAGGGGAACGATCTTTATCATGAGATGAAAGACACCGGGGTCATCGACAAAACCGTCATGGTGTTCGGACAGATGAACGAGCCCCCGGGGGCGCGGATGCGTGTGGCTTTGAGCGGTTTGACCATGGCGGAGTATTTCCGTGATCAAGAAGGTCAAGACGTTTTGTTATTCATTGATAACATTTTCCGCTTCACCCAAGCCGGATCCGAGGTGTCCGCACTTTTGGGCCGGATGCCGTCTGCGGTGGGTTACCAACCCACATTGGCAACGGAAATGGGTCAATTGCAAGAACGGATCACCTCCACGAAGAAAGGTTCCGTCACCTCCATTCAGGCCATTTACGTGCCGGCTGACGACTACACCGATCCGGCTCCGGCGACCACCTTTGCCCACTTGGATGCGACCACCAACCTGGAACGTCGTTTGTCTCAAAAAGGGATTTATCCGGCGGTGGATCCGCTGGCATCCACTTCCCGCATCCTGACGCCGGAAGTGGTGGGAGAAGAACACTATCAGGTTGCCCGTGGCGTGCAGGAACTCCTGCAACGTTACCAAGAGTTGCAAGACATCATTGCCATCTTGGGAATGGATGAATTGTCCGAGGAAGATAAAATCGTGGTTGCCCGTGCACGGAAAGTGGAGAAGTTCTTGTCGCAAAACTTCCACGTTGCTGAGCAGTTCACCGGTAACCCGGGAGTATACGTGCCGGTGAAAGAAACGGTTCGCAGCTTCAAAGAAGTGCTGGAAGGAAAATATGACGACTTGCCGGAAGACGCTTTCTACATGGTCGGCGGCATTGACGAAGCCGTTGAAAAAGCGAAAAAACTGGGTTATACCCGCATGGTGTAGATCCCGGCATTTTTTGCGGCGGGTTTCCGGTTGAACCGGTTTGCCGATCGATGGATACACGGCTCACTCCGCAGGACAAGGAGGTGAAGCCCTGCCACATCCCGTGGTTGTTCCCGGGATCAGCAGGTCATGATGGGGAATAAAGTGCAGTTGGATATTGTAACGCCTGAGCGGATTGTTTATTCCAAGCACATTGATATGGTGGTGACAAAGGCGGCCAATGGAGAGATTGGCGTGATGGCCAAGCATGTTCCGTTTGTGAGCCCGATTATCGGGGATACCGTTCGGGTGAAAAATGACGGATCGGAAGAGACGTTTAAAATCAGCGGCGGGTTCATTGAAGTGCGCCCTGATAAAGTCACCATTCTTGCTGAATCCGCAGAGGTATAAAAACGGATCTTCAAAAAGACACCTTTTCCGAAGGTGTCTTTTTTATTTTAAGGTTTGTGAAAAATATTTCCCGCTTTTGGTAAACCATCTCAGATAAGCGCTATTTTTCTCAAGGACACGATCCTTCTCACAATTGGGAAAGTAGTGTATAATCAAACAATAGAGGAGGGGATTGCCAACTTTTTAGCACTGCTTTAAAAAAGCATTTTATTACTGAAAAATTAGTATTTCATTCAAAGAATGTAAGCGTTTTATTTTTTGTATAGATCAAGATGAAGGAGGGGTTTGTTTGTCTGCCGTCAGTCACGGGATCATTGCCATCTTTTTTATTCTCGGCATTGTTCTGCACATTGTGGCGCTTTCCATTGGAAAACTGCTTCGTCCCCATCAGCCCGCCCCGGATAAGGCCATTTCTTATGAAAGCGGTGTGGATCCGACCGGGGACAGTTGGATTCAGTTTAATGTCCGCTATTATTTGTTTGCGCTCTTGTTTGTCATCTTTGATGTGGAGGCGGTTTTTTTATACCCTTGGGCAGCCGGTTACGATGTTCTGCGCTCTGAGGTGGGGCTGTTCATTCTGGTGGAAATGGTTTTGTTTGTTTTCTTTCTGATCCTGGGTTTGCTTTATGCTTGGAAAAAGAAGGTGTTAGAATGGGAGTAAATTTTGAAAAATTGGCTCCGGTTGAGGAGCAGGAATTAAAGCGCAATGTGGTGACGACGAATTTGGAACAGATCAAAGCATGGGCGCGCAGCAGTTCTTTATGGCCCCTTACTTTCGGGTTGGCATGTTGCGCCATTGAAATGATGGGCACGGGGGCCCCGCATTATGATCTCGACCGGTTTGGCGTCATTTTTCGTGCGTCCCCGCGCCAGTCGGATGTCATGATTGTCGCAGGAACCGTGACCAAAAAAATGGCGCCTTTGTTGCGCAGATTATACGATCAAATGCCGGAACCCAAATGGGTGATTGCCATGGGGTCTTGTGCTACTGCCGGCGGACCGTATGTGAAATCTTATTCTGTTGTCAAAGGCGTTGATCAAATTGTGCCGGTCGATGTCTACATTCCGGGATGTCCTCCCAACCCGGCAGCCTTGATTTACGGAATCAACAAATTGCAGGAAAAAATCCGTTATGAAGCCAAACACGGGAAGAAGGTGACGAACCGGTGAGTTCTCATGAAGAGGATCGGAAAAAATCTGAAGAAAAAGAAAAAGGACTGGAAGAGAAAAACGCATCAACTGCTGGATCAAGTCCAAATGCTTTAGAACCGGAAAAACCGGCTCCCCAATCCCCGAAACCGAAAGACAAAGCAGTTCCCCGGCGGGCAAGGTCTGCTTCCGTCCGTTCCAAACCAGCCGACAAAGAGGAGAAAAAACCGGAAGAGCCGTCACCGCTTGAACCGGTTTTAAAACGTTTTAAGCAGGAAATCGTGGAAAAAGCAGGGGAAGACGCCGTGGTTGAAGATTATATCAACCGGGCCGGCGAACATATTCCCACGTTTGTCATCGCCAGGGAAAAGTGGCTTGAGGTGGCCCGGCTTTTGAAAGAAGATCCGTTGTTTTCCTTTGATTATCTGCGCAATTTATCGGCTGTGGATTACCAAAAAGAAATCGAAGTGGTATATCAGTTTTACTCTTTCAAAAAGAAACACCAGATTGCCATTCGCGTCAAAACAGACCGGGATGAAGCCAAAGTGCCGAGTGTGGCTCATTTATGGAAAGCAGCCGACTGGAATGAACGGGAAGCTTATGACCTGATGGGAGTGGTTTTTGAAGGGCACCCGAATCTGAAACGGATTTTGTTGCCGGATGAATGGGTGGGGCATCCGCTCCGGAAAGATTACGAACCACTGGATAAGGAGGTTTAATCCTTGTGCTTAGAACGGAAGAAATGTTGCTGAATGTCGGACCTCAACATCCCAGCACCCATGGCGTGCTCCGTTTGGTCGTGAAAATAGACGGGGAAATCATTGTGGATGCCGAGCCGGTGATTGGATACCTCCATCGGGGAACCGAAAAGCTGGCGGAGGATCTGAATTATACACAAATCATTCCCTATACGGACCGGATGGACTATCTGTCCGCCATGACCAACAACTATTCCATCGTCCATGCCACCGAAAAGCTGATGCAACTGGAAGTTCCGGAAAAAGCCCAATTTTTGCGGGTGATTGTGATGGAACTGAACCGGATTGCCAGCCATTTGGTTTGGATGGGAACTTATTTGTTGGATATCGGTGCTTTAAGCCCCTTTTTATATGCATTTCGGGACCGCGAAAAGATTTTGGATCTGTTTAATGAGTTGTGTGGTGCCCGGATCACGTTCAACTATATGCGCGTGGGCGGTGTCAAATGGGATGCGCCTCCGGGTTGGATTGACAAGGTCGGGCAATTCGCGGAGGACATGAAACGGCAAATGAAAGAATACCATGATCTCATCACCGGAAATGAAATCTTTATTCAACGGACCAAAGGAATCGGGGTGGTTTCGCCGTCGCTGGCCATTGAATACGGACTGTCGGGTGCCAATTTACGGGTGACCGGCGTGGATTGGGATTTGAGGAAGAACCAGCCGTATTCGATTTATGAACGGTTTGATTTTGATGTGCCGGTCGGGAAAACCGGAGATTTGTATGAAAAATATTTGTGTCGGATGAGGGAAATTGATGAATCCTTGAAAATCGTCGAACAAGCGGTTGCTCAGTTCCCCGAAAGCGGTCCGGTCATGGGAAAAGTTCCCCGGGTCCTACGGGTTCCGGAAGGAGAGATTTATTGCGGTATCGAATCTCCACGGGGAGAGCTGGGTTGCCATATTGTCAGCAATGGGAAAGACAAACCGTGGCGGTTGAAGTTCAGGCGTCCGTCTTTTTATAATTTACAGATACTCCCGACTTTATTAAAAGGAGAGAATATATCCAATTTGGTGGCGATTTTGGGCGGAATCGACATTGTGCTCGGGGAGGTGGATTGTTGATGAATCCGTGGATGATCATCGGACCGGTTCTGCTTTTGCTGATCGTACTCGGGTTTGTGACGTATGCCATTTTGTTTGAGCGGAAAGTGCTGGGCTGGATGCAGAACCGCATCGGCCCGAACCGGGTGGGGCCCCGGGGGATGTTTCAAACCGTGGCGGATGTTTTGAAGCTGCTCATCAAAGAAGATGTCATTCCCGCAAAAGCGGATGCCGGATTGTTTAAATTGGCGCCGGCGATTGCCTTTGTTCCCGCTTTTGCCGTGATGGCGGTGATTCCTTTCACCCCTTCCATTCAGTTTTCTGACTTTGCAGTCGGTTTGCTGTATTACATGGCAGTTTCCAGCATTACCATCATCGGAATCCTGGTGGGAGGCTGGGCTTCCAACAACAAATATGCATTGATCGGCGGGATGCGTTCGGCAGCGCAAATGATCAGTTATGAAATTCCGCTGGTGATGTCTGTCGTCGGGATTGCTTTGTCGGTCGGTTCATTAAATCTGGCCGAGATTGTGGAGGCCCAAAAAGAGGTTTGGTTTATTTTTCCGCAATTTATCGGTTTTGTGGTCTTTTTGATCGCGTCGGTTTCGGAATTGAACCGGACGCCGTTTGACCTGCCGGAAGCCGAATCGGAACTGGTGGCCGGTTACCATGTGGAATATACGGGTTTCCGGTTTGCGTTTTTTATGTTGGCGGAGTATACCTACATTTTTGCCATGGCATCCCTGACGACCGTGCTTTATCTGGGCGGATGGAATGCGCCATTCGGCTTCACGTGGGTTCCGCCGGTCCTTTGGTTTATATTGAAATTTTTGCTGGTCGTGTTTTTCCTGTTCTGGTTGAGAGCCACCATGCCGAGGATTCGTGTCGACCAACTGATGCAGTTTGCATGGAAGGTGTTGTTGCCGGTCGCTCTCCTCAATATTTTGCTGACTTGTCTTTTAAAAGAAGTGCCGGTGATCGGGACTTATTATTAACGGAAAAGGATTGGAGGGGAAAATGGTGCTTGGCTTGATCAAAGGGTTGGGAGTCACCCTCAAAAACATGACAAAGCCGAAGGTCACTTACCGGTATCCGGATGAGCCGCTCGAGATGCCGGACCGCTTTCGCGGAATCCAGCATTTCGATCCGGAAAAATGCATTGTCTGCAACCAATGTGTCCGCATCTGCCCGACCGATTGCATTTCACTGACGGGGAAAAAGCATCCGGAAAAGAAAGGGAAAGTGATTGACACTTACGATATTAACTTTGAAATTTGCATCTTATGTGATTTATGCACGGAAGTTTGCCCGACAGAAGCCATTGTCATGACCAATAACTATGAGCTCGCCGTTTACGGAAGGGATGAATTGTTTAAAGATTTGGAGTGGCTCAACCAAAATAATACAAAGATTCGAAAAGAAAACAGCACCAATCTCATCAAAAAACCGGGAGGAAAAAAATAATGCCCGTAAACGCTGAATTCATTGCATTTTTTATCCTTTCCGTCATGGCGATTGGCGGGGCCGTGTTTATGATCAACTTTACAAGGGTCATCCATATGGCTTTGGCGCTCGCATTCACTTTCTTCAGTATCGCAGGCATTTATTTGCTCTTAAACGCCGAGTTTTTGGCGGTGATCCAGGTGCTGATCTATACCGGGGCCGTTTCGATTCTCATGTTATTCGGGATCATGTTGACCAAACACCGGGATGAAGAGAAAAGTTCGATTGCGCCATGGCATGCCGTGCTCGGTTTTATCACTGTCGCTGCCTTTTTTGGCGTCATGATGTGGATCATTTATCAGGTGCCGGTATGGAGCGAACCGCATAACGGTGAAGGATGGAACGTCGTCCGGTTGGGAGAGCGGGTCTTCACTGAATACGTGATCCCGTTTGAACTGGCATCGATCTTACTCTTGGTGGCACTGGTCGGGGCAGTCATTCTGGCAAAAAGGGAGGAGAAATGAGATGGTCATCACCTCATATCTTGCTTTGTCGGCCATCTTGTTCAGTATCGGTTTGTATGGCGTGTTGACGAAGAAAAACGCCGTGATGGTCCTGTTCTGCATTGAGTTGATGTTTAACGCCGCGAATATCAACTTTGTGGCATTTTCCAAATTTGGTCTGTTTCCCAATCTGGCGGGCCAGATCTTCACACTGTTTACGATTACGGTGGCAGCGGCGGAAGCGGCTGTGGGGATTGCCATTTTGATTGCCTTGTACCGGCAGGTGTCCACGGCGGAAGCCGACCGTTATCATTCGCTGAGAGATTAGCGGAAGCAATCAAACTTCTAAAAGAAGGAAGGGTCAGAAATGGAAGCAAACATGGCTCTGTTGATTCCTCTTTTTCCTTTCATTGCATTTCTTTTGCTTCTGTCCGGCCGTGGATTCATCCAAAGGAAAATTGCGGCCGCAACAGGAGTGACGGCAACTTTTCTTTCTTTGTTGCTGTCCGTTTACGTTTGGTTGTCCGGGGAAACCGTCACATGGAACATTCCTTGGTTGAATCTGGGGGACGTTGCGGTTTCATTCAGCATCCATCTGGGTTCCCTGCAAATCTTGATGCTTTTGATCATCAGCATCGTCAGTTTTCTGGTTCATCTGTATTCGTACGGTTATATGGAACGGGATGACCGGATCCGGGTGTTTTATGCTTATTTGGCTTTGTTCACTTTTTCTATGTTTGGTCTGGTCATGGCGGCCAATCTGTTGTGGATCTATATCTTTTGGGAATTGGTCGGGGTTTGTTCCTTCTTGTTGATCGGGTTTTGGTACTTCAAACCGGAGGCCAGGGAAGCGGCACACAAAGCGTTTGTCGTTACAAGGATCGGGGATGTCGGTTTCTTCATTGCCATTCTCCTGATGTTTTGGCATGTGGGAAGCTTTGAAGTTTCCGATTTGAAAACGGCTGTGGTTTCCGGGCAAATGTCCCCCGGTTTGATCACTTTGTTGGCAATTCTCATCTTTATCGGAGCGGTTGGAAAATCCGGACAGTTTCCATTACATACCTGGTTGCCGGATGCCATGGAAGGGCCGACGCCGGTCAGTGCCCTGATCCATGCGGCCACCATGGTAGCCGCCGGGGTTTATCTCGTTGCCAATCTGTTTTTCCTCTTTCAGGCATCTCCTCCGGCCATGGATGTGGTGGCTTATATCGGGGGGTTCACTGCGATTTTTGCCGCAACCATCGGATTGATGCAGCATGATGTCAAACGGGTGCTTGCTTATTCCACGGTGAGCCAGCTCGGCTTCATGATGTTGGCCCTGGGTTCGGCCGGATATGTGGCCGGGGTTTTTCATCTCTTTACCCACGCTTTTTTTAAAGCGTTGTTGTTTTTGGGAGCCGGCGCGGTCATTGTTTTGCTCGCCCATGAACAGGATTTGCGGAAGATGGGCGGGCTTTGGAAAACCCACCGCCAACTCGGTGTTTGGTTCTTGGCCGGTTGTTTGTCCATTGCGGGGATTCCGCCTTTCTCCGGGTTTTTCTCCAAGGATGAAATCTTGTTTTCCGTTTACCAGGATGGAAGGACGGGGCTTTTTGTCACCGGTTTGATTGCCTCCTTCTTCACGGCTCTTTATATGTTCCGCCTTTTCTTTCTGGTATTTGCCGGGGAACCGAGGGGTCCCAAGGCAGACCGTCCGGTGCCTGCCGTGATGATGATTCCGGTGGCCGTGCTCGGGATTCTTTCAATTGGAAGCGGATGGGTCGGTTTGCTTCCCGGCGGGGGGTTTGAAAACTGGTTGGCCGCCGGCAACGAATCCGTTTCGGATGCCGCATCGGTTCCGGTGTGGTTGGCGGTCGTGACGGTTGCGGTTTCCCTTGCCGGAATCGGATTGGCCTGGCTGTTTTACGGAAACGGTAAGTTCAGCGCCTGTCAGGCGGCACAAACCGTTCCTTGGCTCCATCGCCTGGTTTTGAACAAATATTATGTGGATGAATTGTATCAGTATTTGTTTGTCTGGACGATCAAAGGAATCGGCTGGTTTTTGTCCGGATGGGACCGGTTTGTGATTGGTGGGATTGTCCGGTTTGTCAGTTGGGTCGTCCAATGGATCGGGCGTTTGGGTTCCAAGATCCAAAACGGGCAGGCACAGACTTATGTGTTGGTGAGTGTGATTGGTTTTGTCCTTTTGATGGTAGGAATGACAGCGGGGAGGTTATTTAAATGAGTCGGTTTGATTGGATGCCTTCATTGGTCACGTTTCTCCCGCTTTTAGGGGCTTTGGTTCTCATTTTTCTTCCCCGTGAGAAAGTGCGCTGGCACCGGATTTGCGGGATTTTGTCCACACTTCCGCCGCTTTTGCTGTCCCTTGTGATGTATGCGCAATTTGATCAGGGGTTGAAAGGGTTACAGTGGGTGAAATCGGTTGTCTGGTTTCAAATCCCCCTCTTACAGGGAGAACCGTGGACTTTTCATTACAGCATGGGAGTGGACGGATTATCGCTTCCCTTCATCGTTTTGACCACCCTGATCAGTGCCGTGGCTGCCGCGGCATCCGGATTCATCAAGGAGGAGACCAAAGGGTTTTACCAGCTGTTTTTGCTCTTGGAGACAGGGATGATTGGTGTTTTTTCCGCATCCAATCTGTTTCTCTTTTTCATCTTCTTTGAAGTTACATTGATTGCCGCTTATTTTCTGATCGGAAAGTGGGGATTTTTGGGCAGGGAGAAAGCAGCCAACCAGTTTTTGTTGTTTAACGGGCTGGGATCCGGATTCCTTCTGTTTGCCATGGTGGGTTTGCTGCTTCTCTTTGGCACGTTGGATTATTCGGTGTTGCAAGACCGGATGGATCAGGTGATGGGGCAATTTGCGCTGTTGCCCCCGGTTTTGAAAACGATGTTGTGGGGAACGTTTGCGGCACTGGTAATCGCATTTTGCATTAAGTTGCCCGTGTTTCCTTTCCACAGCTGGATGTTAAAAACCCACGTCGAAGCTCCCATCCCGGTGGTGATGGTTCATGCCGGGGTTCTGCTGAAGATGGGGGCTTACGGTTTAATCCGGTTCGGGTTGGGGTTGTTCCCGGTGCAAATGAAGGAAATCTCCATCTATCTGGCTGTGTTCGGTTTGATAAACATCTTGTACGGAGCCTGTATTGCCATTGTGCAAAAAGAGTTGAAGCATGTGCTGGCTTATTCCAGTGTCAGCCATATGGGGATCATTTTGTTCGGGTTGGCCGCTTTAAATACGGCCGGACTAAACGGAGCGGTTTTCCAGGCGGTGTCCCACGGGATCATTTCGGCACTGCTTTTCTTCCTCGTCGGCAGCATTTATGACCGTGCCAAAACGACGGAATTGGATGATCTGGGCGGACTGGCCAAATCGGCACCGGTACTTTCGGGGATTTTCCTCACCGGTGGATTGGCGCTTTTGGGATTGCCGGGGCTGTCCGGTTTTATCAGCGAGTTTCTGGCCTATCTCGGCGTGTTCCAAAACCATCCGGTGATTGGGGCGGTCGGGGCACTCGGGTTGATTTTCACCGTGGTTTATGCATTGCGTGCTGTGTTGAAAACGACCTTCGGACCGTTGCCGGAACGTTTTCAGGCGGTTGGCGATCTGCATTTGCGCGAAAGCTTTCCGATGTTGGTGATGGTGCTGTTGATTGTCCTGATCGGTGTTTATCCGGCCGTTTTGAGTGCGCCGATGCAAGAAACGTTAGATCTTATTGTATCTCGGATCGGAGGGTAGGGGCATGATGCAAACATTGCTGGATTTTGACCTGAGGGTGATGGCCCCCGAGCTGACGATCGTCGTTGCCGCCGCTCTGTTGATGATTTTGGATTTGTTGTTGAAAGAAACGGTGTCAAAGAAATGGATGGGCATCTTCGGGCTCATGGCCATCTTGGCGGCAGGCGTTTTTGTCGGCATGGGTTGGGGGCATGAACCGTATCAGATTTTGGGGGATTCGTACCGGATTGATCATTTGAGCTTGACGCTCAAAGGCATTTTGCTTGCCGGAACGGCTTTGGTTTTCTTGTTTTCCTTCCGGAAAGACGAAGAGTTAAAAGCGGAAAGCGAATATTATTCTTTGCTTCTTACCGCTTTGCTCGGTGCCATGATCATGGTGTCGTCGGCGGAGTTGATCACATTGTTCGTCGGTCTGGAGCTGTTGAGCCTCTCATCCTACATATTGACTGGGATTCGGAAAAAACGGACTGATGCGACCGAAGCGGCATGGAAATATGTCGTTTTGGGAGGGGTTTCTTCCGCTTTTATCCTGTACGGGATGTCCTTTCTCTATGGATTGACCGGAAGCACCCACTTGTTTGAGATACGGGACCGGGTTGCGGAAGTTTCGGCAACTGATTACCAGTTGTTCCTCTTTTTGTCGTTCTTTTTAATGATGGTCGGATTTGGTTTTAAAATTTCATCCGCGCCTTTCCACACCTGGGTTCCCGATGTTTACCAAGGCTCGTCAACCCCGGTGGCGGTGTTTTTGGCTGTGGTGTCCAAAACCGCGGCGTTTGCTCTGGTGCTCCGGATGTTGCTCGGGGCCTATATTCCGCTGGTGTCAAACGGTGTCTGGAATGAAGTGATTTCCTGGACATTGATGATCATGGCAGCAGCTTCCATGATTGTGGGAAACACGGTGGCATTGCGCCAAACCAATGCCAAGCGGCTGATGGCTTACTCCAGCATCGCCAATGCCGGTTATCTGCTGGTTCCTCCCGCAACGATGGGATTTGTGGGATATGATCTGTTTCCGAGTCTGGTGTATTACCTCATCGCCTACCTGTTCATGACGGCCGGGGCCTTTGTGGTGATTGAAGTCGTGGGAAAAGAGACGGGAACCTATGATTTGAGAGCTTTTTCCGGGTTGTACCAACGTTCGCCGGGGCTGGCGGTGATCATGACCCTGTTTATTTTGTCTCTTGCCGGCCTTCCCGTGACGGCGGGGTTTGTAGGGAAATTTTACATTTTGATGAGCGCGGTGGCCAGTTCACACAACTGGCTGGCGCTCATCATGATCATCACAACGGTGATCTCTTATTACTACTATTTTCGCATCGCCCGGCACATCTATTTTAGAAGAGCCGGGGATGATGGGAAGCTGAACGTCCCTTGGACGGTGATGGCCGTCATCGGGATCGGATGTTTGGGCACCTTTTTGTTGGGATTGATGCCGGACTACTTCTTTCAAGCCTTGGGGGATCTGGATTGGATGTCTGCGTTCTCCCAAGCTGCCAATACTTCACCATAGGCGCTCTTTTCATCAAGCGGAATCTGAAAGCATACCCCTCTTCAGAAGGGGTATGCTTGTTTTGTTCATGCATTTGCAAAAATATCTTTTGCGCATTCGCCATTTTTTTTGTACCATGGTAGCATGTGAACATATGCCTGAGGGAGTGCATATTATGGATGGGACGACGCAGCTGGCCTTGTCGGGGCTGGTGAACATATTCCTCTCGATCTTAAGCATTGCCTTTGTCTGGTGGATCTTGCTGGGCATGCGCATCGAGCAACTTTTCAAAAAGAATCACACGGCTCAGATCAGAGCCTTGATGATCGTCTTGTCGATCATTCTCGGGCATCAACTGGCGTCCTTTTTTATTGATTATCTCAGTTGGTCCAGGCTGATCAGCCAGCTGATTCACTGACCGGCTCCACGTATATCCTTTTCCCTGAATGTGAAGAATGGGAATAATAAGAATTCAGGGAGAGGGATGGAAAATGTGGGGGATTGTGAAAAAAGTGATTCTTTTTTGTGTTTTTTTGCCTTTTGTATTCATTGGATCACAGGAACAATCCCAACCCGAAGGGCAATTGATCAAAGCGTTCAAGAAAGTCGGGGTGGAACCGGAACGATATGTGTTGCATTATGGAAACCGGCTGCACCGGGCAATGAGCCAACAAGAGATCGAAGAGTGGACACAAGCATTGAGTCGTTCATTAAATATCGGGCCGTTGGAACGCAATGATGAATTTGCCGGAATAAAATTTTCGGCGGAAGGGATCATCGAGCGAAACATTTTGGTGAAAATGGCCGTGATCAATGATGAACCGTCTGAAGAATTCATCCATCCATATTTGTCCATTCAATTGGAAGGAAAAGGAAGTGACCGGGAAAACTGGCAAGCTGCCCGCGATCATGTGACGCGTGTTTTGTTAAATCATGGCATTACTCCATCTTATCATTATTCCGTTCAGGGAAGCAGGCCGGTGCAAAACGAACAGGAGGAATATTTACTCGCGGAGATTTTCCGGCTGTTGAAAGCGGAAGAGGTGGAAGCGATGCGTACGGATCATACCGTCAGCATCTCCGCACTTTCTCCGTTGTTACCGGCAGGCATCAAAACAAGAGGCGGCATGATGAATATGCAAGCGGCCGTTCGGATGAATCAGGATGCCCATCGCATGGTTATCACTTTAGGCACGCCAATTATCACCATCGAATATTAGTTTTTGGGGGGAAAAGCTTTGGAAAAGATCATCGTTCAAGGCGGAACACGTTTAAAAGGAAGAGTGAAAGTACATGGCGCCAAAAATGCGGTACTTCCTTTGATTGCCGGATCCATTTTGGCATCCAGAGGGGACATCAGGATTACGGATGTTCCGCTTTTGGAAGATGTGAAAACCATCACTCAACTTTTGAAACGCTTGGGGATCCAAGCCGATCTGGGTGATGACCAAATTGTGATCAATGCAGAAAAAGTGGAATCCACCGAAGCGCCTTATGAACTGGTGCGCAAGATGAGAGCTTCTGTTTTGGTGATGGGACCCCTGCTTGCCAGGAAAAAACACGCACGGATTCCTCTCCCGGGAGGATGTGCCATCGGAAGCAGGCCGATTGATCTGCATTTAAAAGGACTGGAAGCCATGGGTGCCCGGTTTGACATCGGGCAAGGCTACATTGAAGGGACCATTGACGGGCGTCTTCATGGAGCGACGGTTTATCTGGATTTCCCAAGTGTCGGAGCAACCCAAAATATCATGATGGCAGCAACATTGGCTGAAGGCCGGACAGTGATTGAAAATGCCGCTTGTGAGCCGGAAATCGTGGATCTTGCCAACTTCCTCAATGCGATGGGTGCAAAAATCCGGGGAGCCGGTACCGATGAAATTCGCATCGATGGAGTGGATATTTTGCGGGGAACAGAATACACCGTGATTCCCGACCGGATCGAAGCCGGAACTTACATGGTGGCGGCTGCCATCACCCGCGGCGAAGTTTTTGTGGAAGGGGCCATTTCCGATCATTTGGTTCCGCTGATTGCCAAGATGCGTGAAATGGGAGTCCATGTGCTTGACGGCGAAAACGGGATTCACGTTCGTGCAGACGGGGATTTGAAACCCGTGGATGTCAAAACCTTGCCCTATCCAGGATTTCCGACGGATATGCAATCACAGATGATGGCTCTTTTGCTTACCGCAAACGGAAACAGCATGCTGACGGAAACCGTGTTTGAAAACCGGTTTATGCATGTGGAAGAGTTTAAGCGGATGGGGGCGCAGATTAAAATCGACCGGCGCACCGCATTGATTGAAGGTGGAAAACCGTTGTCGGGAGCTCAGGTGAAAGCCACGGATCTGCGTGCCGGTGCGGCCTTGATTTTGGCCGGATTGGCAGCGGAAGGAGTCACCGAAGTGACGGAGTTGCATCATGTGGATCGCGGTTATGTGGACATTGTCGGGAAATTGAGAGGCTTGGGAGCCAAAATTGAACGGGTGAGCGAGGAGAAAAGTTCCAAGACGGAACAAAAATCTTTTGCATGACCAAACGAAGGTCAAGCGGCTTCTTTGAAGGGAAGCCGCTTTTTTCTTTATCAGGGAATCTACGAATTCCGGTTCTAAAAAAAGGGGTTTTTTTCATAGCTTAGTAGTGAACGCTGTGATTCAAATGGAGGCGAAGAACAGATTGCACAAAGGATTGCTGATGGTATTGTTGGGGCTTGTGGGCGTTATTCTTTTGATTCCGGTGTTTCTGGTTGCTTGGGATTCCGATGTCCCACCGGAGGCATTGGCAAAAGAGAAAGCATTGCAAAGTGAAAATCAGGATATCCGGGTTAAAGTGTACCTGACAGAGTCGAAAAAAGTGATTCAATTGCCGTTGGAAGAGTACATTTACGGTGTCGTGGCGGCGGAAATGCCGGCGGATTTCCACAAGGAAGCCTTAAAAGCCCAGGCCTTGGCTGCCCGGACTTATATCGTGGACCGGTTGGAGCGAAAAGATTATTCGGATATGTCCAAATGGGGGGAAGAAGCAAAGAAAGCACATGTCACGGACACGGTGAACCATCAGGCTTTTAAAACGGATGAAATGTTGAAGCAGGAGTGGAAAGCCCAATATGAAACCCTCCGGAATTCCATCCGGGAGGCCGTGAGGGAAACCGACGGCCAGATCATTACCTATCAGGGAAAGCCCATTTATGCTGCGTTTTTCTCAACCAGCAACGGCTATACCGAGAATTCGGAGGAGTATTTCAAACAAAAGTATCCTTACTTGCGGAGTGTGTCTTCCCCATGGGATCGGATGTCCCCAAAATATATTCACCGGCATACGTTGTCATGGGACGAGTTTGTCAGCCGACTGGAAAAGAAAACCGGACAGGCAGTCAGCCTTCCCGCCACAACCGGTACGCGTTTGATCCAGGTGACCGAGCGTACAAAAGGAAAAAGAATCGCCAAAATCAAGATTGGCGATCAGACATTCACCGGCAGGGAAATCCGGGAAGCATTGGGATTGGCTTCAACCGATTTTGATGTGGCGGTACAGGGGAATCAACTTCAAATCACCACCCGCGGATACGGACACGGCGTCGGCATGAGCCAATGGGGCGCCAATTTGATGGCAAAGCAGGGAAAAAAGGTGGATGAAATTATTCAGCATTACTACCAGGGGGTAAAGATCGAGCCTTTCTCCCCCGATCAAGTGAAATAAAGAATTTCTGCCCGGGGAAAGTAAGTGGAAATGGTGCGGTGCATGAAATCTTTGATTTCGTCCATTTGCTCTTTGGGATAAACATACTTTATCCGTCCGTAAGGGCCCCATTTTTTTCTCCGCTTTTCATCGTCCATGTCCAGCTTGGTCTTGGGATAACGTTCTTCGATGACCCGTTTGGCGCTTTGCGTGTAACGGTGGGTGATGAGTTCAAAGGTCAAATCATCCACTTTGGGAAGGCGATTGGACAATTTTTTCAATAAGGCCTGGTATTGTTCTTTCCATCCGGAAAAAGACATGATGGGAGCGATGATGAATCCGAGCGGGTAGCCGGCTTCTGCCACTTTTCCGGCGGCTTCAATCCGGTCCGGCAACGGTGAGGTTCCCGGTTCAAAATGTTTGACCACATAATCGGCATTAATGCTGAAGCGAAAACGGGTATGTCCCTTGTGGTCGGCATTTAAAAGGGATTCCACATTGGCGTACTTGGTGACAAAGCGCAAACGGCCCAACGGCTGTTTTCCCATGAACTCGATGGTTTTGTAAAGCGACCCCGAAATATGTTCGATGCCCACCGGATCGGAAGTACATGCGGCTTCAAACCGGGTGATTTCCGGAGCACGTTCTTGGATGTATTTTTCGGCTTGGGAAAAAATTTCATCCAGGTTGACATAAATCCGGATATAAGGACGTTTTCCGAGCGTTGTTTGCAGATAACAGTAATGGCAATGCCCCATACAGCCGGTGGCCAGCGGAATGGCATATTCGGCTGAGGGCTTGGATTGTTCGAATTTTAATGATTTCTTCACTCCGATGACCAAGGTCCGCTTGGCAATCCGGTATTTATCCAACGGGGTCTCTCCCGGCAGGCCGGTCACCTGGTTGTGCGAGGTTGTTGGCCGGACCGGAATATTCATGCTTTGAAACCTTGCCACCAATTCTTTTCCGAGTGGATAGTCCAAAGCTCCGGGCTCGTAGTAGACCAGATCAGGCTCAAAGGGTTTTATCACCGTTTCACCTCCTTCTGCCAAGCCTTTTCTAAAGTATGAGCCAAAGAAATGAAGATCATGTATGTCTCAGTTTTGACTTTGCTTCGAATTTACTAAAAGTTCCCATCTGTAGGTATAAAAAGAGAGAAGCTGGTCGACAATGGTTCCTGAGGTGATTTCCATGAAATCGAAGGAACCAAATGCAAATAACCAGATTTCTTCCTTTGAAAAAGCGAAGCGACGTTTGAAATGGAAAAAGTTAATGTCCAAAAAGTGGTTTTTCCCTGCTGTCTATCTCTTTGTGGCGGCACTGATTTTAAGTGTGGCATGGTGGTATCAGGATCATCAGGTGGAAAAAGCATCCAAAACCACCAGGGATTTGGTGGAACAAAATCTTCCCCAAGAGCCGATTCCGACCAATCCGACCGATGATGACATGATATTGCCTGTCGCCAAAAATGCCCATGCCGACAAAACCATGGGATTTTATAAGCAAGAAGATCCGGAAGCGAGCCGGGAATCCTCTTTGAACCAATATGCCAATACGTTCACGCCGCATTCGGGAGTTGACTTTGCGAAAAAAGATGGAGGAACCTTTGATGTGGTGGCGGCATTGGAAGGGAAAGTGGTGAAAGTCGAGGAAAACCCGGTTGTCGGATGGCAAGTGGTCATTCAGCATGAAAGCGGCATTCAAACGGTATACCAAAGTTTGGACGATGTCCGCGTCAAAAATGGACAAACCGTCAAGAAAGGACAAGTGATTGCCAAAGCAGGACGCAATCGTTTTGAAAAGGAAGCGGGTGTCCATCTGCATTTTGAAATCCGCGACCGGGATCAGAAAGCCATCAATCCGGATGTTTATTTAAGCGGGGAAAAATAAGGAAAAAGGCGTTTCCATCCAAGGGAACGCTTTTTTTTGTTCCCGAAAAAAGAAAAATTGCCAAACATGGCTTGTCACGGCTTGTTTAGAAAGAATAACCCGCCTCTTCCCTCAATATAATGTAGCAAATGGAGAAGAGAGGAGGTTTGGCGGGGTGCATGAATATATTAAGGAACGAACATTAAAAATCGGACATTATTTTGTGGAGACGCGAAATACGGTCCGGACGATTGCGAAAGAGTTTGGTGTTTCCAAGAGCACGGTTCATAAAGACCTTACGGAACGATTGCCGGAAATCAACCCGGAACTGGCTCGTCAAGTGAAAGAGATATTGGAATACCATAAATCGATTCGCCATATAAGAGGTGGAGAAGCGACAAAGATTAAATATAAGCAAAAAACCGGAAAAAAGAAGCAAGAAGTGTCCGTGTGACTGTGAAAATGAGACGGAAGCACCGGCAGTGTTTACATAAAAACAAGATCTCCGAATCATTGCCATAATATGTATCCTTTTTCCTTTCAACCCGGTGCTTCTACTGTATAAGAAACTTTCACACTCCTATAAGCTGTAAGTATAGACTTATGTTCATAGTTGCGATATATTCTATTATGAGTAGAATGGAGCTTATTTAAAAGTAAACTTGATTTTGTTGGACGAGCTTCATGAAATAGAGAGGATCGGTAATAGAAGTTAGCCTTGGAGAGGAATGCAGATGAGTTATTCTGATAAAGAAAAACACATGGACTACCAATCAGACGATGTGGAGTCTTCAGCAGAAAAATTCAATAATCCATCGGACCATTTGACAGTGGAAAATGAAAAAGTGGATGATATCTTGCCGGTAGGCCAATTGAAATGGCGAAGAGATGAAGAAGAAGAGCAAGACACCCTCGACAGTTTGGAGGATGCCCGGAAGTTTGAGCCTGCAAAGCAAGAAGGCGACAAAGAGAAAAAAGAGGAGCAGACGGAGGAGAAGAAAGACTCCGGTAACCAGTTCCATTCCCATGAGTATGGCGCACCTCCAACCTTCGAAGTGGAACAACCTTCTTCCCCGCATGAAAAACGGCAGCTTTCATTAGAAGATACGTTAACTCCCATCGATTTTAAGGAATATTCCATTGATCCGGTCATCGGAGAGAACAGCGGCGACGAAAATTTCAAAGAAGAAGTGAAAAAACCGTCTTTTGTTGCAGAACAGCCAGTGAAACCGCGGGTGGAACAACTGGACTCCACCAAAGAAAAAAAGCAAAGTGCCGCTTCCCGTAGTGAAGATGATCCGCCGATTGATGAGAAAAAAGAGCAAATTCTAAAATGGGTTAAAATTCTTTGGCTGCCTGTTTCGCTCATTGTGGCTTTGTATGCGGGATTTGTCGTTGGTCATACCATCATTGGTGATCAACCGGCCGGCGATTTCTTGGATTTTGACATGTGGGTGCATATTTATCAGCTCATTTTTGGATCATAAGTCCCGTCTGTCACTTGGATGGAAGACGGGCTCTTTCCTTTTTTATTAACCATCCGTTCGGTAAACTGTAAGAAGGGGGGTCCTGAATGAATTTGCCCAATTTCTTGACCATGATTCGCCTTTTTTTGATTCCTGCGTATTTTGTTGCATTTTTTTCGGACACGCCATGGAATGTGTACTGGGCGTTTGGGATCATTCTTCTTGCGGGGTTAACCGATGTCATTGACGGGTATGTGGCCAGAAAGACAAAGCAAGTGACCCAGATTGGAATCATGCTGGATCCTTTGGCGGACAAATTAATGATGCTCTCTGTTTTTTTATCCCTGATGATCTCCGGAAAAATCGGAGTTTGGGCTGCCTTTATCATTGTCTTGCGCGATGTGTCCATGATCCTTTTTTCTGTTTTCCTGAAGCTGAGAGGCAAACGAACGGTCCCGGCAAACATTTTCGGCAAGCTGACAACCTTTTTGTTTTATGTCGCTTTATTTTTTATCATGTTTGAATTGCCGCTTGCACAAACTTTTTTATGGTCGGTCATTATTTTGTCCTACATCACGACACTTTCTTACCTGTTGCAATTGAAAACGGTGAACGAACGGGCTATGTAGGAAGAATCGGTGACCGGATCCGGTTCTTTTTTTCGATTTGACTTCAGACGGATTAGGGAGGTTAACGGATGGTACGGAATATGACACGCAGCATTATCGTGGAAACTCCTTCAAAGCCTGGCAACCTGGGAAAAGTGACCACAGCGATCGGACAAGCAGGAGGCGATATAGGGGACATCACCACCATCAAGATCGGCCCGTTTTCCACTCTCCGGGACATCACGGTCCAGTGTGAGAGTGAAGCACATCTGGATCAGGTGGTCACCAGCATTGAAGCGTTGGGGGGCGGCATTTACGTTCATTCCATATCGGACGAAGTGTTAAGTGCCCATGAAGGCGGAAAAATCCGCATGGTCAGCAAGATGGACATCCGGTCCTTGGCGGATTTGCGCCGTGTTTACACCCCGGGAGTGGCCAATGTATGCCTGGAGATCCGGGAGAATCCGGAAAAAGCCAATTATTATACAAGCATTGGAAACACCGTTGCCATTGTGACTGATGGCACCGCCATTTTGGGGCTTGGCAATATCGGTCCGTTGGCGGGAATGCCGGTGATGGAGGGAAAGGCCGCTTTGTTTGACCGCTTTGCCGGGATCAGCGGGATTCCGATTTTGTTGGATACAAGTGATCCGGATGAAGTGGTGAACATCTTGAAACACATTTATCAGGGATTTGGAGGCATTTTGTTGGAGGATATTGGTTCCCCGCATTGCTTTGAGATTGAAGAACGCCTCAAAGAAGAGTTGCCCATTCCGGTGATGCATGACGATCAGCACGGAACGGCGGTCGTGACACTGGCTGCCGTGATTTCGGCTTGCCGTTCCACCGGGATCAACCTGAAAGAAGCGTCAGTGGGACAAATCGGGCTTGGTGCCGCGGGTTTGGCTATTTGCCGCATGTTTAAAGCTTACGGGGTGCGGGAGATTTGCGGTGCCGACCGGCAAGAAAAAGCTTTGGAGCGTTTGGAGAATTACGGCGGCATACCGGTGGGCATGGAAGAATTGATGGAACGCTGCGACATTGTGGTGGCGACAACAGGGGTTCCCGGATTGATCAAACCGGAAATGATCCGGGAAGGTCAGGTGATTCTCGCCTTATCCAATCCCAAACCGGAAATCGACCCTGAATTGGCACTCAAATCCGGTGCTTCTTTTGCAGCAGACGGGCGTTCTGTCAATAATGTCCTCGGGTTTCCCGGGATCTTCCGCGGCGTGTTGAATGCCAATGCCAAGAAAATCACTCACCCGATGTTGGTGGCCGCCGCCGAAGCCATTGCAGATTGTACCAGTCCCGGGGAATTGGCGCCGCATCCCTTGGATCCCAAAGTCCATCGGGAAGTGGCCCGCGCGGTGGAAAGGGCTGCCGCTTTGTCGTGAAAAGTCACAGGGCGCAAGCATTGACACTTTGTTAAACGGACCGGAAAGTCCGTGTAACAAAGTGTTTTTTTATTCTCCAGATTGTTAAGAAACCGCCATTTTATGACGCCCGGATGTTTGGTAATTTAAATACGGTTTCGCTATAATGGTGACAAGTGATTTCAGAAGGTGAGACGGTTTTTTGAGAGGTGGATGACGATGTTAGATGCAAAACAGATTCAAGAAATTATTCCTCACCGGTATCCTTTTTTGTTGGTGGACCGGATCACGGAATTGGAACCGGCGAAAAAAGCGGTGGGAATCAAAAATGTGAGTGTGAATGAGCCGTTTTTCCAAGGGCATTTTCCGGACTATCCTGTTATGCCGGGCGTGCTGATTGTGGAGGCATTGGCGCAAGTGGGGGCCGTTGCCATTCTCAGTGTGGAAGAAAACCGGGGCAAAATCGCATTTTTTGCCGGACTGGATAAAGTCCGTTTCCGTCATCAGGTCAAACCCGGAGATGTCCTAACGCTGGAAGTGGAATTGACCCGGGTGAAAGGAAAAGTCGGGAAAGGCAAGGGTATTGCCCGTGTCGGGGAACATGTGGCGGTGGAAGCGGATCTGATGTTTGCGATCAATGATTAAAAAATACATAAAGCGGGAAGGTCCTTGGGGATGGACCTTCCTTGTCATGTATTTATTTCCATAAATGAAAAATGCGAAGTCCGAAATAAATCAGTCCCCAAAAAGGCAAGCTGATGAGAAAGGCATTCAACATGCCGAGGAATCCGTCATAGGAGTCGCTGGCGATTCTTTGTCTTTTCATGACAACGACCTCTCCTGTATGGTGTTGTACATAGTATCACCGGTTTGGAAAATGCTATTGACAGTAATCTTTCGGAAATGAAACCGGATAAAGGAAGTGGTTTCAATGAATGGGCGTATTTTGATCATTTCGCATATGTACCCGAATCCGGTCAATCCCATGGCGGGAATTTTTGTCCATAACCAGGCAAAAGCTTTAAAAAGAGAAGGGGCAGAGGTAAGCGTGGTGGTGCCCGTTCCTTCTTTCCCCTTTTACCCGAAGTGGAAAGGGTATCGTCAATTGCCGAAAAAGACAGAAAAGGATGGAATTGCCGTTTATTATGTTCCCACGCGAATGATTCCGGGGGGATTTTTTTTCCAACGCTATGGCAAGTATTATACAAAAGCCCTGCAAAAGGCAGTGGAGGAAGTACATAAAGCGTTTCCTTTTGATCTGATTCATTGTCACACCATCTATCCGGATGGTTATGCAGGAGGGGAACTGAAGAAAATTTGGAAGGTGCCGGTGTTAAGCACGATCCATGGCTCGGACATCATGTTGTATCCCAAACGAAAGCGTTCCGTTTATGAACAGACGCTTCGTGCATTAAAGGAAAATGACCTGGTCATCACGGTCAGCGACCGGCTGAAAGAAGAAGCGGAAAAAATGCATCCCGAGCTTGCGGCCAAAACGGTTTACAACGGTTTTGACCCGGAGAAATTCCGCCCCATGGACCGTCTGGAGGCAAGGAAACGTCTGGGGTTGAACAGGGAACAAAAAATTTTGCTTTTTGTCGGCAACTTGTATCCGGTCAAAGGCGTTTCTTATTTGTTGGAGGCTTTTTCCCGGATCCGCCAAGAAAGCCGGGACATTCATCTGTATTTGATCGGGGACGGGCCTTTGCGCCCCCGGCTTGAAAACCAGGCGGAAGAATCGGGATTAAGCGAAGCCGTCACCTTTTTGGGCAAAAAGCCGTACGCTGAGATTCCCGACTGGATCAACAGTGCCGATGTGATGGTTCTCACCAGTCTGAGCGAGGGGCTTCCCTCCATATTGCTGGAATCGATGGGGTGCGGCCGGCCCATGGTGGCGACGGATGTGGGCGGAATCAAGGAAATTCTTCAAGACGGGAAGACCGGATTTCTTGTGCCGGCCAAAGATGTGGACAAAATTGCCGGTTGCTTGCGCAAAATCCTGATCGATGATCCTTCCCTCATCGCCACTATGGGGAAAAATGCGTTGGATGCGTCCCGTGCATTGACTTGGAGCGAAAACGCGCGAACTACCTTACAAATTTATACATCTTTAATAGAACGGAAAAGTTTATGACTTTTTTGATGCAGGGTACTCAAGAGATTTCATCTATGTTACATTGAACATTAGATTTTGTAATGTTACTGTAATATAGATTGGATATGAATTGACTGACTGGGTAAAAGAAGAGAGGGAGATCTTTTGATACGCTATGGAATTGTAGGTTGTGGTCACATTGCGAAAAAGCACGTGGCAGCCATTAAAGCGGTGGAAGGAGCCGAGTTGGTTGCGGTTTGCGACACCAATGAAGAGCGTCTTTCCGAGTTTGCCGTCGACGGTGTCCGTGGGTATGCCGATTTGAAAGACATGCTGGCTTCGGATGTGGATGTGGTTTGCATTTGCACACCGAGCGGGATTCATGCACCGCTGACCATTCAGGCAGCGGAAGCCAAAAAGCATGTGATCGTGGAAAAACCGATGGCACTGACCTTGGAAGATGCAGACCGGATGATCGATGCCTGTGAGAAAAACGGTGTGAAAATGGCGGTGGTTCACCCCAACCGTTTCCGTCCGGCTGTCGTGGAACTCAGAAAGCAGTTGGAACAAGGGGCTTTCGGCAAAATCGGGCATGCCAACGCAACGGTTCGTTGGAACCGAAACCAGGCTTACTATGACCAGGCTCCTTGGCGTGGCACGAAAGCAATGGACGGAGGCGTGTTGATGAATCAGGCAATTCACAACATGGATCTTTTGTTGTGGATGATGGGGGACATTGAAGAGATTTCCTCTTATCACGCGACCCGTATCCGGAACATTGAAGCTGAGGACACCTCGGTGTCGGTGATCCGCTTTAAAAACGGGGCACTCGGGGTGTTGGAAGCTGCGGTCACCATTTATCCGAAAAACTTGGAAGAATCATTAAGTATTTTTGGCGAAAAGGGGACCGCGGTGATTGGCGGGCCGACGGCCAACTGGATCAAAGAATGGAAATTTGAAGGCCTGCCGGATGAAGAGGCTCAAAACACAATCCGCCGGGTGGAACAAGATCCATTCGGAATTCCGGGACATCAGTGCATCATTCAAGATATGACCGAAGCGGTGTTAAAAGACCGGAAGCCGGTCGTTTCCGGCGAAGAAGGACGCAAGGCGTTGAGCTTTGTGATCGGATGCCAGTTGGCTGCCGAAAGAAACCGGCCGGTCCGGATGGACGAATTAAACCGAAAATAAATTGAAATGATTAAAGGAGTAGAAAGCGATGAAAAAGATTCCTTTATTGGATTTAACGGCACAGTTGCAACCGATTCGGGAAGAAGTTCTCCAAGCGGTGGAGCGGGTGATTGACAGCGGACAATATATTATGGGGCCCGAAGTCAAAGCTTTTGAAGAAGAAGTGGCCAACTATCTCGGGGTGAAACATGCCATCGGCGTTGGAAACGGCACGGATGCGTTGCTTCTGGCATTGGATGCGGCAGGAATCAAAGCTGGCGATGAAGTGATCACGACACCGTTTACATTTTTCGCCACTGCCGAAACGATTTCTCAAGTCGGGGCCACCCCGGTTTTTGTTGACATCGACCCGAAAACTTACAACATCGATGTGAACCAAATCAAGGAAAAAATCAATGAAAAAACCAAAGCGATCATTCCGGTTCACATTTTCGGCCAGCCTGCCAACATGGAAGAAATTATGGCATTGGCTGAAGAACATCAATTGTTTGTCTTGGAAGATGCGGCTCAAGGCATGGGTTCGGAATATAAAGGACGGAAAATCGGAAATTGGGGTCATGCGGGCACCTTCTCTTTCTTCCCCACCAAAAACCTGGGCGGCTATGGTGACGGGGGAATGGTTGTCACCAATGATGACCAACTGGCGGAGAAAATCCGGATCTTGCGGGTTCATGGTTCCAATCCGAAGTATTACCACAGCATGATCGGATACAACAGCCGCCTGGATGCTTTGCAAGCTGCTGTTTTGCGCATCAAACTGCGCCATTTGGATGCTTGGAATGACGGCCGTCGGAAAAAAGCGGCCCTGTACAACGAGCTTTTAAAAGATACACCGGTGGTTACTCCTCATGAAGCGGAAGACCGCAAACACATCTATCACTTGTATATCATTCAGGCAGAAGATCGCGACGAATTAATGGCTCATTTGAAAGAGCAGGGAATCTCCTGCGGAGTTTATTATCCGGTTCCCCTGCATCAGCAGGAAGTGTATAAAGACTTGGGATATGAAGAAGGAAGTTTGCCTGTTTCCGAATACATGGCCAAACGCACCTTTGCACTTCCTCTGTATGCAGAATTGGAGGATGAAAACATCCGTTTTATCGCAAATACCATTAAAAGTTTTTATGCCAACAAATCCAAGTGAAAGAAGGAATAACCGTGAGTGGTAAGACTTTATTGCAAAAAATCGATGACAAAACGGCTAAAATCGGTGTTGTCGGATTGGGATATGTCGGTTTGCCACTGGCTGTGGAGAAAGCCAAAGCCGGGTTCAAAGTGATCGGTTTTGATATTCTGCAAAACCGTGTGGACATGGTGAACCGGGGAGTGAACTATATCGGCGATGTGGTGGACGAAGAATTGAAACAATTGGTGGAAAGCGGACAAATGTCTGCGACCACGGATTACTCCTTGATTCGTGAAGTGGACGCGGTGGCTATTTGCGTTCCCACACCGCTTGACAAATATCAGCAGCCCAATGTTTCCTATGTTGAATCTTCAGCAGAAAGCATTGCAAAATATTTGCACCCGGGCATGCTGGTGGTTTTGGAAAGCACCACCTACCCCGGAACCACCGAAGAAGTGGTGAAACCGATTCTGGAAAAAACCGGCTTGAAAGCAGGCGAAGACTTTTACCTTGCTTATTCGCCGGAACGGGTGGATCCCGGCAATAAAGTGTTTAATACCAAAAACACTCCCAAAGTGGTGGGCGGTGTGACCGATCAATGCACGGAAGTCGCCGGTGCTTTGTACCGCGCGGTGTTGGACGGGGAAGTTCACCAAGTATCCAGCCCGAAAGTGGCCGAAATGGAAAAAATTCTTGAAAACACCTTCCGCAACATTAACATTGCCCTGGTGAACGAGATGGCCATTCTTTGCAACAAAATGGGAATCGATATTTGGGAAGTGATCGATGCCGCCAAAACCAAACCTTACGGTTATATGGCTTTTTATCCGGGACCGGGTCTGGGCGGACATTGCATTCCCATTGATCCGTTCTATTTGACATGGAAAGCCCGCGAATATCATTATCATACGCGTTTGATTGAAGTGGCAGGCGAAATCAACAATGAAATGCCCGACTTTGTGGTGGATCGTTGCATGAAAATCTTGAACCGCTACGGCAAATCGTTGAATGGTTCCAAAGTGGCGGTACTCGGGGTGGCTTATAAAAAGGATATCGATGATTACCGCGAGTCCCCCGTGATTCAAATTGTCGAGCTGCTTGAGAAATATCAGGCAGAGTTCACGCTGGTTGATCCGCATGTGAAAACCTTCAAAGCCGGAGGCAAAGAATATGAAACGCAAGAGCTGACCACCGAACTTCTGGAGACGGCGGATCTTGTTTTGATCACCACGGATCACAGTGACTTTGATTATGAAGAAATTGCCGATAAAGCAAAAGTGATCTTTGACACGCGGAATGCTTTGAAAGATGTCCAAAACATCAAAGCGGATTACGAAAAATTATAAGAGGATGGGTTTTTCATGAAACAATCTTTCATTCATGATTCAGTCGAAATGGGAAAGAATGTCTCCGTCGGTTGTTTCTCTGTCATTGAAGAAGGCGTGGTTCTTGGCGACAATGTGACGATCGGCAACAATGTCACCATTAAAGCAGGAACCGTGATCGGTTCCGATGTATATATCTCTGACAACTGTGTGTTGGGCCGCTGGCCGAGACCGGCAAAGTCGTCCACCGTAAAGGTGGATGCCGACTTGCCGGTGCTGGAAATCGGCGACGGAACGACGATTGGTGCCAACACCGTTCTTTACCGGGGCAGCCGTTTCGGAAAAGAGGTGATGATCGGGGATCAGGCATCGGTCCGTGAAAAATGCGAGATCGGGGACCGTGTGGTGATCGGCCGTGGCGTTGCGGTGGAAAATCAGGTGAAAATCGGATCTTTTACAAAAATTCAAACCAATGCTTATATTACAGCTTATACCGTGTTGGAAGATCATGTCTTCATTGCCCCGACCGTCACGACCACGAACGACAACTTCATGGGGCGGACCAAAGAGCGTTTCAAATACGTGCGCGGTCCGGTTGTGAAAAGAGGAGCGCGTGTGGGCGGCGGATCCATCCTTTTGCCGGGGATCACGGTGGCCGAAGAAAGCTTCATTGCCGCCGGGGCATTGGTCAATCGGGACACGGAGCCGGGCAGAGTGTATATCGGGGTTCCGGCACGGGTTTTGCGCGATGTTCCTGACCGTGAGAAATTGGAAAATCAAGAGTAACAGCCTGCAGGCAGAAGGTGTTGTTTAATCATGAAACAACTCATTAAACGGCTTTTTTCTGATTCAGCCGCTTTTGCGATTGCAACGATGGGGAATAAGGTGGTTGCGGCCATGCTTGGCCCCATCTATGTTGCTTTTTTGACCGGAGAAGGGGAAATTGCAGAGTGGGGACTCACCAACACGCTGACTCTGATTTTGACTTATCTCAGCATTTTGGGAACGGATGCGGCCATGGCGTTCTATTTTTATGACGCCAAGGATGTGACGGAACGCCGCACCTATTTTACCAATGCGGTGGTTTTCAGTGCCGGGGTTTGCCTGATATTCACCGTCTTTGCATTTTTGTTTGGAGCCCCTTTGTCCGAATGGGTCTATGAAAGCACGCGGGATTATTCCAACTTGTTGCCGGTTGCTTTTATGGCCACGTTTGGGGCGATCATTATTCAGCATATTTTGGGATATGCCAGATACAGCCGCCGGGTATGGCTGTTTAATATTTTCAGCATGGCTTATGTGATTGGTTCCAATTTGTTGAGCATCTTTTTTGTCACTGTCTATGACATGCGGGTTATGGGAATTTTTTATGGACAATTAATCGGTCAATTGACAGTGGCATTGATTCTGATTATCCTATTTCGCAAGGAATTTGTTTTTCGTATTTCGCGTAAACATTTGATGGATTTGATTCGTTACGGTGCTCCGCTGTTGCCGACATTGCTGGCTTTTTGGGTGATGACATCTGTATCCCGGCCCATTTTGTATCACATGGATTCCCAACTGAGTGCGGATATTTACGAAACCTGCATCCGGATTGCAAGCATCATTGTTTTGATCACCTCACCGTTTCAACTCGCATGGCGCCCTTTTTCCATGTCCATTAAAGAGCGGGAAGATGCCCCGCAGTTGTTCGGGCTGGTCGGTCGCGCGTTGTTGGTGGTTGGAACGCTGGCTGTCATGATTCTGGCCTTCTTCATGAAACCACTGTATCATTTGTATATTATCGGTCGGGATGATCAGTCGCTTTCATCCGGTTATATCTATGTCTGGGCTTTATCTTTGGGAACTTTATTCAATGTGTTGCATAATGTTTTTGGTGTCGGTTTGTTGATCAAGAAAAAAACCCAGGTCATTTCCTACGGATTTATGATTGCCGCCGCCATTTACCTGATCGGCAATTTGATCCTGGTGCCGGTTTTCAGCATTTGGGGCACTGTTATCATGACCGTTGTGGCTTATCTTTTTGTCATTGTTTGGGTTTATTGGAAAAATCAAAAAGAATATCCGATTGATTTCCGGTTTCGTTCCATTCTCATCTATTTGGCTGTCTTTTTCATCTCAATGACCGGGGTTACCTGGGTCCAATTAAATGAGATGGAATACGCCTGGCTCTATTATGTGCTGGCTTTTGTTGTAACCTTCGGATCTGTGTTTGCGACAGGACTTTTTTCCATTTCTTCACTGAATCGGATCGGTCACTTGTTACCCAAACTAGGAGGAAAAGGGTGAGAGTTGGTGAGTGAACTGTTGTTTTCAAAGCAGAAGCGTTTGGATATATTGTTTTATTTGATGATTGTTTTTGCGCTGATCGGCCCCTCCTTGGGTGTACCGATATCCGATGGGTTTAATCTGACGTTTTTCCGCATCGCATTTCTGTTGGTGGCGGCGGGAATCGCGCTGAGATTTGCAGCGGAAAAGAAATTGGAAACTTCCTACATGTATCCGGTTCGGTGGTATGGAGCCTTCTTTTTGTTTTGGTTTGCATACGGAGTGATTGCGTTATCCTGGTCAGCCAGTCTTTCTGCCGGGGTGCGGTATCTCTTTTTATTGGGAATGATGTTGCCTCTTGCTTATTCGTTCCCGTTTTTCCTGAAATCAACCGATTATTTTTGGAAAACCCTGCGGATTTTATTTTGGGTTTTTGCAGCCATTATTTTGTTTGCGGTTTTTGAGTCCATCACTTTGATTCATTTGCCGCAATCACGTGCATTTGGTCGGTTATCGGCTTCGGTGACATCGGTGTTTCGCAACCAGAATGATTTGGCAACCTGCATCACACTCGGCCTTCCTTTCCTGGCCAGTTCCTTTTATATGCTGGATCTGAAACGTAAACACAAATGGTTTATCTATATTATCGGTATCCTGTCCATTTATACACTGATTGCGACCGGTTCGCGCAGCAACACCTTCTTTGCCCTGCCGCTTGCCGCTTTGCCATTGGTGGTGCTGTTGCCGCAGGTGATGGACCGGAGCAAAATCACGTTGAAAAATGTATTTAAAGCCATTATTGCCGTTTTGGTGGCTTTCATACTGGCCAATGGTTTGAGCATGGTTTTCTTGAGCGCTGAAGCCAGGGAACAAGCCAAAACCAAACTGTCCAGCACTTTTGGCTTCTTGATGGATGTTCAAAACAGTCCGTGGACGGTGGAAGAAGGGGGAGAAGACCCCATTGATGCGGAAACCGGCCGGAGTGCCACGGTCCGGAAGTTTTTGATCCTCAACGGACTCCGCTTCCTCCATCAAAGCCATTACATGGGAGTCGGTCCAGGAAACGTTGAAGTGTACATGGACGGCGCCCCCAAAGTGGATAAAGTCAATATGCACAATTGGTGGGGCGAAGTGTTGGTCAACTTTGGCGTGATTATCTTTATCCTGTATATGTCCCTTTACTTCCTTATGTTGTGGCGCTTGTGGAAATTGGCCAGCTTGAAACACTCGCCGGAATTGAACCCGGTTTTGCGTTGGGGCGCTTACGCCACCATAGCCGCATTGACCGGTTACTTCTTCGGGGGCATGGCACCAAGCACGGCCATTCACTATACGCCGATGTGGATTTGTTACGGAATCGGCTTGGCCATCATTGCCATCGGGGAAACTTTGAAAAAGAAACACTCCGGATCGGAGCGGGAAAAAGGGTCTCTGGAGGGAGTGTGAGGAGAAAGGAGTTGCTTGTGTGTCCGCTAAAGTAATGATCTTCAGTTCGGTTCATCCTTATGATGATTCGCGGATTTTCCACAAACAAGCAAAATCACTGGCGAAAAACGGATACCGGGTGGAGCTCCACGCCATCGCCGATTTTAAAGAAAAAGTGATCGATGGCGTAAAAATCCGGGGGGTAAAGCGCGTCAACAAAAAGTGGAAACGGCTTTGGACCGGATATGAGCTTTACCGGCGCGCTTTAAAATGCGGAGCGGATTTGTATCATTTTCATGATCCGGAGTTGTTGCCGTGGGGAGTGTTATTGGCTTGGCGGACCGGGTGCCCGGTGATTTATGATTCGCATGAGGATTTGCCCAAACAGATCCAAACCAAACCGTGGATTCCCGAAAAGCTCCGTGCCCCGCTGGCAAAAATCGTCCATAAAGTGGAAAAGGGATTGGCCCGCCGGCTGTCCGCGGTCATTACAGCGACGGAATCGATTCAAAGACAGTTCCATCAAGCCAAAAGAGTCGAAGTGATTAAAAACTATCCGTTGTCGATCCCGGAGATCGAAAAAGAAGAGGATGGCGTCAACCGGATTTTGTATGTCGGGGGCGTGTCGTATCTGCGCGGTTACCGGGAAATGATACAGATGATGGATTATTTGCCGGACTCCTTGCAAGCCGAACTTCACATCATTGGTCCCCTCCAGCATATCAAACCGGAAGACCGGGACAAGTCCGCACTGGAACAGAAGAGGGTTTATTTGCATGGCCGGATTCCGTTTGATGATGTGCAGAAGTGGTTGGGAAAAGGAAAAGTGGGATTGGTTTGCCTGCATCCGGTCGAGAATTACCGGGAATCCCTTCCCATCAAGATGTTTGAATACATGGCCGCCGGATTGCCCATGGTGGCGACGGATTTTCCGATGTGGAGGGAAATTGTGGAATCCAGCCATTCCGGGCTGGTGGCCGATGCTTTGAATCCCAAGGATATTGCGCAAAAAGTGGAACGGATCTTAAGCGATGACGAACTGCGCGGCCAAATGAGCACCGATGCGAGAAAAGCCCATGAAACCCGTTATAATTGGAAGGTTGAGGAAAGAAAAGTTTTTTCTTTATATCAGGAACTGCTTCAATGAAAAGGGATCCTGTGTCCATGATCAGGGCGATTCCCCTGTCCATGGCAGGATCCTTTTAATAAAGGGTGTCAGGAGGTCGGGAATAGTTCAGTTGTTCCGCCAGGATCCCCCGGATGCGTTCGATTTCTTCGGGTGACACCCGGAAATAATAAATGCCGTCAATGGTTGCATCTTCCCCTTTGAACCGGACCGTTTTGATATTTTCCCGTGAAAGATTGGCATAGCGGTTTTGCAGTTGCAAAAGCTGAAAGGGGGAAATGTCGGTTTTGACATTGGAGCCGAGTTTTTCCATGACCGTATCCAGTTTGGTGAATGTGGTCCAATCCGTTCCCTTGCGGACGATGGCCCGGATCACTTCTTGTTGCCGTTGAATCCGTCCGAAATCCCCCAGCGGGTCCTCTTTTCTCATTCGTGCAAAGGCAAGGGTTTCTTCTCCGTTTAAATGCATGGTCCCCTTTTTGAAAGTGTGTCCTCCATAGGAAAAGGTGAAAGGCACTTCGACATCAATTCCATCCAGCTCATCCACGATTTCTTTCAAGCCTTGCATGTTGATTTGAACGTAACCATCGATGGGCAAATCCAAAAAATGCTCCACGGTCTTGCGGGTCAAATCCACTCCGCCGTAGGCATAGCTGTGGTTGATTTTGTCGCGGAAGTTTTTACCGGGGATTTCAACCCGGGTGTCCCGTGGAATATTGGTTAAGACAATGTCTTTTTCTTGCGGATTTAAAGCCGCAATCATAATGGTATCGGCACGTCCCTGATCTCCGTCCCGTTCATCCACGCCAAGCATCAAAATGGCGACAGGATCCTCATGCCATTTGATCGCTTCTTGACGTTTGTCCGATTTTTCCTGTTCAGGCGGGACATAGGACCGGTGAGCGGCGGACCAGATCAGGTACACATAATATCCAAATCCAAGCAGAACCGTTATAAACAAAAGCAGAAAAAAACGCAGGATCCATTTTTTCATTACGGAAAATCCCTCACAGGTGTTTGGTTTTATGTACTATATTATTCTTCTTTTCCATGGGAAAATACCTTCCAAAATATTGGGTGGGGAAGTGGGGACCAAGGGGCTATTTTCGAAAAATATGGACAAAAAGTTTAAAACTTGTCTTTTGCTTCTGCCCGGCTGAATTGATAAGATAGACGGGAATACGTTGAAAATGGCCGACTCAATTGACAAAGTCCACTCGAGAGAGGAGTCTGTAACAATGAAGGTAATCGTGACAGGCGGAGCCGGTTTTATTGGTTCCCACATTGTCGATCTGTTGATTGCAAGAGGAGACCGGGTGGTGATCATCGATAATCTTTCTTCAGGCAAGAAAGAGCACATCCATCCGGAAGCGAAATGGATTGAAATGGATTTGACCAATCCGGAATTAAGTGATGTGTTCATGCGGGAAAAACCGGAAGCCGTCATCCATCAAGCGGCGCAAATCCGTGTGGATGTTTCCGTTGAAGATCCGGTTTTGGACGCAAACACCAACATTATTGGGACGATCAATCTGTTGGAAGCCTGCCGCAAAAGCGGGGTGAAGAAAGTGGTTTACGCTTCATCCGCCGCCGTCTACGGAGATCCGAAATATCTGCCGGTTGATGAAGAACATCCGGTGTCACCGCTTTCCGGATACGGAATTTCCAAACATACCGTGGAACATTATTTGGAAGTGTACGCCCATTTATACGGGTTGAAATACACCGTTTTGCGCTACGCCAATGTTTACGGGCTCAGGCAGGATCCCCGCGGGGAAGGGGGAGTCATTTCCATCTTGGTGGATAAGTACTTGAAAAAAGAGCCTTTCACCATTTTTGGCGACGGCGAACAAACGAGGGATTATATTTATGTGGAAGATGTGGCCAAAGCCAACGTCGCGGCACTCTCAAGAGGAGACGGGGAGATCCTGAATGTCGGAACCGGGGTGCAAACTTCGCTGAACCAATTGCTTTCCTTGTTTGATGAAATCGCTTCTTTTGAAAACGAAAAGGTTCACGGCCCGGACCGTCCGGGGGACATTAAACACAGTTATTTCAAGAATGACAAAGTTTGCCGCATATTGGACTGGAAACCGAAATACACTCTTATGGAAGGTTTACGCAAAACCTACGAATATTACCAAAACGAATATCGCAAAATGGACAAAGAAATGTAGAAAATAAGCATATGCTGTGATCGGTCAAGGATTTGACACGGTTTTCAAAAAAGAACCTATTGTCATTCCGTGGGTTCTGCAGTATACTGTTTTACAGTAATCGGTTTGAAATATTACTGTAATGTTACTGTTATTTTTGTAAACTTAGCGAAGAAACGGAAGGGATTCTGATTATTATACACAGCAGGGGTGGATAGCTGATGCGTTCCAAGTTAGCCTACGAGAGCAACAACACGGGTGCATTTTCCGGACAGACCATTTATCCGATTTTCAAGCGGGCTTTTGAGATTGTTTTTTCCGTTGCATTGCTGCTGTTTACATTGCCTGTGCTTGTACTGACCATGATCGCGATTAAACTGGAGTCTCCGGGGCCTGTTTTTTATAAACAGGAACGCGTGGGGTTGAACGGGAAACGGTTTGAGATTATCAAACTCAGATCCATGCGCACCGATGCTGAGAAAAATGGTCCGCAATGGGCGGCAAAAAATGACCCGCGTGTCACTCGAGTAGGTAAATTTATCCGTAAGACACGGATTGACGAGCTTCCACAGTTAATCAATATCCTACGTGGTGACATGAGTCTGATCGGTCCCCGTCCGGAGAGACCTGTCTTCACCGAGAAATTTGACAAGGAGATTCCTGGTTTTAAAAAGCGCTTGTTGGTGAAACCAGGTTTGACTGGGTGGGCTCAGGTAAACGGAGGATATGAGATGACACCTGCTGAAAAGTTTGAGTTGGATATGTTCTATATTCAAAACCAATCCTTTAAAATGGATATGCAGATTTTGTTTCGGACGGTTTGGGTGGTTGTTTCCGGAAATGGAGCCCGCTAAAGAGATGCTGCCAAAAAGGGTGGCATCTTTTTTATTTATCGGAAGGATGATGGATTTCATTTGGTGCGCTCATTCAGAAAATCATTTTTAAAAACAGGTACATGAGAAGCCACAGTGGCACACTCAAACAAGAAGCGTTCATGACTCCGATCCAGAAGGACTTGCCGACAACCGTGTGCTCCATATGCGCACCTCCAAAGGATGAATGTATTTTTATTATACGCCATCTTCATTTTGGATAGATCGAAGTAGCGGCTTTGTTAATGAAATGTAATCTGGGAGTAACAGTTGATAAGATGCTGAAAACAGGCATATTTTTCCATAAATCGAATGAAGTTATACATGACCTTAAAAAATCGTTTGCATTAGAACGCTAATTGTTGACTGGCATGATTTTATGTGATAATTTTAGAAAAGATCTTGAACAAAATTGTATACGGGAATGAAGTATTCTCTTATCCAGAGAGAGGGAGGGAACAGGCCTGATGATCTCTCGGCAACCCCCTGTTGGGTTTGAAGAACCCATGGGAAGGTGCCAATTCCTGCAGAGCTGTACACTGCTCTGACAGATGAGAGAAGGAGATTGAGCAAAGTGATCCTTTCTGCATCTGAACGAGCAGGAAGGTTTTTTTATGCTTAAAAAATGTTTGCAGATCGAAGGCGGTGAAGGAAATGATTCAGTTGAAAAATGTTGTCAAAACATTTCCGGCTGCAGGTAAAAACAAAGAAATTACGGCATTAAAAGAAATTTCCCTGGAAATCGAAAAAGGGGATATATTTGGAATTGTCGGTTACAGCGGGGCCGGGAAAAGCACGTTGCTCCGGTTGTTAAACGGATTGGAGACGCCGACAAGGGGAACGGTGCTGGTGGATGGAAAAGAAATTTCGCGGCTTAGTGAACGGGAATTGCGCTTTGCCCGGCAAAAGATTGGTATGATTTTTCAACATTTCCATCTGTTGTGGTCCCGGACGGTTGCGGAAAATGTGGCGTTTCCGCTGGAGATTGCCGGGGTTCCCAAAAAACAGATCAAGGAGAAGGTAAGCCGTTTGCTGGAACTGGTCGGGTTATCCGAGCGCGCCGATGCTTATCCGGCACAGCTCAGTGGAGGACAGAAACAACGTGTCGGAATTGCCAGAGCCTTGGCCAATGATCCGGACGTGCTTTTGTGCGATGAGGCCACCTCGGCGTTGGATCCGGAGACCACGGCTTCGATTTTGCGGCTGTTAAAACAGATCCATCAAAAACTGGGGCTGACCCTTGTCTTGATTACGCACGAGATGAGTGTGGTACGTGCCATCTGCAACAAAATGGCGATCATGGAAAACGGCCGGATCATTGAAACGGGTCCGGTTGCCGAAATTTTTCAAAATCCGAAGCATCCTTTGACGAAGAAATTTGTTCAGGATGCAGAACCCGGCCAGGATGGCATTTGGGTGCCGTGGTCCGGCCTTTCCAAACTGAATGAACTGGCCCGCCAATATAACGTGCATTTTCAACTGGTCGGCGGAGAAGTGAAAGGAAGCAACGATGAAGATGCAGTCCAAGTCAAAATCGGCGGAAATGAAGAAGCAGTGGAAAAAGTGCGGAAGGTGTTGGGAGGGGAACTTGAATGTGGGAGTCGGTAGATCTTGATCTGTTGCAAGAAGCAACCCTGGAAACTCTTCATATGGTGGGAATTTCCACCCTGATGACGGCGGTGCTGGGGATTCCGCTGGGGGTGCTTCTGGTGGTGACGGACCGCGGCTATTTCTGGGAAAATCTCGTTTTTCAACGTATCTTGGCCTTTGTGGTCAATATTTTCCGGGCCGTTCCTTTCATTATTTTGGTTTTGTTTTTGTTTCCGGTGGCCAAGCTCTTGGTGGGAACCACATTGGGGCCGACGGCAGCCACCATTCCGCTCATTGCAGGAGCCGCTCCTTTTTATGCGCGCATGGTGGAAACCGCCATCCGTGACATTGACAGAGGAGTGATTGAAGCCGCACAAGCAATGGGGGCCAGCCGGCTGACCATCATATGCAAAGTGCTGATTCCGGAGGCATTTCCTTCGATTGTCTCCGGACTGACCGTCACTTGTGTTTCGTTGATCAGTTTTTCCGCAATGGCCGGAATTGTCGGGGCCGGCGGTCTCGGGGACACGGCTTATCGTTTTGGTTTTCAGGCATTTAATGATGCGATGCTGTACAGTTGTGGAATTTTGTTGGTCGTATTGGTGCAATTGGTTCAAGCAGTGGGGGACTGGATTGCCCGTGCCCTGGATAAAAGATCTTAAGGAGGTCAAATGGGATGAAAAAGTTTTGGGTTTTGCTTGTCAGTGTGCTGGTTGCGGTATTGGGAGCCGCTTGCGGCAACCAAAGCAAGGAAAATACGCTTGTGGTCGGAGCCACGCAGGTTCCGCATGCGGAAATTTTGGAGCATGTCAAACCGCAATTGGAAAAACAAGGGGTAAACTTGGAAATCAGAGTGTTTACGGATTATGTTTTGCCCAATAAAGCATTGGAAGAAGGAGAAATTGACGCAAACTATTTCCAACACATTGTCTGGCTTCAAACCACCAATCAGGAAAAAGGATATCATTTGAGGGATGTGGCCCGGGTCCATCTGGAGCCGATGGGGGCTTATTCCAAAAAAATAAACTCGGTTGATCAATTAAAAAGCGGTGCCAAAGTCGCCATTCCCAATGGAACGAGTGAAATTACACGCGTTTTGCAGTTGTTGGAGAAAAACGGGTTGATCAAGTTGAATGGACATCAAAGGGAGATCACCCTGAAAAATATTGTGGAGAACCCGAAAAATTTGCAGTTTGAGCTGCTTGAGGCTTCTGCACTTCCACGGATGATCAATGAAGTGGATCTGGCTGTGATCAATACCAACTATGCGCTTCAAGCCGATTTGGATCCGCTCAAGGATGCACTGTTTATGGAAGAGAAAGACCAAAATCCTTATGTGAATGTTTTGGCGGTCAAACAAGGGAATGAAAATAACCAGGCGGTGAAAAAACTGGCGGAAGCCCTCACTTCACCGGAAGTGAAAAAGTTTATCGAGGAAAAATACAAAGGCGTAGTGGTTCCGGCGTTCTGAGGTGTAAAGAAATCCCCCTTTCCGGTCAGGAGGAAAGGGGGATTTCTTTATATTCTTTTTCTCCGCGTGTCACTTTCACTTGCCCGTGGGTCCAGTTGGTGACTTGTTGGATGAAGTCCTCTTCTTCCCCAACCGGGATCCACACCGGCCAAGACACCACCTCCTGATAGAGGGGTGTTTCCAAAAAGTAATCGGTTTGGCGGAATTCATGTTCCATTTTTCCCATAAAATGATAATCAAACGTAAAGGTGATTTTTTGGTGTAATTGGCAGCGGATGATCCCGGCTGCTTCAATTGCCGCGGAAGCCCCCTGGCTGTAAGCGCGTACGAGCCCGCCCGCTCCCAATTTAATTCCCCCGAAATAACGGGTTACAACAATGGCGGTTTTGACCAGCTTTTTGGCATGGATCACTTCCAGTATCGGACGTCCGGCGGTCCCGGCCGGTTCCCCGTCATCGGAGGATTTTTGAATGGTGTCGGACACCAGGTATGCATAACAGTTGTGTGTGGCATCCCAATGTTGTTTGCTGATTTTCTGGACGAATTGTTGCGCTTCTTCCTCCGTAGAAACCCGTTTGGCCCTGCAAATAAAGCGCGATTTCTGAATGACGATTTCCGTTTCCCCTTGAGGTCCGACGGTTAAATACTGTTTCTCAGACATCGTTTCACCTTCTTCCCTACTATCTTAATGAAAACGGCGGGGAAATACCAGCGGTTTGCCGGGGAATTCGATGGTAAAACGGAAAAGTGACGGCTTAATAGCTGCCGTCACTTTCTGTATCACCGTCATATGAATTGGTGTTTTCGGTATCCGACATGTCATCATCCGTTCCGGAGCCGGAGTCACCGTCTGTCTCCCCATTTTCAAGCGGAGGCAATTCCAATTGTTCTTGCAGGGCTTGTCGAATTTTTTTGCGGTCTTTTTCAGGCCAGATCAACACCGCACCTGCCCCTTTGATATTTTCGGGGTAGGTTTCAATATGCAGGGTTTCAATATTGCTCTTCGGTATTTTGGTGTAGATGTTCACCAATGCCGGGAAGTTGTCCAATTCAAGACTGTGTTCGAAGTTCTCGCCCACTGCATTCATCAGGTCGGAGAATTTGCCGACTCCTTTGAAACTGGCGATTTTGTCAATCAATTTGGCAACCACTTCTTGTTGCCGTTCGTTGCGGCCCAAATCCCCGCGGGGATCCTGCTTGCGCATCCTTACATAGGCCAGGGCTTCAGATCCGTTCAGTTTGGCCGGTCCCGGCTCAAAGTAAACCGTCTTGCCGCCGATGGCTTTTTGGTGGAACGCAAACGGTACATCCACTTCCACTCCGCCCAAGGCATCGACAATGTCTTCAAATCCTTGGAAGTTGATTCGTGCGTAATGATCGATGGGGACATGCAACAGATTTTCCAAAGTTTTACGGATATTTTCAACTTGCCCGACATCTTTCTTATATCCCCAATAAGCGGCGGCATTTAATTTTGTTTTTAAACCATCCGTGTTGGCGATCTCTGTATAGGTATCCCGGGGGATACTCAGGACTTTGGCCGTGTGTTTTTTTGGGTTGACGGCAACCAGAATCATGGTGTCCGCCCGCCAAACCGGATCCGAACGTTTCCGTTGGTCGGTTCCGAGAAGTAAAATGGTGAAGGGGTTGGATTCCATTTCCACTTGTTTATCCCGTAAATCGGATTTTCCGATATCGTTTTTCGTATTGGCAAAGACTCCCCATATTTCGGATCCTAAATAAAGACCGACACCTAAAAGAAGGATGAAGGCCAAAGAGATGGAACGGATGATCCATTTTTTCCGCTGGTTTTTTTTAACCCGATTTAATCGGCTTTGTTCTACTCTTCTCATCGAAATCCCCACTCGCGCTAAATGTTTTCATTCAATGGTAACATCGTGGTTTGGATTGGATCAAGTAAAGACCGGTTGGCAATGATCAAATTCACTGAAAATTAATATTTAGGAAAGAAAACATCAAATAGTGATTAAACAGATAATATTGACGCTTTGTTGAAATCTTTTTGAACCGGGAAGAAAGGCTCCCGTACAAACCATGGATCAAAATGGAAACAGAATTGAATGGAATCCTTTAAAGAGATTTACATATGTAGACGTAATCCGGCCAGGATGGTTGCGTAAAAATTTGTCGATTTTGAGAAAACGATGAAACGATGGGAACGGCGAAACGGACCTTTTCATCAGAATGGAGGAGTTTAGAAAAATCCGGAATAGCTTTCTTCAAAAATTGGAAAGCTGTGGAGTGTCAAGGAGTCCCCTTCTGTTTCCGCTTTCCCGACGTGTCTGAGACACTGTAATTCTTTCAAAAGAGCGGTGCAAAAGGTAGAGAAGCTTCAATAAAGAAAAAGAAAGATTCTATCTACAATTATTTATTTTATATAATAAATTCGTATGAATCTACAATCCAGCTTTATGTTTTTTGAAAATAATCGTACTTTTGGTGATTGACATGATAAATCGAAAGAGGGCCGTGGGGCTGTTTTTCCTGTTTTTTGTGTTTATTTTGTTGCTTTCAGCTGTAACCTTACCGATGATGTCCACCCCCGGATCGCTGATTGCAAGCCGCAAGTGGGTGGTGAAGTGGCGTCAGCCGGCCCCTTCTTCTTTCTGGATGGAAGCAGAGCTTTTGGAAGAAGGGGGAGAAGGTTTATATTTGGTGCAGACCAAACCGGGAACGGATGAAGAACGGTGGGTTGAAACGTGGAAAGAAGATCCGGGAATCGAATTCATCGGTCCCGATATCCGGTATGAACTGGGGAAAGAAAAAAACCGGAGACGTCCCCGGGTGGCGTTTGGCAAAAATTATTATTTGCAACAAATCCGTATCCCGAAGGCTTGGGATTATTTCCGAAAAAAGGCGGATCCCGACAAAATAAAGCCGGTGACGGTGGCGGTGGTGGATACCGGAGTCGATTTGTCCCATCCGGTACTCAAACCTTTTCTGACCGAAGGGGTGAACGTGAAAAATCCCGATCTTCCCCCGCAGGATCATTTCGGGCACGGAACCAAAGTGGCCGGGGTTATTGCTTCCACTTGGGGGGCCAGAGAGGGGAAGCCGGTTGGAAAGGGCAGGATCATGCCGGTCAAAGTGATGGAAAACGACGGGGATGGTGAAATTTTCTACACTGTGGAAGGAATCCGCGAAGCCATCCAAAGAGGTGCTGACATCATTGTATTGTCACAAGGGAGTTGGACTTATTCCAAGTTGATGGAGGACGCAGTGGAGGAAGCCGAAAGCCGGGGCGTGCTGGTGGTTGCGGCGGCGGGGAATGCGGAATTCGATGAAAAAGGGGAGCTTTTGTTCAGTCAACCTTTGTATTATCCGGCGGCATTCCCTTCGGTTTTGTCCGTGGGTGCCACGGATTTTCAAGGGAAACATGAGCCCTTTTCCAATACCGGTTTGGGTTTGGATATCGTGGCGCCCGGTGACATGATATATACCACGTCCAATGGACAGGATTATGCTTTTGATTCGGGAACATCCTTTTCCACACCGCAAGTTGCCGGAGTGGCGGCTTTGGTCTGGCAGCTTCGTCCCGATTACACGCCCGGGGACATCCGCATGTTGCTCCGGCAAACGGCTTCTTCTTCGCCGCATTGGAATGAAAAAACCGGGTTTGGGATGTTGGATGCGGATCGTGCGCTTCGGTCCCCGCTTGACCCCGATATTGGCGAACCAAATGACAGTGAACAAACAGCAACGCCTTTTTTTCTTTCCCAAGAAATCCGTCTGGTTCTGCAAAAAGGGGATCCGGATTGGTATGTCTTGGATTTAAACAAGGCCGGCCGGCTGCAAATTGATGTAGAAGTGCTCGATGGCCCGGGGGAGGATGTTATTTTGTCAATTATCCAGTCAACGACCGGTCAAACCCGTTCCCGTTCCCTTTTGGCCCAATCAGGCAAACAACGGATCATCACGCCGGTCTCCCAAGGGAAGATCTTGTTGAAATGGTCGGTGTCCCAAGCATCCAAACAAGAGGTTGCCTTGCGGTTTCATGCCGCTTATTTGCCGGAAGAGGATGAGTATGAAGCGAATGATTTGTTGTCCCAAGCCGCTTTGCTGCCTCTTTCGGAAACCAAAAACACATTTTCTGCAACCATTTCCCGTCCCGGCGATGCCGACTGGTACCAATTGTTGATTCCGAAAGAAGGAAGGCTGGTGGTGCAAGTTCAACCCCTGACCCCGCGTTTTGATCCGGTGATCTTTAAAATCCGGCAGGATGATTGGGATAAGATGCGACAAGATGAAGAGAGGGAAGGAAGAACCGAAACTTTGTCACTGGATGTGAAACCGGGGCCGTTTTATTTTCGCGTGACGGACTATGCAGGAAATTTGATTGAGGATCCGTATCATTTAATCGTTTCTTTTGAACCAAAGTGACAAGCGTATGCGTCAAAATGTGGAAGAAAAGAATACGGTTGTAATTCACGAATGATTAGGTTATTCTAATGTTAAATAAAAATAGGGGTTTTATGTATCTGGGTATCGAGGATTACGAAACAATAAAGCCTTTCCTCGAAGGAAGGGCTTTTTCTGTTTGCAGTTTCAGGGTAGATAGGGGGAGAATGAATGTCAGCAACAAAACGCAGCCTTTTCACCTCTGAATCCGTCACGGTAGGTCACCCGGACAAAATTTGCGATCAGATTTCCGATGCCATTTTGGATGCCATTTTGGAAAAAGATCCTAATGCGCGGGTTGCTTGCGAAACTTCAGTGACAACCGGTTTGGTGTTGGTCAGTGGTGAGATTACAACTTCTTGCTATGTCGATATTCCCAAAATTGTTCGCCAAACGATCAAAGATATCGGCTATACCCGGGCAAAATACGGTTTCGATTCCGAAACATGCGCTGTGCTCACCTCCATTGACGAGCAGTCGCCCGATATTGCCATGGGTGTCGATGTCGCCCTTGAAAAACGGGAAGGTTCCATGACCGAGGAAGAAATTGAAGCCATTGGGGCCGGCGACCAAGGGATCATGTTCGGGTTTGCCTGCAATGAAACGGAAGAATTGATGCCGCTGCCCATTTCGCTGGCACACAAACTGGCGAGTCGCTTGCATGAAGTCCGGGTGGATGGCACGCTTCCATACCTTCGTCCGGATGGAAAAACGCAAGTGACGATTGAGTATGAGGATGATAAACCGGTCTGGATCGATACCATTGTTGTATCCACACAACATGCGGATCATGTTTCATTGGAACAGATTAAGAAAGATCTGATGGAACATGTGATTCTTCCGGTTGTTCCGGGTGAAATGTTTGATGAGCGAACCAAAACCTTCATCAATCCGACCGGTCGTTTTGTCATCGGGGGTCCGCAAGGGGACGCCGGCCTGACGGGACGGAAGATTATCGTGGATACTTACGGCGGATATGCCCGGCACGGCGGCGGGGCATTTTCCGGTAAAGACCCGACAAAAGTGGACCGTTCCGGAGCTTATGCAGCACGTTACGTGGCGAAAAACATCGTTGCCGCCGGACTCGCCGACAAATGTGAAGTACAGCTGGCTTATGCCATCGGGGTGGCCCGTCCGGTTTCCATTCGTGTGGACACCTTCGGCACGGGAAAAGTGGATGAAGAAACGCTGGTGAAACTGGTGGAAAAACATTTCGACCTGCGCCCGGCCGGCATTATCCGGCAGCTTGATTTGCGTCGCCCGATTTACCGGCAGACAGCTGCATACGGCCATTTCGGGCGGAACGATGTCGACTTGCCTTGGGAGCGCACCGACCTGGCGGATGTGTTGAAGAAAGAAGCCGGATTATGATAAAGAATGGAAAAGAGTTTGTGACCGTCAGGCGCAAACTCTTTTCTTTATGGATTTTAAAAAACCGGCCGCTTTGGCTGTTTGGTTCCGGCATACAAGGAAACGTTCGGCCGGTGATGAAAAAGATGTGCGTTCTCTTTTGAAGTGAAGGATTGTCTTTAAATGATGGACATCTTATTTCATCTTGATTTTATTCATGGTAAAATTTAAATAGAGGCAATATTGCGAGAAAGAGGCGATTTCCTTGGAGAAACAGCGGGCTGAAGTAGAAGAAAATACGGAAATTTCACAACATCCTTCTCCGATCCGGATCATGATTGCCGATCAGGACACCCGATTTCGTGACCGGCTTAAAGAGGCCTTAAAGCGGGAAAGCGATATGCTGCTCGTTGGCGAAACATCCGAAGGGAACGAGGTTCCTTTGGCCTGTGGAACATTGAACCCGCATGTTGTCGTCATGAATTTATATTTGCCGCGGGTGGACGGAGTGGAGGTCACCTACCGGCTTTGGAAAATGAGCCCGCAGACAAAAATTATGATTTTATCCGATCACGCCGATCCCTATGTGTTGGAAACGATTCGTTCCGGAGCGTCCGGTTTCCTGTTGAAAGATACCGAAATCCGGACGATGGTCGATGCGATCCGTGTCATTGCCCACGGAGGCGTCTATATCCATCCCGTCATGATGGGAAGTCTGGTCAATGAATTTCGCAGATTGAGCCGTATGGAAGGGGCGATTTATTATCATTACATGACCGTCCCCAAGGTCTCTTGGAGAGAAGTTTTGACCGAAAGGGAAATGGAAGTTTTAAGACTATTGGCACAGGGAAAAAATAACCGGACGATCAGTGAGCATCTGTACATCAGCGAAAAGACGGTAAAAAACCATGTGAGTAATATTTTGTATAAATTGAATGTACAGGATCGGACGCAAGCGGTGTTGATGGCGATGAGATACGGATGGGTTCAATTGATATGACGAATATCCCGGCAATGGTCACAGTCCCTGCCTTTTTGCCATACGATGCTTTTTGAGGAGGGGCGTTTTGTATGGGAGAGTGGATTTTGTGGAGCGTTTTTTTGTACATTGCCCTCTATTTCCTGGTAAAGGGTCTTTCCCGCTATTTGGGCAACTATTACCATAACAAAGCCGTTCATCTGGTGATCATTACAAAAAACAGCCAACACGAAGTCGAGTGGATGATCCGTTCTTATTATGCATGGAACGGTTCACAGGGAAAGCCGGGGCAAATCACTTGCCTGGATGCCGGTTCCAAGGATGACACCCTGTTCATTTTAAACCGGTTGAAACAACGTTTTCCCACATTGGAAGTGATTCGGCTTCATACCGGTTTCGATGAAGATGAAGCGGTTTATCGCTGGCTTCAATCCCAAGAGAAAAACAGCGGAAAACTGATTGTGATGGACTTGAGAGAGGTGGATTCGTCGGATAAATCTGAAAAAGGATCCGCTTGATTTGATCAGGCCTTGATCCGGCCTGATTCATTTTTGGGAAGTGATGGAGTTGGAAATTTATTTTTATCGTCTGGAAGGGGAAAAACAGGGGCGGTTCAGCCTGGCAGTGGAAGTGGATTTCTGGTATTGGAAGAAGCGGGGGAAGACATTGGCGGAGGTGCATTGGACCCGTTCGATCCGGGAAGCCTGGTCCTTGGCCCGGGGAAGGAAAGAAAAATCACCGGAACCCGTTACCATGCCTGTTGGCCATGAACTTCCGGCATGGATGGATCAAGCGGACCGGCTCTTTCCGGTTCTTGCCGGGAGAGCGTTGTTGTGGCAGGAAGTCCAAAACCTGGTGGAGAAACATATGTCGGGCATGGATTTGAAAACGATAAAAAGAGCCTTGCAAATCCTGATCCTAGAACAAAAATGTCAATTGAAACCGGGCGTGATCAAGCTGGGTTCGGTACGCAGATGGCGTTGTGAACGATGCCGTCATCAGGGGGAGGAAATCAAAGCGACGGTTTGTTCGTCATGCGGCGGCGAGTGTGCGGTTTGTGAACATTGCCTTTTGATGGGGCGCAGCCGTGCTTGCACCCCTTTTTTCTTGTTTGAACCGGAGGCAAATCAACCGGCAAAACCCGCATGCAAGGATCCGGCGTTTTCTTTGACCTTGAACCAGCAACGGGCTTCTTCCCGGATCGAAACCCTTCTTGAGAATCAGGAAAAAAAGGTATTGGTCTGGGCTGTCACCGGAGCCGGAAAGACCGAAATCATGTTTCCGGTGATTCAAAAATGGCTGGATCGCGGGAAAAGGATATTATGGGCGACGCCGCGCAAAGATGTCGTGTTGGAGTTGTACCCCCGGATGCGGGAATTTTTCCCGGCAACGGTTGCTTTGTACGGGGGATCCCCGCACCGGTGGCTTTCTTCCCCGCTTGTGCTGGCCACTTGCCATCAAATGTGGCGGTATCATCATGCGTTTGATTTGATGATCATTGATGAGGTGGATGCTTTTCCACTTGATGGCGATCCTGCGTTGGAAAGCGGATTGCACCGGGCGATGGCCCCGGATGGGCAACAAGTCTTGTTAACCGCAACACCGCCGGTTTATTGGCAGGACTCCGTCAAAAGAGGTCGTCTGGCCGCTGTGATGTTGCCGGCCCGGTATCATGGATGTCCACTTCCGCTTCCAAAGCTGTTTCTGGAGAGCCGGTTATGGACGAAAATCAGCAAAGGGAAACCGGTTGCCGTCTTGACCCGTTTTTTGCAACAACTGGATGAATGCCGGGGACAAGCTCTCATTTTTGTGCCCAGGGTTCGGGATGTCCGCTTGGTGCTTTTATGGTTAAAGAAAAATGCCCCTTCCTGTTTTGCCAGAGCCGGGGGCGTTCATGCCCGCGATCCTTTTCGTGAGCAAAAGATCCGGGAATTCCGCGAAGGAAAGTGGATCGTTTTGGTGACCACCACCATTTTGGAACGGGGCGTGACCGTTCCGCGTTGCCATGTGCTCGTCATGGGAGGAGATCATCCGGTTTTTGACGAAGCAACCCTCGTGCAAATCGCCGGCCGCGTCGGGAGAAATGCCGGGTACCAAAAGGGAGTGGTTTGGTTTTTGTCAGAGGAAAAAACCATGGCACAGAAACAAGCATTGAAAAAAATAAAGTGGCTGAATCATTTTGCTGAAAAAGAAGGATTTTGCTGAAAAAGGAGCGTATAATCAGAGGTGAAGTGGTGGTCATCTTTGTTTCCGGCTTTTCGTACTTGCTGGTTTTGCTCGTCTCCTGTGCAAAGGGCACTCCCCGTATCTGTATCGGATCATATCTGCCCGGTTTGTCTGGAGCAAGCGGAAGTGCTTCAAAAGCCGTATTGTTCCATTTGCATGAGCCCCGGGGTATTCAACAGAAAGATTTGCGAAGATTGTCTGCGAATACCCCCCGGTGAACGGGTCGTAAATCGCAGCGCTGTTTCCTATTCCCCTTTGGTCCGGGAATGGATGTGGACATTCAAATATGGCGGCAAGGAAAGCTTGGCGGTGCCGATGGGAAAGTGGATGGCGGAAGTGATCCGGGAACACTACGGGAGAAAAGCCGTTTCGGTGATCACTTATGTTCCGATGCATGGCGAAAGGCAAAAACAGCGAGGCTTTAATCAAGCGGAACGATTGGCTTTGACCATCGGGAAAAAATTGTGGATCCCGGTACATCCTTTATTGAAACGAGTAAAGGAAACCACTCCGCAAAGCAGGCGTACTCGCCGTGAGCGGCTTCATTCCATAAATGGCGTTTTTCAGTTGGCGGATCAAAGGCAAGCGCAAAAGGGCCGGAAACGGTCGGTATTGATCGTGGATGATGTTTACACCACCGGCGCCACGGTCAGAGAGTGTGCAAAAGTTTTGCGGAATGCGGGATTTCAAGAAGTTTTCTCTGTTACATTTGCCAGATAAAGTATTAGAATAGAAAAAAGTGGTCAACTCTTGTAGATAGCAATGTAAATCAAGTAATCATGAAGGAGCGTTGAAAAATGAACAAAACGGAATTAGTGGAAAAAGTAGCTGAAAAAACGGGCAAAACGAAGAAAGAGGCAGGAATGATCGTCGACAGCGTTTTGCAAACCATTTCGGAAGCATTGAAAAACGGAGATAAAGTCACACTGATCGGATTTGGAAACTTTGAAGTCCGTGAATATGCGGCACGCAAAGGAAGAAACCCGCAAACCGGAGAAGAAATGTTTATCGAAGCAAGAAAAGCCCCGGCTTTTAAACCCGGAAAACAATTGAAAGAACTGATCAATCAGTAATTCGTCCCTACGGAATCACCTGAGGCGCTGAGCCCCGGGTGATTTTTTTTATTTCCGCCTTCCTGAATTTGCATTCATGCCAGGATTGAATAAATATAGATAAATATGTATAATTAAATCGAATCTTTTCAAAGGAAATGATTAAATTTTATACGTTTTTAGCGGATAAAGGGTTTGGGAAGGGGTGTGGGAAAAATGCGCTTTTGCATGATTATACTTTCTTTGGTTTCTTCTTTGTTTCTATTGGCCGGTTGCGGCAGTCCGGCTGAAAAAGAAAATGACATCAAAGTGGGAACCAATGCTGAATTTCCTCCGTTTGAAAAGTTGGAAGGGAACGGGAAGATCACCGGTTTTGATGCTGAAATTTTGTCGGCTGTGGCCGAAGCGGAAAACCTTTCACTGGACTTTCAACATGTCGGCTGGGATGTCATGTTAAACGGTGTGGCAAGAGGCCGGTTGGATGCAGGGATCTCTGCAATCACCATCACAAAGGAGCGCCAAAAGATTTATGATTTTACGGAACCTTACTTTGAAGCGAAACAAGTGATTTTGGTTCCGTCGGCTTCCCAGGTCAAAACATTGAAAGACTTAGAAGGGAAAAAGATCGGGGTGCAATCGTCCACAACCGGGGAACAAGTGGTGCAAAAAGCATTTGGAAACACTTATCCGGGATTGAAACGGTATGACGTGATTTCTTCAGCGGTGGAAGATTTGAAGCTCGGCCGCATTGATGCGGTGGTGGTGGATGAAGCGGTGAATGCGGAATATCTCAAAAAGCTGGGAAAAAGTCAATTCAAAACGGTTCAAGATCCGTCGATGCCGTCGGAATCTTACGGGATGATTGTGAAAAAAGGAAACCGGGAATTGTTGAACCAGTTGAATGCCGGGCTGAAAAAGATTAAACAAAACGGAACTTATGACAAAATTTATGCCAAATATTTTGGGGATAAGTGAAATAAATCTGTGGATAACTTGTGGGTAAGTTGTGAAAAGAGCCTGTTTTTAATTTTGTGGATAATGTGGATAACTATGTGAATAACTGTGGACAGGGAGAAGGAGATTGTGGATAAATGATGGATTGGGATTGGTCGGTTGTCATAGAATATAAAGATTTATTTATCCAGGGGTTGATCACGACCATCGAATTAACCACGGTGGCGGTGGCCATTGGATTGGTGATCGGGGTATTGCTGGGGATGATGTTGATTTCCACGAAGAAATGGCTCAAGATTCCTGCCAGGGTTTATGTCCATCTGTTTCGCGGAACCCCGCTTTTTTTGCAGATTTTGTTTTTCCATTTTGCCGTTTTGCCCACGTTGGCGGAAATGTTTTTCATGGATCCGCCCGAAGCCGTCATTTCCGGATTCGTTGCTTTTTCCATGAATGCCGGAGCTTATATTGCGGAGATTTTTCGCGGCGGCATTCAGTCTGTGGATAAAGGGCAGTTGGAGGCGGCCCGTTCGCTGGGCATGACTTATCCACAAGCGATGCGGTTTGTGGTGTTGCCTCAGGCGTTTAAAAATATGTTGCCGCCGCTCGGAAATGAAATGATCACCCTTTTAAAAGACACCTCCTTGGTGACCGTGATTGCCGTCAATGATATTACGTATGCGGCATTCGTGACGGCCAAAAACACATTTGTCCGTTGGACCCCTTACATCACGGCCGGATTGGTGTACCTCGTGTTGACAACGCTTTTGACGCAATGGGTTTCTTATTTGGAAAAACGGTTTCGGACAAGCAAACGTTAGTCCGTGGCACAAAAAAATTTATGATCGGTTCGTTTGCGCCGTTTCAAAGGCATGCATGTGATGCCTGACGGACTTCAACGGATAAGGGATGATGACAGGATGATCCGGACAGAAAAACTGGATAAATTTTATGGTCAGTATCATGTATTAAAAGAGATTGATTTGGAGATAAATGAAAAAGAACTTGTTTGTGTCATTGGTCCGAGCGGATCAGGCAAAAGCACGTTGTTGCGCTGTTTGAACCGGCTTGAAACCATTACTTCAGGCAAGTTGATTGTAAACGGACAAGATTTGACGCATCCCGGTACCGATGTGAACCGGGTGAGGGCTGAAGTGGGGATGGTGTTTCAGCATTTTGAGCTGTTTCCTCACCTGAGTGTGTTGGAAAACATCACTTTGGCTCCGATTCGTGTCCGGAAGATGAAAAAAGAAGAAATCGAGCCGAAAGCTTATGCGTTATTGGACAAAGTCGGATTAAAGGAAAAAGCGGGGAGTTACCCCGGTGAACTGTCAGGAGGGCAAAAACAACGGGTTGCCATTGCCCGGGCATTGGCCATGGAGCCCAAAGTCATGTTGTTTGATGAACCCACTTCCGCCTTGGATCCGGAAATGGTGAAAGAAGTTTTGGAAGTGATGAAAGGCTTGGCCCGTGAAGGGATGACGATGGTCGTCGTCACCCATGAGATGGGATTTGCCCGTGAAGTCAGCGACCGCATCGTCTTTATGGACGAAGGAAGAGTCTTGGAGACGGGCAGTCCGGAAGAGATCTTTTTTCATCCCCGGCACGAAAGATTAAAAAATTTTCTCAGCAAGGTTTTATGATTCAAAAAGGGTCTTCTTGACAGTATTTTTAGACAAATGATATAGTTAAATGGCGTAAGATGTATGTCTTGTGCAATCTGATTGAAGAAGGGAATGTATTTTTCATGCAAGGCAAAGTCAAGTGGTTCAACGCGGAGAAAGGTTACGGCTTCATCGAGCGTGAAGGCGGGGACGATGTGTTTGTCCATTATTCCGCGATTGAAATGGAAGGATTTAAAACATTGGAAGAAGGTCAATTGGTTGAATTTGAAATCGTGGAGGGTTCGCGTGGACCACAGGCTGCGAACGTTGTTAAATTAGGTTAACGTTTTATAAAATCGAAAATAAAGCTCCCTCGAGGTTTCCTCCGGGGAGCTTTTGTGTTTTCTGTGGCATGCGGCCGGATCTTTTCGAAAATTAAAAACATCCAATATTTACCTTATATTAATTGTAACAAATACTGGAGGAATTTTTTAAAAATCAGGGAATAGATAAAGTACAAAGCGGAAGGAGGATTTCCCCATGAAATGTATCGTTCGCGGTCACAACTTACAAGTTACAGACGCTTTGAGAGACTTTATCGAACGTAAGTTGAGCAAGTTGGAAAGGTACTTTGATCATTCCGCTGAAATCGAGGCACAAGTTTCCCTGAATGTTTTAAAAGATATGCACAAAGTCGAAGTGACGATCCCGTTTCCGGGACTTTTGGTCCGGGCCGAAGAACTGAGTGAAGATATGTATGCCTCTGTGGATCTGGTAATGGAAAAACTGGAAAGACAGATCCGGAAATACAAAACCAAAATCAACCGGCGTTCCCGCCGCGAGTCAGGCTTTCGTAACATGTTAAAAGAAAACGCTTTAGAAAAGGGAACCACCATGACCGCATTGACCGATGAAGAAGAAGGAGACGATGAAATCGTCCGGGTGAAAAGGTTTCAGTTGAAACCGATGGACACCGAAGAAGCGATTTTGCAAATGGAGCTGTTGGGACACAATTTCTTCGTCTATACCAATGCAGTCACGGATGAAATAAATGTGATCTATCGCCGAAAAGATGGAAAGGTCGGCTTGATTGAACCCGAATAAAAATCCAAACTGCGAAATCATCCCCCCTTGCTTGGGGGGATTGTTGCTTTTATGATGTTTTTATAAAAGAAGATTGAACTTGGACCATGCTGTGATATGATAACTTCATATTCCATGGGATCTCCCAAATTTCAGAGCACGCAGGGGGTTTATCCAATGAAAGTCTTGACAGTGGTTGGAGCAAGACCGCAATTTATCAAAGCAGCACCGGTTTCCCGTGTGATTCGTCGTCATGCCGAAGAAATTCTTGTACATACCGGTCAGCATTATGATCAGTCCATGTCGGATGTATTTTTTGATGAATTACATATTCCCGTGCCCGAATACCATTTGCATGTCGGTTCCAAATCGCATGGCCGGCAGACTGGTGAAATGCTGGGCAAAATCGAGGAAGTCCTTTTGTCTGAAAAGCCGGATTGCGTTTTGGTTTACGGAGACACCAATTCCACCCTGGCCGGGGCGCTGGCGGCTGCCAAGCTTCATATTCCGGTTGCTCATGTGGAAGCAGGGCTGAGAAGTTTTAACAAACGGATGCCGGAAGAGGTTAACCGGGTATTGACCGACCATGTTTCCAAATGGTTGTTTTGTCCCACGAAAACGGCGGTCAACCATTTGAAAACGGAAGGGATCACCGAAGGTGTCCATTTGATCGGCGATGTGATGTTGGATGCCGTGCTTTACAACCGCCGTCTGGCGGAGGAAAAAGCCGGTGCGCTCGAAAAACTCGGATTGGAACCCGGAAGCTATATTTTGATCACTTTGCACCGGGCGGAAAACACGGATGATCCCAAAAGGTTGCATGAAATTGTAAAAGCGATCAATGAATTGCCGGTGCCGGCGGTTCTCCCGCTTCACCCGAGAACGCGCGGAAAACTGAAAGAGTATGGTTTTGCCATTCAAAACGACCGCGTCCAATGCATTGAACCTGTCGGCTATCTGGATATGTTGCAGCTGGAAGTCAATGCGAAGAAAATTTTAACCGATTCGGGAGGCGTCCAAAAAGAAGCCATGTTTGCAAGGGTTCCCTGCATTACCATGCGCGATGAGACGGAATGGACCGAGACCGTTGAACTGGGAGCCAATCGATTGGTTGGTGCGGACTCCCGCAAGATTTTGGAAGCCGTTGAACAATTCGAAGTGGACTTTGACCAGGTGGAACCGGTTTTCGGAGACGGACATGCGGCGGAGAAAATTTTGGAACAGTTGGGCAAAGATATAGGATAAAGAAGGGATGAAGCCAGTTCTGAAAAAGGAACTGGCTCTTTTTATCAACGGTTTTAATCTTGACTATTTTGCGAAAAGGAATCGAAAGGATACCCAACACAGAATGATTATGTTACATTGACGATAGTTTATTTCAGACTTTGTAATACAATGACGTTTATATTACAAAAGGAATTGATTTCCTTTTTTCATAAATTAAAAAAGTGAGAAACAAGGAAGTGAAGATCGTGCGGATATGGTTAGCGAATCATTATGCAGTTCCACCGAATATTGCAGGCATAACCCGCCACTATGAGCTGGCAAGAGAGTGGGCGGATGGCGAAGGGGCGGAAGTGACTCTGTTTTTGTCCAAGTTTGTGCACCCCCGCCGGACATTTATCACGGAGGAAGAAAAACGAAACATTGAACCGGTGAAAGGGCTGAACCTGGAGTGGCTGTGGTCCTTCCCGCATAAAACCAACGATTTCAAGCGGATTCTCAATATGGGAAGTTTTGCTGCCATTTTTTTTCTGGCCGGCTTGTTCAAAAAGAAGCCAGATGTGTTGATTGCATCTTCTCCCCATTTGTTCACGGCGTTTGCCGGATGGATGCTTTCAAAAGTAAAGCGTTGTCCGTTTGTTTTGGAAGTGCGTGATTTGTGGCCGGATTCGCTGATAAAAATGGGCGGTTTGAACAATAAATGGGTGGTCCGGATCTTGACTTGGATGGAATCGTTTTTGTATGAAAAAGCCGACCAGATTATCGTGTTGACGGAACATCAGCGCAAATTTATCGCAGACAAAGGGTTTGATCCCGATAAAATCCGGTTGATTCCCAATGGCATTGTGGTCGGCTCCTGGGAACCCGACCCGTCCAAACGGACTGAATTCCGCAGACGGATGGGTGTGAAGGAAGATGAGTTTGTTGCCATTTATACCGGGGCACACGGTCCGGCCAATGCACTGCAACATGTGGTGGAAGCAGGCCGCTATTTAAAACCGGGGGTTTCCATCGTTTTGATCGGAGACGGGCCGGAGAAGGAAAAATTGCTTCGATTAAAAGAAGAAGAAGGCTTGGATAACGTTCATTTGTTGGACCCGGTGCCCAAATCGGAGATCTTTGACTATACCCAGGCGGCTGACTGCGGAATCATTTCTTTGGCTGACAACGAGGTTTTCCGTGGCGCCCGGCCCAACAAATTGTTTGACTACACATTCATCGGCCTGCCGATCGTCACTACCGTTGACGGGGAAGTCCGGGAGATTGTGGAAAAGAATCAAGTCGGTTTCTTTGCGGGAGCGGAAAACCCGGAAGGGTTGGCTGAGGCCATTGAAAAAGTGCGTTCCCTGACTCCTGAAGAGAGGGAAGCCATCCGGAAGCGGGGACGCGAATATATTGACCGGGAAGGGGACCGCAAGAAACTGGCCCGTCGTTTCTACGGATTCTTAAAAGAGCTGGTGAAGTAAAGCGCATACGCCGGATGTTTTTTTACTCTCCCCGGCGGTGAAAGCCAAATGAAAAAGGGGAAAAAATTTGTTAAACTATACAATATGGATTTGTTTGGATTTCGGCGAATATCTAATCCAGCTCAAGGTAGGAGATGATGAAGGTTGTTAAAAACCCTTCGCAAACTGTTTGACAATCAGGAAAGGCAACTGAAAAAGTTTTTTCAGATTGCCGATCAGATTGATGCTTTGGAACCGGATATGCAAAAACTGACCGATGCCCAATTGAGAGAGAAAACGGATGAGTTTAAACGGCGTCTCAAGGAAGGAGAAACATTGGACGACCTCCTGCCGGAGGCGTTTGCCGTGGTTCGCGAAGCCGCGCGCCGTGTCTTAAACATGCGTCATTTCCGTGTGCAGTTGGTCGGTGGAATGGTGCTTCATCAGGGCGATATTGCCGAGATGAAGACCGGGGAAGGAAAAACGCTCGTCTCCACGCTTCCTGCTTATTTGAATGCTTTGACGGAAAAAGGCGTTCATATTGTCACCGTGAATGATTACCTGGCCAAACGGGACCGTGAATGGATGGGGCAGGTGTTTGAATTTTTGGGCCTCACCGTCGGGCTGAATCTGCCGCACATGTCACCGGAAGAGAAGAGAGCCGCCTATCAGGCGGATATTACTTTTGGGACAAACAATGAATTCGGATTTGATTATTTGCGGGACAATATGGTGATGTATCCGGAGCAGTTGACGCAACGGGAACTGAATTATGCCATCATCGACGAGGTCGACAGCATTTTGATCGACGAAGCGAGAACGCCTTTGATTATCAGCGGGCAAGCCAATAAGGCCACCGATTTGTATTACGCGGCGGACAAAGTGGTGCGCCGCCTGAAACCGGAAGAAGACTTTACGGTGGATATCAAAACGAAGCAAGTGACGTTAACCGAAGACGGCGTGAAGAAAGTGGAGAACTTCCTCGGGATTGACAACCTTTATGACATGAAGCACATCATGTTGAACCACCACATTCAGCAAGCATTGAAAGCCCATGTTCTCATGAAACGGGACGAAGATTACGTGGTGAATGAAGACGGCGTGGTCATCGTGGATGAATTTACCGGCCGCTTGATGTACGGAAGGCGTTACAGTGACGGCCTGCACCAGGCGATTGAGGCCAAAGAAGGTTTGCAAGTTCAACGGGAGAGCATGACCCTGGCCACCATCACTTTGCAAAACTATTTCCGGATGTATGAAAAATTGTCGGGAATGACCGGTACGGCCAAAACCGAAGAAGAAGAGTTCCGCAAAATCTATAACATGGATGTTTTGCAAATTCCGACCAACCGTCCGATGATCCGGGAAGATTATTCTGATGTGCTGTACAAAACGGAAGAGGCGAAAATGAAGGCCGTGGTGGAGGAAATTGAACAATGCCACCAAAAAGGCCAGCCGGTGTTGGTGGGAACGGTGTCCATCGAAAAATCAGAGCGATTGTCCCGGATGTTGAAGCGAAAAGGGATTCCCCATCAAGTGCTGAATGCGAAAAACCATGAACGGGAAGCAGAAATCATTGCACAGGCCGGGCAAAAAGGAGCCGTCACCATTGCCACCAACATGGCCGGGCGCGGAACCGACATTGTTTTGGGAGAAGGTGTTGCCGAGCTGGGTGGTTTGCATGTGATCGGCACGGAACGCCATGAGAGCCGGCGGATTGACAACCAGCTCAGGGGACGTTCCGGACGTCAGGGCGATCCCGGTTCTTCCCGGTTCTTCCTGTCCCTGAATGACGATTTGATGCGCCGTTTTGGAGCGGAAAATCTGGAAGGAATGTTGAATAAACTGCCCGATGACGAACCGATCCGGGGGAAATTGTTTACCAAAGCAGTGGCCAATGCCCAGCGGAAAGTGGAGGCGAACAACTTCGATGCGCGCCGGTGGGTTTTGCAATATGACGATGTGTTGAACCAGCAACGGGAAATCATTTATAAACAACGCCGTGAAGTTTTAACCAGCCAGGATTTAAAAGATGTCGTTCTCGGCATGGCCAAATCAACCATCGAAAAAGTGGTTAAGGCCCATACGGCCGATGAACTGGAGGAAGAATGGGATTTGGATGCCATTGTTGATTTCGTCGAATCCAATCTGCTCCCGGAAGAAAGGATCTCCATCGATGAGTTGGAAAAATTGGATCCGGAAGAAATGATCGAATATATTTATGACGAAGTCGTAAGATATTATGAAGAGCGCAAGGAGGAAATGGGCGAAGAACGGCTCAATGAATTTGCGAAAGTCGTGACCTTGCGGACGGTTGACCGGAAATGGATGGATCACATTGACGCAATGGAACAATTGCGGCAAGGCATTCATTTGCGGGCGTACGGACAGGACAATCCTCTCCGGGCTTACCAATTTGAAGGTTTTGCCATGTTCGAGGAAATGGTGAGTGAAATACAGGAGGAAGTTGTCCGTTACGTGATGAAATCTGTCATCGACGAAAAAGAAGAAATTGAACGGGAAGAAGTCGCTGTCAACACCAAGGCGGTTTCCGGCCAGGAACAGAGCGAGACGGTATCGAAGAAGCAACCGGTTCGCCGGAGCGAAAAAGTGGGGCGGAATGACCCCTGCCCTTGCGGCAGCGGAAAGAAATACAAAAACTGTTGCTTAAAAAATGAAAAATCTGTTTCGGTTCAATGAAAGAAGCTCAGGGAACCCTGGGCCTTCCCTTTTCCAATCCGTTTTTTTGGAATAAGATATGTCATGAGGTGATAGGTATGGAAATCCATGAAATGAAACAAGCGTTGGAAAATACAGCCGGGAAACTGGCGGACATCAGGAGGTCTCTTTGACTTCGATCAGAAGAAATCGCGTTTGAAAGAGCTGGAAAGTGAGATGTCTCTTCCTGACTTTTGGGATGATCAGGAATCAGCCCAAAAAGTGATCGGTGAAATGAAACAATTGAAAGAACAGATCGAGAAGATGGAAGAGCTGGATGAAACCTTTGAGGAACAGAAATTGATGCTTGAACTGTTGCAAGAAGAAGGGGAAGACCCTTCCATGGAGAAGGAATTGGAAAGCGGAATCCGTTCCTTGCAAAAAGAGATCGACAATTTCGAGCTGACGGTCATGCTCAGTGAACCGTATGACCGCAACTCGGCGATTTTACAACTGCACCCGGGGGCAGGCGGAACCGAATCGCAAGATTGGGCGGACATGCTGCTCCGTATGTATACCCGTTGGGCGGAAGACCATGGATACAAAGTGGAAACATTGGATTATCTCGCAGGGGATGAAGCCGGCATAAAAAGTGTGACGTTGCTGATCAAAGGAAATTATGCTTACGGGTATTTGAAGGCGGAAAAAGGCATTCACCGTTTGGTGCGAATTTCGCCTTTTGATTCCTCCGGCCGCCGCCACACTTCGTTTGTATCGGTTGAAGTGATGCCGGAGATTGACAATGATATTGAAATTGAAATCCGGCAGGAAGACCTGAAAATTGACACCTACCGTTCCAGCGGCGCCGGGGGCCAGCATGTGAATACGACGGATTCAGCCGTCCGGATCACCCATATCCCAACCGGCATTGTGGTCACTTGCCAGTCGGAACGCTCTCAAATCAAAAACCGCGACCGGGCGATGAAAATTTTAAAAGCCCGCTTGTACGAGCGGCAATTGGAAGAGCAACAAAAAGAATTGCAGTCGCTAAAAGGGGAACAGAGCGAGATCGGATGGGGAAATCAGATCCGTTCTTATGTATTCCATCCTTACAGTATGGTGAAAGACCATCGGACGCAAGTGGAAGTAGGCAACGTGCAAGCCGTGATGGACGGGGAAATCGATTCGTTTATCGAAGCGTATTTACGTCAGCAGTTAAATCAAAAATCCTAGAGAAAAAATCAAAAACCAGGGAGGGCGGAAAATGTCCGACTGGAAATATTTAAACGTGGAGTTTGAGGGGAATACGGCGGTTCTGACGATTTCGCGGGAAAAAGTTTTAAATGCGCTGAATCAGGATCTGTTAAACGAATTGGAAGAAGCGGTTGCATCCATTGAACAATCGGAAGACGTCCGGGCATTGGTGATTACGGGAGCAGGGGGAAAAGCTTTTGTTGCGGGGGCCGACATCAAAGAGCTGCGCGAAATCTCCCGGCCGGATCAGGCTGAAGCCAAAGCCAAAAGAGGACAGGCCTTGTTCAACCGGATTGAAGATTTGAACATCCCGGTGATCATGGCCGTCAATGGATTTGCCTTGGGCGGAGGTTTGGAATTGGCACTCAGCGGGGATATGATCCTTGCATCGGAAAATGCGAAATTCGGGCAACCCGAAGTCAACCTGGGTGTCATCCCCGGTTACGGAGGAACGCAGCGCTTGGCCCGTTTGATCGGCAAGCAAGCTGCCAAATACCTTTGCATGACCGGGGAGATGATTTCCGCTGAGGAAGCCCGGCGGTTGGGAATTGTTTATCAAGTGTTCCCTTCCGACCAATTGTTACCCAAAGCAAAAGAGTTGGCTCAATTATTGGCCAAAAAGGCTCCGCTGGCCGTCCGTTTTGTGAAAAAAGCGATCAATCAGGGAGCAGAAGCAGATCTCCGATCCGGCTTGCAAATGGAAGCCGCGTACTTTGGTTTGTCCTTCGCCACCGAAGACCGTGTGGAAGGCATGGATGCTTTTCTTGAAAAAAGAGAGCCCCGGTTTAAAGGAAAATAAACATTGGCGGGCCGGCAAACAAAGCCGGCCTTCTCATTACATAGTCATGTTGGGGGAGCAGAGAAAAGAGGAGGTCGTCTTATGGATATGATCATGGAAAATCCCGTCTTATGGGGAACCGTTTTTGTTGTTGCATTGATTGTCATTATATTGGTCATCAGCATTATCGTTTCGAAAAAAAGAAAAAAAGAAGTGGAAGAAATCGAAAGAATGTTTCCGGATGGAAACATGTCCAGCGAAGATGTGCAGATTTCCATGGAACGATTTAAGCGGGAAAGGCAAAAAAGAAAACAAAAGCCCCGCATCCATCGTGAACGGCCGACGGAAGCACATCCGGATGAAGACAAAGAAATCATTGTGCGGAGTCCCGAGGAGTTACAAAAAAGAAAAGCCAACACCAAACCCGGTATCCAATCCAACACCAGCCGACCTGACGAGAAGAAGCGCGTCAATGCGAAGGCAAAACCGGCTGCATCCGAAGAAAAGATTCATTCCAAAAACGATGGTGCCGCTTCCATGGCGTCAGAGAAGAAAGCAGAACAACCGAATGTCAACGGCAAACAAAGTTTGTTGAAATCTAAGCCGGAAGAGGTGTCCGGCCACAAATTGACATTAAACAAGAAGACACAAAAACCGGAAAAGAACCGTGGAGACGAAGAGAAGGCGACAGACGAAAAGCAACAGGAAGCATTGGATAAAAAAACAAACCGCCGTTTGTACAAAAGAAGTTTGTTAAAGCCGGAAAAAAGCGGGGAATCAACGAAAGATTCGGGGGAACACCCGAAAGCCAGCTTACTCGGCTCGCAAGCACCCGGCCATAATCAAGAGGAAGAGGAACAAGACCAAAAGAAAACGCCCTCCCGGGCCAAACATTATGCAGGGAAAAGTCTGTTTTCCAAAAAGAACAAGTAGGAGTGATACCATGAAAAGAACAGGTTGGTTTTTCGGAGCGCTTTGCGGACTGTTGCTCTTGGCCGGATGTAACTCCGGTGGAAATCCGAACACTTCGCAAAATCAAAACGGGACGACAACAGCTTCGGATCCCCAAACGGTTTATATGAACAACTGTTCTTCTTGTCATGGCGGAAACCGGCAAGGGGCCATGGGGCCGAGTTTGCAAAAGATCAGCGAGAAAATGAATAAAGATGAAATTCTTCAGGTTTTGGAGAATGGAAAAGGAAGCATGCCTGCTCAATCGCACATCCCCCAGGATCAGCGGGAAAAATTGGCTGACTGGTTGATTGGGCAGCCATAATCCGCACGTTCAAAAGCCAAGCGATCTGCTTGGCTTTTTTTGTTTCTCCTGAAATACGGTTGAATAAATATTATATTAAATGTATAATAATACATATCCAAAATGAAGGTGTGAGATTCTTTGAGAGTTTCAGTGATCGGTTCCACGGGCTATGGTGGCATGGAGTTGTTGCGAATTCTTCAGCGTCATCCGGAATTTCAAATTGCTTCTTATGTTTCCTCTTCCCAAGCCGGGCGGCCGTTAAACCGTTCTTTTCCGCATATGCCCCAATTGACGGAAACGTTTTGGGATCTGGATGTGAAACAAATTTGTGACTCGGCGGATCTTATTTTTTTTGCCACCCCGCCGGGCGTCAGTAAGGAGTACGCGTCTTTGTTTGTGGAAGAAGGAAAGATTGTGGTTGATTTGTCCGGGGATTTCAGGCTGAGGGATCCCGGCCGGTATGAAACGTGGTACCAAAAGCCGGCGGCGGACCGCAAATATCTGGACATGGCAGTTTACGGGTTGAGTGAATGGTTTTCCGAGGAGTTGAAAACGGCGCAACTCATCAGTAATCCGGGTTGTTATCCGACGGCCACGTTGCTTGCGCTTTTGCCGCTTTTAAAGGAAAAGTGCCTGGATCCGGCTTCGGTCATTATTGATGCCAAATCAGGTGTCACCGGTGCCGGACGGGCTGCCAGGCAGCAAAACTTGTTCAGCGAAATCAACGAAAATCTTCGTCCTTATAAAATCAGTCATCATCAACACATTCCCGAAATCGAGCAGGTGGCAAGCAGTCTTACCGGTTCGGATGTCCGGGTTCAATTTGTTCCCCATCTGGTTCCGATGAACCGGGGGATATTGGTCACGATCTATGCGCAGCCACTGAATAAATATACAAAGGCGGACCTTTTGCAACTTTATGAGGAAACTTATGCTTCGGAACCGTTTGTTCGTGTGTTAAAAGACAAATGGCCCGAAACCAAAGCAGTACAAGGAAGCAACTTTTGTGATATCGGGGTTCAAGTGGATGAACGGACAGGGAGATTCATCATCTTGGCGGCGATTGATAACTTAATGAAAGGAGCAGCGGGACAAGCCGTGCAAAATGCCAACATTCGCATGGGCTATCCGGTCACTGCCGGACTTGATATGGATCCGCTTTATCCTTAAACGGGGGGAGACGACATGATCACCGGAACGGATTGGTTTCAAATCGTTGAAAAACCTTCCATTGCATTGCCCGCAGGGTTTTCAGCCAAGGGAATCCATGCCGGATTGAAAAGAAAACGGAAGGATTTGGGGATGATTCAGTGCGAAGTGCCAGCTTCGGCGGCGGCGGTTTATACCGTGAATGCCTTTCAGGCGCCGCCGATCAAAGTGACGCAGGAAAGCATGGGCGTGGCAAGCAAGTTGCAAGCGATTGTGGTCAACAGTGCCATTGCCAATGCATGCACGGGGGAACGGGGATTGGAAGATGCAAGAAAAATGCGGGATCAAGCCGCTTCTTTATTAAATATTCCTTCGCATTTGGTCGCCGTGGCTTCCACGGGCGTGATTGGCGAGTATTTGCCCATGGACCGGGTCGCGGCCGGCTTAAAACGATTGGTGACGGAGACGGACAACCAACCTGCTGCATTTGCTGAAGCGATCCTGACGACGGATACATGCACCAAAGAAATTGCCGTCACCTTGGAAATTGACGGGAAGCCGGTAACCATTGCGGGAGTGGCCAAAGGTTCCGGCATGATTCATCCCAATATGGCGACCATGCTTTCTTTTATTACCACCGATGCCAAAATCGGGCCGGATCATTTGCAGAGATTGCTTTGGCAAACCACCGATGAAACCTTCAACATGATCACGGTGGATGGCGATACCAGCACCAATGACATGGTGTTGGTGATGGCAAGCGGATATGCCGGTCACCGGCCCCTTACCCGTCAGCATCCGGAATGGGCACGGTTTCAAGCCGCATTCCAATACGTTTGCGGGGCATTGTCCAAAATGATTGCCCGCGACGGCGAAGGAGCCACCCGCTTGATTCAGGTCCGGGTTGAAGGAGCCCCGTCGAAGGAAGCAGCACGGAAGGTGGCCAAATCCGTGGTGGGATCCAACCTGGTGAAAACCGCTGTTTTCGGGGAGGATGCCAATTGGGGCCGGGTCATCTGCGCAGCCGGTTATGCCGATCCTTCGTTAAATCCGGAAAACATGGATATCTGGCTGGGACCGGTTCAGGTGGTGAAAAAAGGGATGGCTTCAGACTTTCGTGAAGAGCTGGCGGAGCAAGTGTTAAAACAGGATGTCGTGGAGATCCGGTTGGATCTGGGCGACGGAATGGAGGAAGCCGTTGCCTGGGGATGTGATTTGACCTATGAATATGTCCGCATCAATGCAAGCTACCGGACATAAACAAAGGAGGAACAGAAAGTCTCCAATGATTGTGTTCAAATTGGGGGGAAGCGTGCTGAAACGGCTTCACCCGGATTTTTTCCGGAAGTTGAGGGAGTTGTCAAAAGAAAACATTCCGTATGTGATCGTGCACGGCGGCGGTCCTTTTGTTTCAAACTGGATGAACAAACTGGGCCAAAAACCGGTGTTTATCGAGGGGAGACGGGTCACGGATGAAGGAACGCTGGATATCGTGCAAATGGTGTTGGCCGGCCAAGTGAACAAACAGCTCGTTTCGCGTTTGCTCCAAGAAGGGATTCCGGCGCTTGGCATAAGCGGAATCGATCTGAATTTGATCACGGTGAAACCCAAAGACGAAAAACTGGGTTTTGTCGGGGAAGTGACCGGACTGAACCGGAAAGTGCTTCATCAGATGTTGGAGACTGGCTGGGTTCCTGTCCTTTCATCCCTCGGAATCGGGGAAAAAGGGCAAGCGTTTAATGTCAATGCCGATGAAGCGGCCGCTTTGGTTGCACAAGGGATGGGAGCGAGACAATTGGTCATGGTCAGCGATGTGGACGGAATTTTCATAAAGGAAGGAAATGAAAAAAAGCTGTTGCGCCATGCGACACCGGAAATGGTGGAGCAATTGATTTCAGATGGGCAGATCACTGGCGGTATGATCCCGAAAGTCCGGTCCGCGGTCCGTTGCTTGAACGGCGGGGTGGAGAAAGTGTGGATTATCAACGGAGAAAAAGGTCGCGACACGGATGAAAAAAGACCGGATTCCCCGGGAACATGCCTGATGAAGAAAGAGGTGAGCGAACGTGTCTCTGTTTCCAACATATAAGCGCCACCCCGTTCATTTTGTGGACGGCGAAAAGGCGGTGTTGACCGATGCACAGGGAAAACGGTATCTGGATTTTGGTTCCGGCATCGGGGTGACCAATTTGGGTCATAAACATCCCCGCGTGTTGGAAGCACTCATGGCGCAAGCCCGGGCGGTTTGGCATGTGTCCAACCTGTTTGAACAGCCGTTGCAGGAAAAAGTGGCGGAAAAGTTGTGCCAAATCACCGGGTTGGATGCCGTCTTCTTTTGTAACAGCGGGGCGGAAGCGAATGAAGCATTAATCAAATTGGCCCGGAAATGGGCGAAAGACGCAAAGATCATCCATGAGCCTGAAATCATCACATTCACCGGCTCTTTTCACGGCCGTACACTGGCCACTTTGACGGCCACGGGGCAAGAGAAAGTTAAAACGGGATTTGACCCTTTGCCTCCCGGATTCCGCACGGTCCCCTATGGAGACATGGAGGCGGTGAAAGGAGCAACCCGGACAACCACCGCGGGTGTTTTCTTGGAACTGGTGCAGGGGGAAGGCGGGGTCCGGCCGGCTGATCCGGCGTTTGTCCGGGAATTGGCGGATTGGTGTAAAGAAAAAGAGATTTTGCTGATGATCGATGAAGTGCAGACCGGAGTCGGAAGGACGGGTGAATGGTTTGCCTATCAGGCATATGGCATCAAGCCGGATGCAATCTCCGTTGCCAAAGGGTTGGGAAACGGGTATCCGGTCGGGGCTGTTGTGGCGGATTCCCGCTTGAAACCGGTGTTGGGCCCCGGCACACACGGGACGACATTTGGAGGTAATCCGTTGGCCATGGCCGTTTGTGATGCGGTTTTGACCGAAATCGAACAAACCGGATTGTTGGAACAGGTAAGGGAAAAAGCGGAGTATTTAAAGAAGAAGCTGGACGGTTTGATCCGATCCCTTCCTGCTGTCCGGGAAATCCGCCAAAAAGGATTGATGGTCGGCATTGAGCTGGATGAACCGGCTGCCCCGTTCATCCGTCAGCTGTTGGAAAACGGACTGGTTGTGCTTCCTGCCGGCGAAAAGGTTGTGCGCCTGTTGCCGCCTTTAATTGTAAGTGAAGAAGAAATAGACCAGGCGGCCTCCGTTTTGCACCAAACCTTGTCACAAACAAAAATCGGCATGTGAGGAGGGGCGATAGTGAAAGAGACTTTGGAAACGCCGTTATTAGCAGGGAAAAAAGGGAAGAGTTTTTTAACATTGATCGACTGGGAGCCGCATGAAATTGAAGCTTTGCTTCAATCAGCCCTCAAACTCAAATCACTGCGGAACAAGGGAGAACACTGTCAGCCGCTGAAAGGAAAAAGCCTGGCGATGCTGTTTGAAAAGCCGTCCACCCGGACCCGTGTCTCTTTTGAAGTCGGGATGAAGGAGTTAGGGGGATACACGGTCTTGCTCCGGAACGATGAGATGCAGTTGGGCAGGGGAGAAAGCATGGAGGACACGGCAGGTGTTCTTTCGCGGTTTGTGGATGCGATTTTGATCCGCACCCATGAACATGCAAGAATCGAGCGCCTGGCCGATGCCGCAACCATTCCGGTCATTAACGGGCTTTCCGATCAGGCCCATCCCTGCCAGGCGCTGGCCGATTTGTTGACCATATTGGAAAAGAAGGGATCGTTAAAAGGAGTGAAATTGACTTATGTCGGGGATGGTAACAATGTCCTTCACTCTCTGATCCAGGCTTCGGCGCTCACCGGCATCGATTTGCATGTTGCAACGCCGCCGGGTTATGAACCGGATCCCGCTGTTTGGGAATACTCGGAGCAAATCGCCGGACAAACGGGAGCCTCTCTCACTTTCCATTATGATCCGGCCGTTTCCGTGCAAGGGGCCGATGTGGTTTACACAGATGTCTGGGCGAGCATGGGACAAGAAGAAGAAAAAGAAGAACGAAACAAAACGTTTGCTTCTTATCAAGTGAATGCTTCGCTGATGGAAAAAGCGAAACCCGATGCCATCTTTATGCATTGCCTGCCTGCTTACCGCGGACTGGAAGTGACCGGAGAAGTTTTGGAGGGACCGCAATCCGTGGTTTTTGATCAGGCGGAAAATCGTCTTCATGCGCAAAAAGCACTTTTGGTAGCCATTTTGGCTGATGGTTGACCCGGATGAAAACCCCCGGTTTCTGAAATGAAAGAAACCGGGGTTTTTTTTTGCGTGGAGCGAATTTTGACAGGGATTTGATTTTATGTCAAAGTAAAAGGATTATGCGAATTAAAAATTAAAATAATAAATGTTATGATGTTGGTAAAAAGTGATAACCAGCCGTTGATCCGTGTGGTGTCGTCAGGATGATTTTGCAAAGGAGAACCGGTTATGGCTATACATGTTGGTGTTGAATTATCCTCTTCTTTTTTCAAATTGGTTGAAGTGAAGAAAAAGAGGAAGAACATGGAGCTTCTCCAATATGTGGTCCATCCGTTGCCCAGTGTGTGGGCGGAATCGGGCACGTTTTTGGATCGGGAGGAATTGATCCAAACCATCCAGGAGGCCTTGTTGGGGAGAAGACTCAATACAAAACGGGTGCATGTCAGCATCCATTGTCGTCATGTTTTGTTTAAACGGGTGATGTTGCCGGAAATGCGCAAAATAAAATACCGGAGATGGATTGAAAAATATTTGATTCCCGTGTTGGACCTGCCTTTTTCCGATCCGGTGTTTGATTTCCGTTTGCTGGATCATGTCTGGGAAGACGGGGACCAGCAAGAGGTTTTTCTGGCGTTGATTTCTCAGTCATACATTGACTCTTTTGTCCGGTGTTTTCAATATTGCGGATTGGATCCGGTTCATATTGATCTGGCTCCTTTCGGTTTGTACCGATGGATCCATTATCACCGGAGCTTTCAGACGCCCCATACCCTGATGATTCAAATCTCCAAACAGGATGTGGAGGTCAGCCATTTTATCGATCGAAAACTGGAACGGGTTTATCATCTTCATCTGCCGATGGCTTCGTTTGCAGAACATGAGGACCGTCCGCATCCCGATCCGCTCCATCCCTTGTTGAAAGAGAAACAAGAGGTGGAGAGATACGGGAAAAGGTTGATGGAACAAATTTTTGAAAAAGTTTCGAACAAGGAGAGAAAATGGTTGAAAAGCTCCAGAGCGGAATGGTTTTTGTCCGGGGAAGGATTGGATTTTTATTTGTTGGAAAACTGGCTTCAGCAACATTTGGAGGCGTCTGTCAAACTTGCCCCTCCGGCAGAGATCATCATGCCCGAACCGTTGCGTGACCGCGCATCGAAATGGCTCGGAAATGCTTTGTCGATCCCGATCGGTCTGACGGTGGATGAGAAGGAAGGAATGGGACCATGAATTTTTTGCCGCCACAGCCGATATACAAACGGTTTTTTTACAGTTTTTTGTCCGGGATTTTGCTTTTGCTTTCAGGGTTGGGGGTGGGCATTCTATATGCCAAGAAGGTTGCCGGTGAACGCGTGTCGGCTTTGGAAGCGGAAGTGGCCCAAAAGCGAAAACAGTTGAATCAGGCCATTCAGCTTAAAAAAAACGAAGAGAAAATTTATGAGAGTCAGCAACCAGCCATGGATTATGAAAAAACGATCCAAAAAGTGGAGGCAAGTCAACAGCGTTGGAAAGAAGCGGCCTATCAAGTGCATCAAATGATACCCCGCGGCACGGACTTGTTTCGCCTGCAAGGAATAGGAAATCAATTGGAAGGTTGGGCCTATTTTTCTTCGATTCCGGAAGCGACGAAATTTCTTCAGGAACTGGTTGAAAAAAAGCCGGATTTGTATCAGGAAGCATGGATCGAGTGTGTCGGAGACCGCTGCATGAATGAAGTTTATGAAAAAAACGCCAATCAGGTATTGGTGCATTTCCGGCTGGATTTAAAAAGAGAGAAAGGAGTGGAAGAATCATCCGAAAACCAGTCAAGATCCGGCGATGGAAGTCCGGAAAGTTCTTAATCATGACCCTGGCGGCTGGATTCTTGCTCATCCTGACCCTCTATTTTTATCTGGTGCATCCCTTGGTTTTAAAACAAAAATGGCTGGAAAGGGAGAGGGAATCCCTGGCCCAAAACATTGAAAGGCATCAAAAATACCTGGCGCCTGATTACCAACCCCCGTCTGTGTTAACCCATATGGAGTTGAGACGGCTGGAGGAAAGAATTCCGCTGAACCGGCGGGATCCGGGCTATGTTGTCGATATTGAGCGGGCCGTCAAATCGTCCGGTGCCGATTTTTTGAAGCTGGAAAGCTTAGCAGATCTTCACCAAATTGCACGTCAGGACACTGCGGAGCAAAGTGAGGCCCGACCGGTCAGTGAAGAAGAGCTCATGCAACAATTGGGGATGGTGGTGCGCCCGGAATTGGTTCCTTCTTGGGTTCAGTTGGAAGTAAAGGCCAATCAAAAAGAGTTTGCTTCATTGTTGGACCAATTGCAAAAGAGTGATCGTCTGGTCAGCGTGATTGGTTGGGATTACCAATGGGCGGACGAGCACACGGAGGATAAGGGTGTGATTTATCTGGCGGTTTATTCTTATCATGATCAAGAGGTGAAAAAATGAGCTACTGTAAAATATTTATGAACTGGCAGAAAAATTATTGACGGAGGAACAAATTTTTATATAATGTTTGTATGAACTGAATAATTGAATCATTTTTTGTTCTTTGATTAAGGGGAGTAGCTATTTACAACAAAGTCGTCATTACGGGTTTATCCCCGGCTTTGTTGCAACATTTTTATGTTGTTGGCAAGACCTTTGCGTGATTTGTCATGCAAAGGTCTTGCCATTTTTTGTAATCCCCTGAATCCAATAACAAATGGAGGGAAAGAATTTGGACTTCTTGTCAGTTGAGTTTCTCACCGCTTTACTTTCCATTGTGATCATTGATTTGGTTTTGGCAGGAGATAATGCCATTGTTATCGGGCTTTCCGCCCGCAATTTACCGAAAAACAAGCAAAAACAAGTGATTTTTTGGGGGACTGTCGGTGCCGTTGTGATGCGGATCCTTTGTACGCTGGCGGTGGTCTGGTTGTTAAAGGTTCCGGGGCTTTTGTTGATCGGCGGGCTGCTTTTGATCTGGATTGCCATGAAATTGCTGATTGAAGAGAAAGGCGATGAAGATGTCGAAGCGGCCAGCAGTGTGATGTCCGCGATCCGCACGATTGTGATCGCCGACACCCTGATGGGCTTGGATAACGTCCTCGCCGTGGCCGGCGCTGCTCACGCAAGCTTCATGCTGGTGATTATCGGATTGTTGATCAGCGTTCCCATCATTGTTTGGGGCAGTACCTTGTTCCTTAAGCTGTTGGAAAAGTATCCGTCGATTATTTACATCGGATCGGGAGTTTTGGCCTTTACATCGGCAAAAATGATTGCAGATGACAAGTTCATCCGTCCCTTTTTCCAAGGAGCGGAATGGTTGCAATATGTTTTCTATCTCGTCATGACCGCGTTTGTTCTGTTATGCGGACGCTGGTTGAAACTGAAAAAAGCGAAAAAAGAGGTTCCCAACGCCTCCTGATGACAAGGAAAAGAAGCAGATGTTATCAATCTGCTTCTTTCTTCATGACAAAGAAGGGAAAACCCTTTCATATTATAGAACTATATTTTTGTTGAGTTGATTATTATTTGGAATTGAGGGTAAATATGGAGAAGCTGGAATATCATTTGATGGAAGACGGAGAGGAGATTTCCGTCTTGTATGAGTATCCGTCTGTTTCCAAGGAAGAAGTGATGATGCGTTTTGCGTGTGACTATTTTGTCAGGGGGAAAGACGTGTTTGAATGTGTTCACATCCAGGCGGACCCGCCCGTGCACAAGATTTATGTAAAACGAAGCGAAGAAGAAAAAGTGCTTGACGACCGCCTCCGTTTCAGCCCGACCTGGCAAGGAATCCGCATGGAAGTGCGCCATTTTGATGCACGGTGGTCCGGTTATCCTGTGGTTCATTGTTATCAATTTCATCATGCACAAGATGCTTTGCTCCGTTTGCTCGGCAGCCTGCACTACATTGACGGGCAATGGTGGAAAACGACATCAACGGAAGTGGATGAAAACCGGTATGTTTATGTGATCTATGCTGTTCCCGTTTTAAAGGAAGGAGGAGGAAACGGATGAAAAAGAGCCGCCATATGGTGGGGTTGTTTACCCTGGCCATGCTGTCCGTCCCGCTGTCGGGATGCGATGACAAGAATGACTGGGAATTTTGCCGCGACCAGAATCATGATCTGTTATGCGATGATGACCAAAGCCGGGTGGATCCGGACAGTTACGTGGTGATCAACGGGAAGAAAATGTATTATATCAAAGAAAACTCGCTGGTTTCATCCGGTTACAAAAAAACGGGCAGCAGTTACAAATCAGGAATTGGCAAAATCCGTGGTTCAGGAGGATAAATTTTGAAAGATTTAAATTATGCCAAGCGCAGGGAACAGATTTACCATCTGCTGAGAGAAGAAAAGGTGTTTACCTGGGACGTCATGTACGGTCAGGAATATGCCCTCGCTTCGGTTTACCCTTTGGACCCGGCGCTTCATCATGAAATTCAACAAGCGACCGCGTGTTTGGGGAAAATCTATGAACGCACGGTCAAGGTTTTACAGCAGGCCGATGACCGGTTGTTGGAGGAGTTGGGAATTCCCGAAGCAGCCCGAAGAGCCGTCCGGCAACCTTTTCTGCTTGACTGGCCAACGGTGATCGGTCGTTTTGACTTTGCCTATACCCCGCAAGGATTGAAAATGCTGGAATTTAACAGTGACACCCCCACAGGCATTGTGGAAGCTTTTTATGTCAACGGGCGGGTTACGAAAGCGATGGGATATCAAGATCCGAATGAAGGCATGGAGCAAGATTTGACCGATGCCTTTCAAAACGTGGTGGAGGCATACCAGAAACGAGGCTTCCGAACCGATCACATCTGCTTCAGCGCGTTGGACTGGCATGAAGAAGATTCCGGGACGACCCAGTATTTAATGGAGAAATCAGGCCTTTGCGCCCGTTTTGTCCCGTTGTCGGCATTGGCCGTCCGGGGAGACCGGTTGTATGCCAAGCAGGATCATGCCGGCTATGGACCGGTGGACGTTTTATATCGTTTGCATGCCATTGAAATCATGGCCGAAGACACGGATGAGGATGGTTATCCGACCGGGGCGCATCTCCTTTCCCTCATGGCCGGTCAAAAGCTGGTTTCCATTAATCCCCCCTCTGCTCTTTTATCGCAAACCAAAGCTTTACAGGCACTGATTTGGAACTTATATGAAACAAATACTTTTTTTAATGAAGAAGAACGTGATGTGATCGCAACGTACATGTTGCCCACCTACTTGGAAAACAATTTTAAAGGCCATGCGGCTTATGTGAAAAAGCCATTCTTCGGCCGGGAGGGCGGCGCCGTTTCTTTGTATGACCAAAACGGGAATTTGATTGTCCGGGACAACCAGGATGCCTATTGGGATCAACCCATGATTTATCAACAATTGGTGTCCCTGCAAAAAGTGGAAGTGGAAACCCTCAAGGGAGCTTATCAGGGGGAATTGTTGTGGGGGTCTTTTTTGATTGGCGGAAAGCCTTCGGCCGTGATCGCGAGGGTGGATCGGAAAATCACCGGAAACCTTTCCTATTTTGTGCCGGTGGGAAGGAAAGATTGAGCCGCTCCATCCGGGGTGGATCATCGTTTCAGAGCAGAAACCGGAAAAAGGTTTCTGCTTTTTTTTAGCCGGTTCAAAAAATTGGGGGTGGATTTTTTATGCACAGGATGTATAATCATACATATAAATGAATTTTTATTAAAAGCGAGGGATACCCATGAGTAAGGAGAAAGTGGTCTTAGCTTATTCAGGTGGTTTAGATACATCAGTTGCGATTCCGTGGTTGAAAGAAAAATACGGCTATGATGTGATTGCGGTCGGATTGGACGTCGGGGAAGGCAAAGACATGGATTTTGTCAAGGACAAGGCGTTGAAAGTGGGAGCAGTCAAATCCGTTGTGGTCGATGCCAAAGCGTTGTTTGCTGAAGAATACCTGCTGCCGGCTTTGAAAGCCAATGCTTTATATGAAGGAAAGTATCCGATGCATTCGGCCTTGTCCCGTCCGTTGATTTCCAAAGTGCTGGTTGAAATCGCAAAAGAAGAAGGGGCCGTTGCCGTTGCCCACGGTTGCACGGGAAAAGGAAATGACCAAGTCCGGTTTGATGTTTCGGTTGCGGCATTGAATCCAAAGTTGAAAGTGGTGGCCCCGGTACGGGAATGGGGAATGACCCGGGATGAGGAAATTGCTTATGCAAAAAAACACGGGATTCCGATTCCGGTTGATTTGGACAATCCGTTCAGCATTGACCAAAACATGTGGGGAAGAAGTTGTGAATGCGGTGAATTGGAGAATCCGTGGCAGGCGCCTCCGGAAGCTGCTTATGAATGGACGTGTCCTTTGGCCGGCACCCCGGATCAACCGGACGAAATCGAGATCGCTTTTGAAAAAGGCGTTCCTGTATCCCTGAATGGAAACCGGCTTTCTTTCCCTGAGATTTTGGAGCAATTGAACAAGTTGGCCGGAAAACACGGGGTCGGACGGATCGATCATGTGGAGGACCGGCTGGTGGGAATTAAATCGCGTGAAGTTTATGAATGTCCGGGAGCGGTCACATTGATCAACGCACACCGGGAACTGGAATTTTTGACGCAGCCGAAAGATGTTTTGCAGTTCAAGGCCACGGTTGAGAAAAAGTGGTCGGAAATGGTTTATGACGGGCTTTGGTATTCGCCGCTGAAAAAAGCGCTGGATGCGTTCATTGAAGAAACGCAACAAGTGGTGACCGGAAAGGTTCGCGTAAACTTGTTCAAAGGCCATGCGACGGTGACGGGAAGAATTTCCCCTTATTCGTTATACAACGAAAAATTGGCCACCTACTCCAATGAAGACAGTTTTGATCATCAGGCGGCTGTCGGGTTTATTAAATTGTGGGGATTGCCGACGAATATTTATGCAAGCGTGCATAAAAAGGAGGAAGACCATGAAACTGTGGGGCGGGCGTTTCACCAAGACCACACACCAGTGGGTGGAAGCCTTTAATGCATCCATTGGATTTGATAAAGAATTGGCTGAAGAAGACATCGAAGGGAGCATGGCGCATGTGAAAATGCTGGGCGCATGCGGGATTATCACCGGGGAAGAAGCAAACCGGATACTGGAAGGTTTGTCAACCATCCGGCAAAAAGTCCGGGAAGGGAAAGCCGAATTTTCCATTGAACATGAAGACATTCACATGAACATCGAGAAGATGCTGATCGACGAAATCGGGGAAGTCGGCGGAAAATTGCACACCGGACGGAGCCGGAATGACCAGGTTGCCTTGGATATGCACCTTTATGTGCGCAAGGAGACGGTCGATCTGGCCGGAAAGATCCTGGAATTGCAGGAAGCTTTGCTCAAACAGGTCGAGAAACACGTGGATACCATATTGCCGGGATACACTCACTTGCAGCGCGCGCAACCCGTCCGGTTTGCCCATCATTTATTGGCTTATGTTTCGATGTTTGAACGGGATGTACAACGGTTCATCGACAGCTTCAAACGCGTCAACTGCTGTCCGTTGGGGGCCGGTGCCATTGCGGGAACGACATTTCCCATCGACCGGCAAATGGTTGCAAAAGCGTTGGGATTTTCCTCGCTTTACGATAACAGCATGGATGCGGTGAGTGACCGGGATTATTTGGTGGAGTTTCTCTCAGTCTGTTCCTTGGTGATGGTTCATTTGTCCCGGCTGTCGGAAGAACTGATTCTGTGGTCGAGCGAAGAGTTTCAATATGTCATCCTGGATGATGCGTTTTGCACCGGAAGCAGCATGATGCCGCAGAAAAAAAACCCGGATATCCCGGAGTTGATCCGCGGAAAAACCGGACGGGTGTTCGGGCATTTGATGGCTTTGTTGACCACGCTGAAAGCTTTGCCCCTCACCTACAACAAAGACTTGCAGGAAGACAAAGAGGGGGTTTTTGATACGGTCCGCACGTTAAAAGGTTCCCTTCGTTTGATGGCGGCCCTCATTGAAACGATGGAAGTCAACCAATCGAAAATGAAACGGCATGCCGGGCAAGGGTTTGCCAATGCAACGGATTTGGCCGATTATTTGGTGGGCAAAGGCATTCCTTTCCGCAAAGCGCATGAAATTGTCGGAAAGCTGGTTTTGTATGCCATTCACAAAGAAAAAACCTTGAGTGATTGCTCCTTGGAAGAGTTTCACCGTTTCTCCCCGGAAATCGGGGAAGATGTCTATTCCTGTTTGGAACTGGAAAATGTGGTGGATGCGCGCAAAAGCGAGGGAGGAACCGCAAAAGAACAAGTGTTGAAGACACTTTCAAACAAAATCGCCACGCTTAAAAAGCAGCGGGAAACCTTATCCAATATTTACTAGGAAGGAATTCTATGGTAAGATAATACCCCAAATCACCATCATTTGGGGTTTTTTGTATTTTTGAATAAAAAATGATTTTGCAAAATATTAACCCGGGAAATTGGTGAATGGTGTTATAATATTGAAGTAGTTTTTGAAGGAAAGTAAGCCATTTCTTTATTTGATATTTTTCTTCAAATTTAGGATGATAATGGGATGAAGTGGCGAACCATTTTTGTTACCATCAGTAAGCAGGAGAAAAAATGGAGAGAGATAAACTATATTGAAAATCATGTTTCCTGGGGTGAGTTTTCGTGATTGAAATGCATGATGTGTGGAAGGTTTATCCAAATGGGGTTGAAGCTCTCCGCGGAGTGGACGTACGGATCGACCAGGGAGAATTCGTGTATGTGGTCGGACCGAGCGGAGCGGGGAAAAGTTCATTTATCAAGCTGATGTACAGAGAAGAAAAACCCACGCACGGCGTTGTTCTGATCAACGGGGTCAACGTCAAACGGGTACGCGATTGGAAAATTCCGCATGTTCGCCGCAAAATCGGTGTCGTGTTCCAGGATTTCAAATTGCTTCCGCATATGACAGCTTTTGAAAATGTTGCTTTTGCGATGGAAGCGATCGAGGCTCCCAAACGCAAAATCAAACCGAGAGTCACCGAAGTCTTGGAGCTGGTTGGTCTGGCGGACCGGATGCATGCCTTGCCGTCGCAACTTTCCGGAGGGGAGCAGCAACGTGTGGCAATCGCTCGCGCAATTGTCAATAATCCAACTTTTGTGATAGCGGACGAGCCCACCGGAAACCTCGATCCGGAAAACTCTTGGGACATCATGTATCTGCTGGAAGAGATTAACCGGCGCGGAACCACCATCGTAATGGCGACACACAACAAAGAAATTGTAAACACACTCAGACAACGCGTCATTGCCATTGAACAAGGTGTGATTGTCCGGGACGAAATGGGAGGAGAATACGGCTATGAGGATTGAGACATTATCGCGACATTTTCGGGAAGCTTATCGCGGCGTGCGTCGCAATGCCTGGATGAGTTTTGCCGCGATCAGTGCTGTAGCCGTTACGCTGTTTATCTTCGGTATTTTCCTCATTTTTGCATTCAACGTCCGCTACATGGCGGTGGAGCTGGATAAACAGGTGGCGATTCGTGCAGCACTTGCCGAGCAGTTGACGGATGACCAGCAGCTCCAAGTATTGAAACAAATCGAATCGATGCCCGAAGTGAAAAGTGCGGAACTGGTGCCGAAGGAAGAAGGATTGCGTCAGCTGAAGGCCCAATGGGGAGAGGAAGGAACGGAAATTTTCCGCAGTTATGAAGGGGAAGGGAAAAACCCCTTGCCTGACGTCATCACGGTTGTACCCAAAGATCCCCATCAGATCAAAAGCCTGACCGAAAAGGTGAAATCGGTGACGGGAATTGACGAAGCGGATGACGGTGAATATGTGACCGAGCAATTGCTGACATTGTCCAGCTGGATTCGGAACATCATTTTGATTTTCGGATTGGGGCTGGCGACTCTTGCCGCCTTCTTGATTTCCAACACCATTAAGCTGACCATTATTGCCCGTCGGAAAGAGATTGAAATCCAACGGCTGGTGGGAGCCAGCAACTGGTTCATCCGGTGGCCGTTCTTTATTGAAGGGGCGTTTATCGGATGGGTTGGTGCCCTCGTTCCGACCATCCTGGTTTTGGTTCTCTATCAAGTGGCTTACACCATTTTGGGGGCCGGTGAAGCCCAATCCATTCTGAAAATGATGCCGATCCTCTCGCTGGGTACTTATGTGACCTTGTGCATTTTCGCTCTAGGAACAGCGATCGGGACACTGGGAAGCATTATTTCCGTGCGCCGTTTCTTGAAAGTGTAAAGAGGAGGAATCTAGTTCGAGGAGGAGCAAAGTGATTAGGAAAGAATTTGCAGGGATATTTTCTTTTTTGCTGGTTTTTTCTTTGATCCCCGTCAAAGACAGCTTTGCAATCACAGATTCCTCTTCCATCGATGAGAAAAAAGAGGAAATCCGACAACGGGATCAAGAAATATTGCAACTGGAAAAAAAGAAAGAACTAGCGCAAGAGGACATGAAACAAATTTTGGGTCAGATTGAAGCGAAAAAGAAGGAACTCAACCAGTTGGACATGCGTGTTTATGCACTGGAAAACCAAATAAAGGAAAAACGGGAAGAGCGCAAAAGCGTTGAGAGGGAATTGGATCTTTTGCGTCAAACTTACAAACATCGCATGCAGGATATTTATTTAAAAGGAAACAATTTTTACTTTGAGCTTTTGTTACAATCCGACTCCATCGGGGATTTCCTGAAACGGTACGATTATATCAGCATTTTGGCCCGGGCCGATCAGCGCGTGATCCAAAAATATACCGACAAACAAAAAGAATTGGCCGGAGTTGAGCAGGAATTACAAAAGGATTTGGCAAACTTACAAACAGCACAAAAAGAAGCCCAGGGCGTTTTTGCTCAACTCCAAAAAAAATACCAACAACATGAAGGAAAGTTGGCGGCGCTGGAGACGAACCTGGCGGAATTGGAGGACCAAAACATTCAGGCCCGGAAAGAATTGCGCAACTGGGTGGCCAAACGGGAAGAAGAAGCCCGCAAAAAAGAGCAACAAAACCATCCGGACGGCAATGTTCCGGCAAGCGACGGCTTTCTTTGGCCGGTAAACGGGACGGTGACTTCCCCGTTCGGCATGCGATATCACCCGGTTCACCGGGAATACCGGATGCATGAAGGGATGGATATCGCAGCGAAAATGGGGACCCCGATCCGTGCCGCGTCGTCCGGTGAAGTGATTGAAGCCCGTCCTTCAAATGGATACGGTTATGTCATTGTCATTTACCATGGGAACGGACTTTCCACGCTTTATGCCCACATGTATGCTCAAACGGTAAAAGTGGAAGTCGGCCAAAAGGTATCGGCGGGAGATGTCATCGCAGCTGTGGGAAGTAATGGATTTTCAACCGGACCTCACTTGCATTTTGAAGTACATAAAGGAAGTACACCTGTCGATCCCATCTCTTATTTGCCCCCGGAACAGGGCAAGTAAGCTGAATTGAAACGGGAGGAGTACGACCAAAGTGGTTCGAAAATGGTTTGTCACTACAATGATGCTTGTTCAGGCGGTCTTATTCAGCCTCGCAAGCCCGCTTTCGGTCAAAGCAAACAGTGAACACCAGAAGAACCCGGCATGGATCAAACTGGAAGAAGCCAAAAAACAGGTTATGGCCAGGGAGCGGCAAGTTGCGGGGTTAAATGAAGAAATCGCGCAAAAGAAAATGAACCTGTTGGAGAAACAAAAAAAACTGAGCATGCTGGAAGCGCGGTTTGAGGCGGTGCTGGTACATATATATAAGAGAAGTCACAAAAATCAATATCTCTATTATTTGTTGAGCGCGAATTCCGTTTCGGAGTTTTTGATGCGCCTGGATATTCTTTCTATGTTCGTGGAAAATGAAAGTGCCGTGATCAAGCAATATTTGAAAGAGAAAAAAGCTTTGGAAAATGAAGTGGCCATGATCGAGAAAAGCAAAAAAGAAAAAGAGGCTTTGCTGAAAGAAGCCCGGCAACATTTGACACGTTATACGGCGTTGTATCAGCAGCAAAGCCGGACGCTTCAGCATCCGGTACGGGAGCCGGAGCCCGAGAAAATGCAACCCGTTCGTCAGGAGGATAAAAACAGACAGGTTCGCAATTCCCATCCGCCGGCATCTTCTTCACCGGACCGGCATGAGAATGATACTTTGGCCTGGCCGCAACCGGGCGGAAAAGTCTCTTCTGAATTCGGGGAACGAAACGGAAGCCACGAAGGAATTGACATCAAAAATTCGATGGGCTCACCGATTGTGGCTGCGGCTTCAGGCATCGTTGTATTGACAAAATCGGACCCGGGCGGATACGGCTACTATATTGTGATTGATCATGGAAATGGATTCAAGACCCTTTATGCCCATATGTATCCAAGCACAGTGCAAGTTGAGGTCGGGGATCGTGTGGAAAAAGGGCAACAAATCGCTTCGGTCGGGAACTATCCCCAGTTGGTGCCCTACCTGCATTTTGAAATACATGAAAACGGGAAACCGGTGGATCCCTTGCAATATTACTAGAACAAATCATGGATAAAGTCGATCTAATCCTGGTGATTAGATCGACTTCCCATTTTCATTGACCCCATCAAGCAAATTGGATAAAAAGGATAAAATCGTCAAAATTTCTTTGTATGTTTCCATATAAAATAGAATTAAACTATATTCATATGTTTTGAGTGATATAAAAAAGAACAGAGAACAGGAAGGCGATGGGGAACTAGGAGAAAGACTGGGAGGCGCTTATATCAATGAGTAAGAAATGGTTAACCATGGCTTTGATTGCTTCATTGACGGCAATGATGACTCCTCCACAAACAGTGTCAGCCGAGTCGCTCCGGGAAAAAATCGACAGCGTCCGTGAGGACAAACAAGGAATCCTGGAGAAACAGCAAAGTTTGAAACAGAAGATGGAAGAGTTTAAAAGCAAGATGGACGAAGCAGATCAAAAGATTGAGTCCATCCAGAAGGAAATCGAGCCCATTGAGCAAAAGCGGCAGGAAGCGGAAAAAGATTTGCAAGAGATCCGGAAAGATTTTGATGTTCGCATCAGCCGGATGTATTTGCACGGAGAAAATAACTACTTGGCCCAGTTGCTGGCTGCAGAGGATTTTAATGAGTTTTTGAACCGCTTTGAAATCATTCGCCTTCTCGTCAAAGGAGATTATAAAATCGTGGCCGAATACCAAAAAGCGGTCGACGATCGCCAGAAAGCCATTGACGAAAAACAGGTGAAAATTGAGGAACAACAAAAGCTGATTGATCAAATTAACAAAGAATATCAAAAGTTGATGAAAGAACTCGAAGCGTCCGATGCCAGCCTGCAGCAGCTGGAAAGCATTCTGGAGGAACATAAAGACGAATTGATTCAGATCAACCTGGCGGAATGGCGTTCGGGCAAGCTTCGTTTTGCATACACCGGTCCGCTCATTAAACCGACCACTGTCACAAAGACTTCCAGTTACGGATACCGTGTGCATCCCATCTTTGGAACGAAAAAACTTCACGCGGGAGTGGATTACGGAGGACCGATCGGCACTCCGATCAAGGCCGCAGCTGACGGTGTCGTGGTGTCCAGCCGTGCGTCTTCCGGATATGGTTGGTTGATCACCATTTATCACGGACATTATAAAGGCATGCCTTTCTTTACCCGGTATGCTCACAGTTACCCCAACCAAGTCAAAGTGCAACCCGGGGAAGAAGTAAAAGCCGGGCAGGTCATTTCAGCGATTGGAAATAACGGAAACTCAACGGGACCGCACTTGCACTTTGAAGTACGGATCGGACAAGGGGCCCAACCGCCGTCTTATGACCCGGAACGGTATATGAACTAAAAATGTGATATAGTTAAAATAATATCCCGGACGACTATTTTGTCCGGGGTTGTCATACATTAAAGAGTATAAAGGGCTGATCCGGATCGCCTGCAAGGGGATCCAAAGGTGGGTGTTTACTGACAATGAATTTTAAAGGCAGGACCGTCGCGATCATTACGGTTGTGACAATGATTTTCAGCAGTTTGCTTACCGTGCTGGTTGTGGGTGACGGGGGGTTGATTGATCAACTGGAATCCGGAACCCTGTTTTCTTTTGACCGGTCTCAATCATTTGAAACACACGAGGGGAAATTAAAGCAAGCATATCAAACGATTACTTCTTCTTATTTACATAAAGTAAATGAAGAACAATTGATTGACGGGGCCATCAAAGGAATGATTGAATCCCTGGGGGATCCTTACTCCGCCTACATGAGTCCGAAAGAAGCAGCGCAATTTGAGGAAGATTTGCAGTCATCCTTTACGGGAATCGGTGCCGAAGTGACATTGACCAACGGCCAAGTGACCATTATTGCGCCGATCAAGGATTCGCCTGCGGAAAAAGCCGGATTGCGTGCAGGTGACCAAGTGTTAAAAGTCAACGGGCAAAGCTTGGAAGGAATGGACATTCAAGAGGCGGTCAGCAAAATCCGCGGTCCGAAGGGAAGCAAAGCCCAATTGCTCATTTCCCGTCCCGGCGTCAGCGAACCGCTAAACATTACGGTGGTGCGGGATGAAATTTCGCTTCAAACCGTGGAAGCAACGATGTTGCCTGACAAAATCGGACGGATCACATTGACGCAGTTTTCGGAAAATACAGCAGAAGATTTTGCCAAAGAGCTGAAAAAACTGGAGGATCAGGGGATCAACGGGCTTGTCATTGACGTCCGCGGAAACCCGGGTGGCCTTTTGCAGTCCGTATTGGAAATTTGTGACCAATTGGTGCCCGGCAAAAAACGCGTCTTGATGACGGAGGATAAGTCGGGAAGCCGCACGGAATATCATTCCAAACAGGAAACCAAAAAGCCTTATCCCATCACGGTTTTGATTGACAAAGGCAGTGCGAGTGCGTCTGAAATTCTCGCAGCCGCTTTAAAAGAATCCGGTGGATATCCGTTGGTCGGGGAAACCACCTTCGGAAAAGGAACGGTTCAGACCACCAAATCCTTTGATGACGGCAGCAACTTGAAACTGACCATCGCCAAATGGTTGACGCCGGAAGGAAACTGGATTGACCAGCATGGCGGAACCAAAGGGATCAAACCGGATGTTCCCGTGAAGAAACCCGCATATGCCAATGTGCTTCCTCCCCAGCCGGATGCACCGCTAAAAAAAGATGATAATTCAACCGAAGTCAAAAATATGCAGTTGATTTTGGATGCGCTGGGTTACCATCCGGGGCGCACGGACGGATATTTTGACGGTTCTACCGAACAGGCTGTCAAGTCCTTCCAAAAGAAAGAAGGAATTCCGGAGACAGGACAACTGGATGAGGTATCCTCCGATAAATTGCGACAAGCATTTATCAACTTTTTGCGCGACCCGAAAAATGATGTGACATTGCAGGTGGCAGTGGAGCTCTTGAAGAAAAAATAAAGGATTTGTCCCGGAAATATAGAAAATACCCCAATGATTTCCATTGGGGTATTTTTTATGATATGGAGGAAGGACAAATTGTGGTCTGTTTGGGAAGATCCGCTTTCTTTTTTGACCAAGTGGTTTTCAACGTTCATTCACCCGGCTTTTTGGCTGGGAACAGGGATGATTGTGGTATATGTGTGGGTGCGCAGGCGATATGAACTCAAAACGTTTCACAGTGTTTTGGAACCCAAGTGGGCTTTGTTGCTTCGGACAACTTGCTGGTCGTTGATTGTCGGTTTGGCCGGTTCCCTGTGTTTGTCCGGGGGCCGGTGGGAGATTCAACCCGGAGACTGGTTCATGGTTTGGAGCCTGACGCTCCTTTTGTCCGTCTTTGGACTGCGTTTTGCTTGTCTTGCTTATTCTGCCGGCATGTTATGCCTGGTTCACTATTGCGTGACGGAAACAACGTGGCTGGATCCTTTCCCGGTCCCCGAAATGGTGTATGCTTTCCCTGCCCGGGACTGGTTATGGCTGATTGCCGCCAGCCATTGGTTGGAATGGGCTTTGATCCGCTTGGATGGGGAAAACGGAGCTTATCCGGTCCAAGTCAATCAGGTGAGTGGTTTCATGCTGAAAAAAGGCTGGCCGGTTCCTTTGCTGTTGAGCGGTCCAAATGGTTGGATTCCGCTTCCGGTTTTTTTGAGTTTTGCGCGGATGAATCTGTCGGGAATGTTGAAAAAACAAAAAAGGCAGACATCCACCTTTACTTTTTTGTATGCCGTGATTTTAAGTTTGGGGCTGGCCTTTTTGGAAGGATGGGAGTCCGGCGGGTGGATCATGGCGGTTTTGGCGGTGCTGGGGCATGAAGGGATCTATCTTGGAACCAAGTGGATGGAAAAACGTTCAACGCCGTATTTTGTTTCCAACCATCAAGGTGTGAAGGTTCTGGCTGTGATTCCGGATTCCCCGGCAGAAGCGATGGGATTGAGAACTGGCGATGTGATTCAGCGCTGTAACGGACGGCCCGTCCGGAGCATGGAGGAGCTGACCCGGGTGGCGGAAACAGCGACCCATTGCAAGCTGGCAGTGTTGGATGAACATCAGAACCTGCACATCACCCAAAAAACTTTATTTGAGGATGATCCGGCTGATTTGGGAGTGATTCCCGCCCTTCCGGCGGACGAAAAAACCCGCGTCCGGTCCACGTCCTGACTTGGGCCGCAATTTGGGGATTCAGGCGCCCGTCGGGTGTCAGCCAAAAGCCTTTCCGGTCTGGAAAGGCTTTTTTTGGATTCGGAACGAATGTTCTTATAGGTCGTGTCCGTATGTTATAATACTTTCATGTGGAAATGAGGTGAGTCGGATGGGAAAACAATTCCAACTGGTGTCGGATTTTGAGCCGCGTGGGGATCAACCGCAGGCGATTGAGAAACTGGTCCGCCAAATTCAGGCGGGCAACAAGTACCAAACCCTTTTGGGAGCCACGGGGACGGGGAAAACGTTTACCATGGCCCAAACGATTGCCCGGGTCAACAAACCCACGCTGGTGATTGCGCACAACAAGACGTTGGCGGCGCAGTTGTGCGGGGAGTTGAAGGAATTCTTCCCCCATAATGCCGTCGAATATTTTGTCAGTTATTATGATTATTATCAACCTGAAGCTTATATTCCGGCAACGGATACTTATATAGAAAAAGATGCATCCATCAACGATGAAATTGACAAATTACGCCACTCGGCAACCAGCGCTCTGTTTGAGCGGGAAGATGTGATTATCGTCTCAAGTGTTTCTTGTATTTACGGCTTGGGTTCACCGACAGAATACCGGGATCTGGTCCTTTCCTTGCGAGTGGGAATGGAAAGGGACCGGAACGAAGTGTTGCGAAAGTTGGTGGATATCCAATATGAACGAAACGATATCAATTTTGTGCGCGGAACATTCCGGGTGCGGGGCGATGTGGTGGAGATTTTCCCTGCTTCCCGGAGTGAACAAGCGGTCCGGGTGGAATTTTTCGGGGATGAGATTGACCGGATTCGCGAAATTGATGTCGTGACGGGAGAAATTATCGGGGAAAGGGAACATGTTGCCATTTTTCCGGCTTCTCACTATGTCACCCGTTCCGATGTGATGGAAAGGGCTTTGAAAGGGATTGAACAGGAGCTGGAAGAACGCCTCAAGGAACTGAGGGGGCAAGGAAAACTGCTGGAAGCGCAACGTTTGGAGCAGAGGACACGATATGACTTGGAAATGATGAGGGAAGTCGGATTTTGTTCCGGGATCGAGAACTATTCCCGCCACTTGGTCGGCAAAAAGCCGGGGGAACCGCCTTACACGTTGTTGGACTTTTTCCCGAAAGACTTTTTGATCATTGTGGATGAATCCCATGTCACAATTCCGCAAATTCACGGGATGTACAACGGGGATCAGGCGCGAAAAGAGATGTTGGTGGAACACGGTTTCCGGCTCCCGTCGGCCAAAGACAACCGGCCGCTGAAGTTCAGTGAGTTTGAAGAGAAAATCAATCAAATCTTGTTTGTTTCCGCGACACCGGGGCCGTATGAATTGGAGAAATCGCCGGAAGTGGTGGAACAGATCATCCGCCCGACCGGGTTGTTGGATCCGAAAATCCACATCCATCCGATCAAGGGGCAAATTGACCACCTGATCGGGATGATTCATGACCGCATCGAACGGGATGAACGCGTGCTGGTGACGACCCTGACGAAAAAAATGGCGGAGGATTTGACGGATTACCTGAAAGAAATGGGGATCAAAGTCCGCTATTTGCATTCGGATATCAAAACCATTGAACGGATGAAAATCTTACGTGATCTGCGCTTGGGTGAATTTGATGTGTTGATTGGGATTAACCTGTTAAGGGAAGGATTGGATTTACCGGAAGTTTCCTTGGTGGCGATTTTGGATGCCGACAAGGAAGGCTTTTTGCGTTCGGAGCGTTCTTTGATCCAAACCATCGGCCGGGCTGCGCGAAATGCCCGCGGCGAAGTGGTGATGTATGCGGATAAGATCACCGACTCCATGAAAAAAGCGATTGATGAAACGGAGCGCCGTCGGCAAATTCAAGCGGCCTACAATAAAAAACACGGAATTGTCCCCCAAACGATTAAAAAAGACGTGCGTGAAGTGATTGAAGCGACCAAAGTGGCGGAACAAACCGCTGAATATGTGACAGGGAAACAAACGAAGAAAATGAGCAAGTCTGAACGGAACAAGTTGATCCGCGACTTGGAAAAAGAAATGAAACAAGCCGCCAAAGAGTTGAATTTTGAACGTGCTGCCGAATTGCGGGATTTGATTATCGAATTGAAAGCGGAGGTTTAAGACATGTCGCAAGAAAAGATTGTCGTTCGCGGTGCACGGGTGCATAATCTGAAAAACATTGATGTGACGATTCCGCGTGATCAGTTTGTCGTCATCACGGGGTTGAGCGGTTCCGGAAAGTCCTCACTTGCGTTTGACACCATTTATGCCGAAGGGCAACGTCGTTATGTCGAATCGCTTTCGGCTTATGCCCGCCAGTTTTTGGGGCAAATGGACAAGCCGGATGTCGATGGAATTGACGGGTTGTCCCCGGCGATCTCCATCGACCAGAAAACGACGAGCCGCAATCCCCGTTCCACGGTCGGGACCGTGACCGAAATTTATGATTACCTGCGCTTGCTTTATGCGCGGGTGGGACATGCGTATTGTCCGGTGCATGGAATCGAGATTCAATCGCAAACCGTTCAGCAAATGGTGGACCGGATCATGGAATTGCCGGAGCGTTCCCGGATACAGATTTTGGCACCGGTCGTCAAAGGGCGAAAAGGGGAGCATATCAAGCTTTTAAAAGACATCAGCCGCCAAGGGTATGTGCGTGTCCGAATTGACGGGGAACTCCGGGATTTGTCTGAAGAGATCAAACTGGAGAAAAACAAAAAGCATACCATCGAAGTGGTGGTGGACCGGATCATTGTCAAACAGGGCGTGAACACCCGGCTAACGGATTCTGTCGAGACCGCTCTGGCGATCAGTGATGGTGAGGTGCTGGTGGATGTGATCGGCGGAGAAGAACTGTTATTCAGCTCCAAGCTGGCTTGTCCGGAATGCGGGTTCAGCATCGAGGAATTGTCTCCGCGCATGTTCTCTTTTAACAGCCCGTACGGCGCGTGTCCGGCTTGTGACGGACTGGGAAACCGGTTGGTGATCGATCCGCAGCTGGTGATTCCCGATCCGTCCCTTTCCCTGAACGAAGGAGCAATCGAGCCTTGGTCTTCTTCCAACGGCAATCATTATTACGAACAACTGTTGAAAGCCGCTTGCGACCATTTCCAAATCGACATGGATAAGCCGTTTCAGGATTTGAGCCAAAAGGAAAAGGAAATTCTCCTTTACGGTTCCGACGAACGGTTTCCTTTCAGATATGTGAGAAACAGCGGTTTTGAACGGGAAGCCATGGCCCGGTTTGACGGGGTGGTGGGACATTTGAACCGCCGTTACAAAGAAACCGGTTCCGACATGGTGCGCGAGTATTTGGAAACCTATATGACAACCAAGTCTTGCCCTTCTTGCAAGGGGGCCCGCCTGAGAAAGGAGATTCTTCATATCTACGTCGGCGGAAAAAACATCGATGAGGTCACCCGTCTCTCGATCAAAGAGGCGCTGGAATTTTTCCAAAACCTGTCTTTGTCGGACAAGGAAAACCAAATCGCTTATCAAGTGTTAAAAGAAATTAAAAGCCGGCTCGGTTTTTTGGTCAATGTGGGACTCGGTTATCTGAGTTTGTCCCGTGCGGCCGGGACATTGTCGGGGGGAGAAGCGCAACGGATTCGCCTGGCGACCCAGATCGGGTCCAAATTGATGGGGGTTTTGTATATTCTGGATGAGCCGAGCATCGGCCTCCATCAGAGAGATAACAACCGCTTGATTGCCACCCTCAAGGAGATGAGGGATTTGGGGAATACCCTGATTGTGGTGGAGCATGATGAAGACACGATGTTGGCTTGCGATTACATCATCGATATCGGTCCCGGTGCCGGAGCCCACGGGGGAAAAGTGGTTGCTGCCGGCACGCCGCAGGAATTGATGGAAAATGAAAAATCGTTGACAGGGGAATACTTAAGCGGCCGCCGTTTCATTCCCGTGCCACAGAAGCGGAGAGAGCCGAACGGCAAATGGATCAAAGTGTCGGGAGCACGGGAAAATAACTTGAAAAATATCGATGTTGCCTTTCCTCTCGGCGTATTCACCTGTGTGACGGGCGTTTCCGGTTCGGGAAAAAGTACACTGGTTAATGAAATTTTGTTAAAAGGTTTGGCGCGCCGGTTGGGCAAAGCCAAAACGGTGCCCGGCAAGCACAAAAAAATCGAAGGCGCCGAACATTTAAATAAAATCATTAACATCGACCAATCTCCGATCGGGAGAACACCGCGTTCCAATCCTGCAACGTACACCGGGGTGTTTGATGATATCCGCGAAGTGTTTGCATCCACGCCGGAAGCCAAGGTGAGAGGCTACAAGAAAGGGCGTTTCAGTTTCAATGTCAAAGGCGGACGGTGCGAGGCCTGCCGCGGGGACGGTATTATTAAAATTGAAATGCATTTTCTGCCGGATGTTTATGTACCGTGTGAACAATGCAAAGGGAAACGGTATAACCGGGAAACCTTGGAAGTGAAATACAAAGGAAAAAGCATTTCGGATGTCTTGGAAATGACGGTGGAGGAATCCTTGGATTTCTTTGCGAATATTCCCCGGATCCAACGGAAATTGCAAACCCTTTATGACGTGGGGCTGGGGTATATCAAACTGGGACAGCCGGCCACGCAATTGTCCGGGGGGGAAGCCCAACGGGTGAAATTGGCTTCGGAGTTGTATAAACGGAGTCAAGGGCGGACGTTATATGTGCTGGATGAACCCACCACCGGTCTTCACATCGATGATATCGCGCGGTTGCTCAAAGTGTTGGAGCGGCTGGTGGAAAACGGGGACACGGTGGTCGTCATTGAGCATAATCTGGATGTGATTAAAACAGCGGACTATCTGATTGACCTGGGACCGGAAGGCGGAAGCGGCGGGGGAACGATCGTTGCCAAAGGAACACCGGAAGAAGTGGCCAAGAGCAAAGGATCTTATACCGGACAATTCCTGGCGCCGATTTTGGAAAGAGACAAAAAACGCATGGAAACCCTGCTGGCAAAACGGGAAGAGACCGCAACCCCAAAGTAAGGAATCAATAATTGCACGGAATTGCGGACAAACTGAATAATGCAAGACGTTCATCACCACCTTACGACAAAGGAGTGATTCGAATGGCTAGAAGAAACAGGCTTGTTGTTCCGGGTGCCAGAGAATCATTGGAACAGATGAAGAATGAAATCGCTCAAGAATTCGGAGTCGAGTTGGGGGCTGACACCACAGCCCGTGCCAATGGGTCAGTAGGTGGAGAGATGACAAAACGTCTTGTGGCGCTGGGCTCGCAAGTCATGGAGCAACAGCGAAAAGGAAAAGCAGGGGAATGATTTCCCCTGCTTTTTTATGTCAACACCATCCCAAATCGCAATCGCTCACATACGAGTCAGGCGAAGGTTGGGATGGTGGGATGAGTGAAGAATGGATGTCTCCGTTTTTGAACTGATAGCCTTCTTCCAAATGAGGCAGCTTTTCGTCCAACGGAATATGGCCGATTTTTTTTCCAAGATGATATAAGACCACTTTACCATTTTCGATTTTTCCTACAACTTCGGATGTGATTTTTTGTTGGCAATCCATTTAGTCCATCCCCCTCCTTGCTGAAGAACCTAAAGATAAGTATACCCGTGGCATGATCCCTGAATGCAGGAAAGGGCTGATTCATTGTATTTTTACAATAGCACGGCTATATATTAAAGTCAATATCAATTTATAATAATTATAAAATGAGATTGATTATTAGTCAATTGAAGGGATCAAAGAGTGTGTTCGGTTTCATGATTCTATTCATTCATGAATACAGTGTATTAAAGATTGGAAAGAAATCATGATACAATAGGAAAAGAAGACCGGTTTGAAAAGAGGAGGAGAGAGATGTATTCATATGTCGTGGATGTGAAAGGCGCTTCGACGGAACAGGTGCTGAAGCGTTTGGAGGAAAAAATCGCCGAACATAAATTCCGATTATTATGGAAGTATGATATTTCCACAAAATTGTTTGAACAAGGAATCCGGTTCAATCAGCCTTATTACATTCTTGAGTTGTCTCACGCCGACTTGACGAAACAGCTGTTAACCGAACATCCCGACTGTGGATTTTTGCTTCCGGCCAAATGCATGGTTTATTGGGATCAAGAAAAAAATACCGTACGTGTCGGTGTTCTACGTCTGAGTGAACTTGCCAAGGAAGTGGAAAGTGAACGGGTGAAACGGATTGCCGGGCAACTGGAGAAAAGACTGGTCGAAATGGTGAACCAATGCACGGGAGAAGAAATGGCATCCTGAAGTTTGTGTGATACAGGAAAGCGGGACGCCGGCTTTTCCGGACGGCTTGATCCGTTTGCAAAAAAAGACAGCCATGGCGGTTGAATGGATTCCATAACTTTTGCTCCTTCTCATCCGGGACAGAGGGGGATTCAAGAAAAAGGTTGATTGTTCACAAAGCATTTTATATCTTTGAACAATCGGGTATGAATTAAGTAAGGAGGAGAATGTTTATGAGAATCCTGTTAAAAATCGTTGTGGGCGCCATTGCTGTCTTTCTTGCTTCCCATTTGGTTTCGGGAATTGAAGTGGAAAGCTGGAAAGCCGCTCTTTTCGCCTCGATTGCACTGAGCATCATCAATCTGATTGTCCGGCCGGTCATCAAGGTGTTGACTTTGCCCATCACCATTTTGACATTGGGCTTGTTTTCATTTGTGATTAATACGTTCATGTTTTGGATGGCCAGCTTCTTTGTGGACGGGTTTGAAGTGGAAGGATTTGTCGCCGCATTTTTGGGGGCGTTGATCATGACCGTGGCCAACTGGATTTTGGGTTGGTTTACGGATTAACCGGCAACATAAAAAGGCTTGTGGAAAACACAAGCCTTTTTATGAATGATGTTTGTAAAATTGGTATTGTCCGAAAAGCAGTTTGCAAACATGGATAAACATTTCTTTTCGTTTCACCTGGTTGTTGGTGAAGATGCCGACGGCTCCTTGATCCCGGCGAACCCCTTTTTGTTTGGAATATTCCTCCATGATCCATCCTAATTCCTTTCCCTGATTCAGCGGAGTCCTGAATGAATCCGGAAGCGGAATCCGGGCCCCTCCGGCCAGCTGCACACGGCCGTTTTCATCCACAAGGGCTCCCCAATTGCACAAAAACAAACCATTAGGCGTTTCGGTCACTCCGCCTTCCAAGCCGATTCCGATGGCTGCGTCCAAAGCTTTTTTGGCGCGGCGTGCACGGTGAATGGCCCCTTCGATGGTTTCCTCATCGGAAAAAGGCTGGTCTGAAACCCCGGAAGGAACGGAAGCGGATAAAACCGTTCCGGTCCGGTTAAATTCCTGCCACGCTTCTTCAACAGCCCCGACTTTAGCGGGATTGGTCGATCCGACTGCGATGATCATGTTTGTTTTCACCTTCTTGAATTTGAATCAATTCAGCCCGGATGATATACCGATCCGGGGCATCTCCCACGTAATCAAACGGATAACAAGTTGACAGGGTCAGAACCGGACGGGAAATGGGAACGATCACGGTCCGGTCATCGGCGTGGGTGATCCAAGATTTACGGATTTGATAAGTGAAGAGATAGTTCCCGTATTTTATGTATAACCGGTCTCCTTTTTTCAATTTGCCCAAATCCCGAAAAACAGTGTCCCGATGGCCGGACAGGACAACATGCCCGGTGTCCCCGGGGTAAACCGTGCCATGCCCTTGGTATAATCCGACCCCTTTTTTTAAGGAATCGGAATCCGTTCCTTTGACGATCGGGAGAATCCGGCCCAGTTTCGGAATCACCAATTCTCCCAGCTTTTCACCTTGGCGGACGGGAGGGGGCGGGACGGAGACTCCCTGTTTTAAAGAAGGCATCGTGGTTTGGACATGCCAGTCGGGGGCAATGGATGCCGCCAGTTGTTCATTCTGTTCCACGACCGATGCTTCTTTCTGCCAATGATACATATTGTAACAAAAGAAAATGCCGCCTGCCAGAATCAGGAGCCAAGCCACTATGCGCATTATGCGTTTCCTCCTTGACGGCTTCCATTTCCGTGTTTATGGTTTTTATTCGACAAGAAGCCGGATATTCCCTGTGTCACGCCGGGAGAGAAAATCTCTCCTTCCGTTTTGACAAAGAAACAGAAAAAAAGGTATTTTAGGATATGAAACAAGTCAAGCCGGCAGAGGAACGGCATCCGTGAGAATAAAAAACTGTCCGCCGGCAAAAAGGCAATCAAAGGCCGGTTGGATGTTAGGAGATACGGACGATGAGTAAAAAGGTTACACTGGAAAAGTTAATACAAGAGTTTCGCCTGGAAGTGATTTATGGTTGGGATCAATTGGACCGTGCCGTGACCGTCGCGGATTTGTACCGGCCGGGATTGGAGCTGGCAGGTTTTTTCACTTATCATCCGGTCGAACGTTTGCAGTTGCTTGGCAAAACGGAATTGTCCTTTATTGAAGGATTGACCAGGCAAAAAAGAGAGGAACGTTTGGAGCGGTTGTGCCACTCGGAAATCCCTTGTTTTATCGTAACGCGGCAGTTGGAAGTGCCGGCCGAATTGATCCAGGCGTCCAAGAAGAAAAAGGTGCCGATTTTGCGCACTTCCTTGGCAACCACCAAATTTGCCAGCAAATTGACCAATTACCTGGAAAAATACTTGGCTCCGGCCACAACGATGCACGGGGTGTTGGTGGATGTGTATGGAATCGGCGTGCTGATTACGGGTTCAAGCGGAATCGGCAAAAGTGAAACGGCATTGGAACTGGTGAAGCGCGGCCATCGGTTGGTTGCCGATGATGCGGTGGAAATCACCCAGTCCGAAGAAGGGACGCTGGTCGGACATGCCCCGGAATTGATCCGTTACCTCCTGGAGATCCGGGGACTCGGGATCATCAATGTCATGACGCTGTTTGGGGCCGGAGCCGTACGCGATAAAAAGAAAATTTCGCTGGCCATTCATTTGGAGGCATGGAAGGAAGAACGCCAATACGATCGATTGGGCCTGGATGAAGAGAAAATCCGCATTATCGACACAGAAATCCCCAAGTTGACCATTCCGGTCCGCCCGGGGAGAAACCTGGCGGTGATTATTGAAGTGGCGGCCATGAACTACCGGTTGAAGCAAATGGGTTATCATGCCGCGCAACAATTTGTCCAGCAATTGGGTTCCGCGATTGATGACAGTGAGGAATTTGATTGATGGGGTTGAATCCGGGAGGAGGAGAAGAAAAATTTGATGAAAAATGAACATGCATGGATGAAAGAGGGTTTTTCCTTTTTGCAATGGGTGGTCTTCTTGTTGGCAAATGCCCTTTCGCTACCCGTTGTCATCGGCCAGCTTTATCATCTCTCTGCTGCAGAAGTTGCCGGCTTGATGCAGCGGACTTTTTTTGTAATCGGATTGACTTCTTTTTTGCAGGGATGGCTGGGGCACCGTTATCCTTTGGCAGACGGTCCGGCGGGAATCTGGCTCGGCATGTTCACGGTGATGGGAACCATGGCCGGGGCCGGTGAAGCCGTGCTTTCGGAGACCTTACGGGTGTTGGAAGGGGCGATGATCATGGCCGGAGTCATCATCATCGTTATTTCTGCCTTCCGCTTGCTTCCGAAAATCCTGTTTTTATTTACCCCTTTGGTGACTGGGTCATTTTTAATGCTGTTGTCGCTCCAGTTAAGCGGTGTGTTCTTTCAGGGAATGTTCGGGATCGGGCAAGGACGTGATGCTTTGGAGGGCAAATTGTTGCTCGTGTCGGTGGCGGTTTTTGTGTTGGTGTGGGTTCTTTCCGTTTGGGGAAAAGGCTGGATGAAAAATTATGCGGTTTTAATCGGCATTGCGGCAGGTTGGGCCGGTTTTGCAGGGTTGGGTTATGATGCGGCGCCGGTTTCTTTTTCTTCTTTTGTCACCCTTCCGTCCGTTTTTGCCTGGGGAACGCCGGTCTTTGATCCGAACATGATTTTAACCGTATTGGTGATTGTGTTGTTGCTTTTGTCCAATTTGATTGCAAGTGTGTCAGCCATGGAACAAGTGTTGTCCGGGAAGAATCGCTTGGAATCCGGGTTGTTGTCCCGTTCCGGAACGGTCAACGGGGTGGCGACGCTCGCTTCGTCTCTTTTTTCGACGGTCGGAATGGTTCCTTTGACGGTTTCCGCCGGCTTTGTCAGCATGACCGGCGAGAAGAGGAGACGTCCTTATCTGGCAGCCTGTATCGGGGTTGTCGCCATTTCATGCATCCCGCCTATCATCTCGTTTTTCGCCCAATTGCCGGGCCCGGTGGCCTATGCGGTATTGCTGGCTTCTTTCGGGCAAATGTTCGGCATCGGTTTGAAAGGCGTGTTAAAAGAAGCTCTGGATTCACGGAGATTTCAGATTTTAGGTATCACCATGTCGGCCGGGGTGGGAATGATGTTTCTTCCTGCCGAAGTGTTCCAAAACTTTCCCCCGGTGATTCAGTCCTTGATGAGCAACGGATTACTGGTGGGGATGTTGATCTGTCTGGTGCTGGAACAATGTTGGAGGCCGCGTGGGGAGGAATCGTTCAAAAAGGTGTCAAACCACGCATAAAGGCTGCTTCTTTTGTCAGGAGCAGCCGGCTGTGATCTATTATTCAAGCGTGATTTCGCGATCGGCGTGACAAGTTTTCGGCTTGCGCCAATGGGGAAGGTACACAAACTGGATGGGATCATTGGACAAACATCCGGGAGTGGAGCAAAATCCGCGATCTCCCATGATATACACACTTTGGCTGTTTCCGCATTCCATACAATCATAACGTTCTGCTTCTTCTCGGTGTAAATCGAACGCCAACAAAATAAATCCCTCCAATGATTTGTGTATACTATTTTAATGAATCAGACTTTTTATGTCCATAATAAATAATTCGATAAAAAAATGAAAAATATTGCACAGAAAGTCCGCCGGGATTTTTATGACGTTGCTTTGGACAGGCCAATCTGCTTTGAATGAAAACCGCTTGATCTGAAAGGGATTTTCTTTGCGAAAATTTTTAGGTTACAATGAAGACCAAATTTGTTCAAAATGGAAGGGTGGATCCGTGAAATTACTGTTTGGGGAAGAAGGGGGATGAAGGGAATGACGTTCATGGTGATTGATCCCGTGGCCTTTTCCATCGGCCCGATCCAGGTGCATTGGTACGGGATCATTATGGCGACGGCCGCCATGTTGGGTTTGTGGTTGGCGACAATGGAAGCAAAGCGCCAGGGGCTGGATCCGGATATTTTATTGGATATGATGATCTGGGTATTACCTTCGGCGATCGTGGGAGCCCGGCTTTATTATGTGCTCTTTGAATGGGAGTATTATGCCATGCATCCCGGAGACATCATTGCCGTTTGGAAAGGCGGACTGGCGATTCACGGCGGATTGATCGGTGCTTTTACAGCCGGATACATATTTGTGCGCAAGCATGGTTTGTCATTTTTGCAAATGGCGGATATTGTAGCCCCGAGTATCATTTTGGGCCAGGCGATCGGACGTTGGGGAAATTTCGTCAATCAGGAAGCCCATGGTGGGGAAGTGTCGCGGGCTTTTTTGGAAAGCTTGCATTTGCCTTCATGGTTGATAGAGCAGATGAATATTTACGGTGTGTACTATCATCCGACGTTCCTGTATGAATCGATCTGGAATTTGGCCGGGTTCCTTTTGCTGATCGGTTTACGAAAGATACGCATCCGGCAAGGCGAGATTTTCTTCTCCTACTTGATCTGGTATTCATTGGGCCGCTTTTTCATTGAAGGCCTCCGGACAGACAGCCTTGCGTTTTCCGGCCCCGGCTTTTTGGAACAACTGCTGGCTGGGCTTTGGTCCCCGATGCAATTGTTGTTCGAACCGGGAATGTTAACCGGGGGGAACATCCGCATTGCACAATTGGTGAGCCTGATCGGCGTCTTGGCGGGGCTGGTTCTCATCATTTGGCGTCGCATGAGCGGAACTGTCCCAAAGCAGGCCGGTGAAAGTAAAAAAGCTTAAATCCCGAAGGAGTGGAACAAGCGTGAAATATTCCGTCATCCTTTTTGATTTGGATGGAACGTTGATCAATACCAATTCGTTGATTCTTGCTTCTTTTATGCATACGCTCAGTCAGCATTGTCCGGGAAAGTACACTCGGGAAGATGTGCTGAAGATCATGGGGGAGCCTCTGCTCGACCAGATGCGCCGTTTTGATCCTGATCAGGCCGAAGCGATGGTGAAAACCTACCATGCCTATAATATCAAGCATCATGATGAATATGCCGAAGCGTTTCCCCATGTCCGGGAGGTTTTGCAAGCGTTGGATCAAGCCGGTGTGGTGATGGGGGTGGTTTCCAATAAACGGCGGGTCGTGGTGGAAAGAGGATTGGATCTGTTTCAACTGACCCCGTTTATGAAAACCATCGTTTGCATCGGGGACACTCCCGAGGCAAAACCGTCTCCGGACATGATTTTTCTGGCTTTGGAACAGTTGAAGGCGGCTCCGGAGGAGGCATTGATGGTTGGAGACAGCCGCTATGATTTGATGGCGGCCAAGCGCGCCGGGGTCGATGCGGCAGCGGTGGGTTGGAGCCTTCATGCGGAGGAACTGAAGAAGTATGAGCCAGCCTATTATTTGCATGATATGCGTGATTTGCTTCGCATTTTGGATACAGAGAAGGGGTAAGCGGACAACATGCGCAAGACGGAACGATTCAAAGTGAGCGGGCCTAATTCATTATGGCAGGTGTACCGGACGGTTCCCTTTTGGAAAGTGTTTAAAAACACCCTCGTGATCTTGGTTGCCCGTTATTTGCCGTGGATGGGGTTGAAAAGGTGGTTTTATCGCAAGCTGACCGGCATGGAAATCGGAGAATGCACGGCGGTTGCTTTCATGGTGATGATGGATATTTTGTATCCGGAGAAAATCCATATCGGGAAAAATACGATTATCGGATACAACACCACCATTTTGACGCATGAATATTTGATTGATGAGTACCGGTTGGGGGATGTGCATATCGGTGATCATGTGATGATTGGCGCCAATTCCACCATCCTTCCGGGAGTGACGATTGGAGACCGTGCGGTGGTCGGAGCCGGTTCCGTGGTCACCAAAGATGTGCCCCCCGGCACTTTTGTGGCAGGAAATCCGGTCAGGGTGATAAAAAGTACAAAACAATGAGGGATTGAACCAAAAACCGGAATCCGATTCCGGTTTTTGGTATTCATGGGATGAAAGATTGGAATTTATATGAACAACAGTGAGATACACTATTTTTCAATTTGCTTAGAAGTTATTATTTAATCAGATTAATTATTTATGGGTGATATGAAAGGGGAGTCAAGGTGAATTGGTTGACCCGTTTTTCACTGCGAAACGTTGCCGCAGTGTTGATTTTGATCATTTTGGTAACCGGTGGCGGTGTTTATACAGCAACCCAATTAAAAATGGAAGCCATGCCGGATATCAACTTTCCGGTGATTGTCGCAGTCACCCCGTATCCGGGGGCATCGCCTGAGGATATCGCCGAAGAGGTGACCAAGCCGATAGAAAGAGAAATCATGGGAGTCAAAGGGGTGGATAAGGTTACATCCATTTCGGCAGACAGTACTTCCGTGGTGGTTGCCCAATTTGATTTTGATGCGGATCTGGACAAGGCGCAGCAACAAATGAGGGACGCCCTGGACCGTTTGGATTTGCCGGACAATGTGATGGATACAATCTTTAACCGGTTTGGATTCAACACCTTCCCCATGATTAATTTTACGGTAAGCAGTGACAAGAAAAATGCCACTGAATTGGAGCAATGGGTAAAAGATGTGGTGAAACCCAAACTGGAGTCGATCGAAGGGGTCGGTGAAGTACAGGTAAAAGGAGAAGGGACCAAAGCGGTATACATTCGTTTGAATCCGGAAGCATTAAAGAAACATAATCTCACTATGCAGCAAGTTCAACAAGCTTTGGCCAGTGCCCAGATGTCTTTGCCGCTGGGGGATTTAAACACCGGCAATGTGGATATGCCTGTACGCATTCATCAGGAGATCACCTCAGTGGAAGACTTGAAAAATTTTGAGTTGACCGTTCCTGCCAATCCGACGGAAGGCATGCAGGATGCCTTCAACCAAATCGGTCAATCCATGGAGAGCTTGGGGCAGGCTGTAGGCGGCCTAGGTCAAGCTGTCGGAGGATTGAGCGAAGGGTTGGGGCAAATGAGCCAAGGACTGGGACAGGTGAGCCAAGGATTGGGGCAAGTCAGCCAAGGAACCCAGCAGTTGGCGAAAGTACAGGCCCATACGCAAAAAGTCCAAGCCGAAATGATCGGGATTCAGATTGAGTTAAATAAAGCGATGGAGCAACTGCAAAAAGATCCTGAAAATCCTGAGCTCAAACAACAAATCGCCATGTTGCAGGGACAGTTGAAGGCCAAACAAGCTGAACTGGTGGCGCTGAGCAAACAATTGCAAGCGATGCTGGCGAAGATGCCCAAATCTTCCGGAACTGTGCCGAAAGGAAACAGCCAATCGGTAAAAATGCCGGCTTCGCAAGGAAAAACTTCTGCCGGCACCGGCAAACCGGAAATGAAAGAACCGGAAATTAAAACCGTCAAACTTCAGGACATTGCCACCATTACGGAATCAGCAAAAGGTCAATCCATGATCACCCGGACCAACGGGAAACCCTCCATCAATGTGGAGGTCATCAAAAATCCGGATGATAATGTGGTGGAAACAGCAGATGCAGTGAATGCTGAACTGGATCAGCTGGCAAAAGCCAATAAAGACGTTCAATTCATGAAGTTGTTTGACCAGTCGGACAGTGTCAAAATGTCCATCCATTCCATGGTGCGGGAAGGATTGCTCGGGGCTCTGTTTGCTTCGGTTGTGATTCTTCTGTTCTTGCGGAATGTGCGCATGACATTGATTTCGATTGTTTCGATTCCGGTGTCTGTTTTTGCAACCTTGATCTTGTTGAAACAAGCGGATGTGAGCCTCAATATCATGACCCTTGGCGGAATGACGGTGGCCATCGGTCGGGTGGTCGATGACAGCATTGTCGTGATCGAAAACATTTACCGCCACCTGATGAAAGGGATGGAACGCACGTCCGAATTGATACTGTTGGCGACCAAAGAGGTTGCTTCAGCCATTACATCCTCCACATTGACGACGGTTGCGGTATTTGTTCCGCTCGGAATGATTGAAGGGATTATCGGTGAAGTCTTTTATCCCTTTGCACTGACGGTGACCATTTCGCTTTTGTGCTCGTTGGTGGTGGCTGTCACCATCGTTCCGGTCTTGGCGAAATTGCTGGCTTTGAACGGAAAGCCGTTGAAAAAAGACCGGACAAGGAGCCGGCTGGCGGAACAATACAAAAAAGCTCTCAATTGGTCTTTGAACCATAAAAAAATCGTTTTGGTCGGGTCGACTTTAATGTTGTTGGGAAGTTTTGCGCTCGTACCCTTTATCGGAACCATTTTCCTTCCTTCCGATAAAGAAAAAGCGATGAACATTGAATTGAAAATGCCTTCCGGCACGAATTTGGAAAAAACAAATCAAGTCGCCGAACAAATGGAGCAAAAGTTGAAACAGCACCCGGAAGTGAAAGTGATCAGCAGTTCGGTCGGGAACATGAGCAGCCAGATGACCAATGACGGTTCAACGGGCAGCAGCAACCGCGCTTCCATGTTTGTCACCTTGGCGGATGACACCGAAATGGACACCTTTTTGGAAAACATCCGCAAGGAATTAAATGCGGTGGATCAGGATGCCGTTGTGAATGTCAGTGAAGTCAACAGCATCAATCCCGCTTCCAATTCCATCGAAGTGGTGATTACCGGAGATTCGATGGACAAGATCCGGACATTGACCAATCAATTGACGGCAAAAATTCAAAAAGTGAACGGTCTTGCCAATGTGGAAAACAATTTGAGTGAACAGAAGAAAATCGTCACCATTGAAGTGGATGATGCCAAAGCTGCGAAGAAAGGTTTGGTGGCCCAACAAGTGGCCGCAAGTGTCCGCGGATTGTTGCAGGCGGATACGATCTTTGAAATTGAGAAAGGAAACGAATCGCAAGAAGTGAAATTGGGATTGAAACAAGATGAAGTCAATTCGGTGGATAAGGTGAAAGAAATCCGGATATTATCCTCCACCGGTGAACTGGTTCCGCTCAAAGATATTGCCAACGTCAAGGTGGAAGAAGGACCGGTCACCGTCAAAAGAGAAAACGGGCAGTTGGCTGCCACCGTTTCCGGGGATGTCACCATTAAGGACACCGGAGCCGTTTCCAAAGACATTCAAGCGCAAATTGACAGCACTCCGATCCCGCAAGGCGTTTCGGTCAAACTGGGCGGCGATATCGAACAAATGAACGAAAGCTTTGCTAATCTGGGGAAAGCCATGATCGTCGCGGTCTTTGCCGTTTATGTGGTCATGTTGATTGCATTTGGGGAAGCCACGGCACCCTTTACCATTTTGTTCTCTCTCCCGTATGCCGTCATCGGCGGTTTGCTCGGTCTGTGGATTGCCGGTCAGCCGATCAGTGCGCCTGCTTTGATCGGGGCATTGATGTTGATCGGGATCGTGGTCACCAATGCGATCGTCTTTGTGGATCGTGTGCAACAGATGAAAAAACGCGGGCACAATACCGTTGATGCTTTGTTGGAAGCAGGAGAAACCCGTCTGCGTCCCATTTTGATGACGGCTTTTGCAACGATTTTCGCTTTGTTGCCGCTGGCTCTCGGGTATGGAGAAGGTGCCGCCATGTCGCAAGGATTGGCGATTGTGGTGATCGGAGGACTTGCCTCGTCCACGTTATTGACTTTGTTTATTGTTCCGATCGTCTATCTTTTCCTCTCCCAATTGAAAGAAAGATGGCAGTCCAAAAGAAGTCGTCAAGCCGAAGCATAACCAAATCCCCCGGGGAAGACTTCCCGGGGGATTTTTATAACGGGTCCACCTCAATCAATTGATCAAAGGTGATTTTTTTCTTCCATTCGCCGTTGGCCATGATGAACCATTCTTCATACGGATGGATTTTTTTGATGCGTCCGTAAAACTGAAGGGGTGAATATTTCCCCGCATAGATCACGATGACAGGTTTTTGCAATTCATAAGATTCTTCCAGCAAAAAAGTCATGTATTGGCGCTCGTCTTCATCCCTTGCGGGGGGATGGTATGTTGCGGCCGGCCTGTTTGTGACCATGTTGTGCCGCTGGGTTTCATACCATTTGTGAAAAGAAGCTGCCAGCATCTTTCTCCGCCTCCTTGTCTATGATCATACACGAACACAAGTTCGCATTCAAGGAGGAACAGAGAAAAAATTATTGTTTAATCAGCTTGAAGGCATCAGCCACCACATAACCGGAACCGGATGACCATCTGGATACGGCAATTTTATAATCAGTGCCTTGCGACATGTGAAAACGGCCCAGATAGTTCCATTTGCCGCCGTTTTGTTGCTGATTGACATAAACTGTTTGGTTGCCGGAAGATGTTTTGATGATCACGGGCGTGTTGGAGTTATAGCCGCTGTTGGCTGGCCACCAGCCGTAAATATCATAGTTTCCCGAGGAAGGAATGTTGATTTGGTACCAGAAAGGGTCGCTGGCAAGCACCGGTTCGGCAAAATGATAGTTGCTTCCGTATTTTTGGGAATTCCAGCTGCTGGTTCCCCATGCGTCGCTGGCCATTTTTGCGCCGGTGTTGTCAAAAACGAGTTCTTGAGACTCCTTGACCAAAGACATATAGTAGTTCCAATCCCAGTGGGAACCCGGATCAGTATGGGTTGCGCCCGGCACTTCATTGTGTCCGATAATATGGCTTCGGTCTTTGGGAATGCCGTACCGGTCACACAACCAGCGGGTCAGGTTGGCTGAAGCGCGGTACATGGCATCCGTGTACCAAGCCGGATCGCTGACGTATCCTTCATGTTCGATCCCGATGCTGTGGACGTTGTAGTTCCAGTTTCCCGCATGCCAAGCAATGTCCTTGTTTTGAACCATTTGGGTAATTTCTCCGTCACTGGAACGGATTACATAGTGGGCGCTGACACTGGCTGCCGGATTTTGGAACCAGCTGATCGTGCCGCTGTAAGAGCCCTGTGTCGTATGAATGATGACATAGTCGATGGAATTGCCGTCGCTTTCGCGATTGGCCGCTGTATAGTTGGAACTGGAAGCGGCCACCCATTTGGCACCAGGGTAATCGGGCGTTGCCTGTTTTTCCGGTTGCTTTTCCACTTGTTCATACTTTCCTGTATGAGGTGTTACCGGAGTCGGCTGAATGAAAACATCTTCCCCGTCAATCACCCGTTGTGCGCCTTCATTGATGATTTTGAAAACTTCATCGGCATACCATTTGGCAGCCAAGTCGGAGGATAACCCGCTGTAATCGGCCACGGTGGTATACCAGTCAGCCAAATTTTGCGGGATCTGGCCCTGATTGTTTTCCTTGGCCAGTTCGGCCAAAACGGCAGCGCCTCCCCGGATGTTTTGTTTGATATCTGTCTTCAATGTGGATTCGGGGAGATTCAACAGGCGGCTGGCTTCTTTCAATGATTGGTTGTACGGGTTGTCGGCCAGGTGCATCAACCCGTAGCCGTTGAGCTGGCTGGGTTGTCCGTGATGGTCTTGCCAGCGGGTTTCGGCATAACTGACAGCCAGTAAAATTTCATCGGGAACCTGAAATTCCTTGGCAGCCTGCTGGAACGTTTCATATAAAGTTCCCGGTTGAAAGTGATCGTCGGCTGCATAGCTGACCGGCGGACTGAAACTGAAAAAGACCATGCTGAAAAGAAGAAGCGAGATCCCCAAAATTCTCCTCAAACCGGATTCCCCCTTTTATGTCTGAAGTGGTTCTCTATCTTTAATTATATATCTATAGCATTTTTCATAACAATATTTTCATTTTAAAAATAAAGAATTTTCTATATAAAAAAGCAGCGGCCGGAGGAAGGATTTAAATACAAGAAAAAGAAACAAGGAAAGAGAAAGGGGAGTGACAGGGGATGAACCGAGAACAAGACCAAATATTAAGCCAATTAAAGGAAAAGGGGGATACCGTCAAAATATATTTGGTCAACGGATACCAATATCAAGGGAAAGTCAATGATTTTGACAAATACACCCTTTCCATCGAGGTGGACGGGGAAATGTTTGTCATCTCCAAGAAGATGGTCAGCACCATTGAAATGTCAAAGCCACCTGAAATGTTTTGACAGGAAAAAGACGGGCTTTTACAAGGGAACCCGTCTTTTTGTTTCCTGCAAGTGTTGGCCGATCCATTCGGTAAAATGGCTGATTTGTTCTTTTTCCATCTGTCTTATCAATTCCTGGTTGATTTGCTTGACGATCCCGGGTCCCTGATAAATCATGCCGGTATAGATTTGAACCAGATTGGCCCCCGCTTTCAGTTTCTCGATGACATGTTGTCCCGAAAAAATGCCTCCCGAACCGATGATGGGAATGCTGCCTTGTGTTACGGAATAAATGTGTCGGATCATTTCGGTTGATTTTTCCCGCAAAGGCTTTCCGCTCAAACCTCCGTTTTCATGTCGGGCCGAGACGGTCAATCCTTTACGGGACAACGTGGTGTTGGTGGCGATGATGCCGTCAATCCGCAAGGAAACCGCCGTGGAGACAATCTCTTTTAATGTCTGGATTTCAAGATCCGGAGCGATCTTTAACAGAACGGGCTTTCTTTTTTGATCGATTTTTTCCAATTTTGTTCGTTGGTTCATTATTTCCGTCAATAACGACTGCAATGCCTCGATGTGCTGGAGGTCGCGAAGCCCTTTGGTGTTGGGGGAGCTGACATTGATTACAAAATAGTCGCCGTAGGGATACAGTTCTTGGAGACCGCGGGTATAATCCTCCACTGCTTTGTCATTGGGGGTGTCTTTGTTTTTACCCAAATTAATGCCGACCGGAATGGCGGGATGTCCCAATCGTTCAAAGGATTCTTTCGCCGCGGCAATCCCGTGATTGTTAAATCCCATCCGGTTGATCACGGCTTTATCTTCCGGAAGGCGGAACAACCGGGGACGGGGATTCCCGTTTTGCGGACGGGGAGTCAGGGTGCCGACTTCCACGAAGCCGAATCCCAAAGCGGCAAGTGCCGGATAAACATAGGCGTTTTTATCGAATCCGGCTGCCATTCCCACCGGGTTTGGAAAAGAAATACCCCATAATTCGGAGGCAAGGCGCGGATCTTGGATGGTGAATGGTTTGGAGACGGTCTTTTGAATCAAGGAAGCAGACTGCATCCATTTCAATCCCCGGACGGTCCAGTTGTGGGCGGTTTCCGGATCCATCCGAAACAACACTTTTCGAAATAACTGGTAGTTCATGGGTGTGACTTCTCCTTTACCGCAAATATCTGAAGGTAGCATACCACAAGGGGTGGACAAAAAAAAGCTGACTGGCTTGTACCGGCCAGTCAGCAGAATGTGTATCAAGAGTTTCCAAAACAGAGGGGATCGTCCGTCATATGTAATTAATAATTTAAATTGGTGAAAAGGTTCGCTCTGAAGACTTGTTCTTTCCCTACATAGGCCACCAGGTAATCGGCTGCATCGTTGATCCAGCTTTGGGCAACGGCTTGTCCTTCTTCGCTGGCTAAGACTTTTTGCAGGGCATCGGGGCTTGCGAAGTAAATTTCGCACATTAAAGCAAAATCGTTATCCGGTGTCACATCGGTCGGGCTGCTGTTGGAAACCATCAATTCCGTCACTTCCACTTTAATTACACCGTGGATTTTTAAGATTCTCGGGATCAATGTATTTTTTAATTCCTCTGCAAACTCTTCAATTCCATCTTTTCTTTTGTAGTAACCAATGATCTTATACATAAATAAAAACCCCTCTTTCCTTATATCTTTCTGGAAATATATTTGATCGGAAATAAGTAATTGATAATTAACAGATAAGTTCATTACTTAAACCCAATAATTCAATTTTAATACCTTTATTAATCATTGTGTAGAATTAATCGAATCTTTTCAAGATGATTTCATGGTTTTTATCACAAATTTGTTACAGCAAAAAGAAGAGATCGTTAAAATCCGCCGTTATTTGTAAACGTTTTCAAAAAAACACAAAAAAGCTTCGGGTTTTAAACGCCGGTTTTATATGGAAATCATTCCAACCAACAGGAAAACGAGGCCCATCATTATGGGTTCCAATGATTGGTTTTTTCCCCGATATACCAGAAAGATTCCGATCAGTTCCAGAACGATCCCGGTTGCCAGGAAAGAGAGTCCCAAGTAGCCCATTGCTTTCGCCTTCCTTGTTAAAGTCTCTAGTGTATTTATTCGCATTGAACCGATCGTTTATGTCTTTTTTGTAAAAATAATGCGGCTGGCAGTGTATTATTTATTTCTGATGCAAGAGAATTAGCGTTAAAATGAGAAAAAATCAAAGTCAGATCGAACCATCGGAGGGGAAAAAATGAAACTTTTTTTCGTGACTCAAAACAAAGCAAAAGTGGCAGAAGCCAAAGGAATCCTGGCGCCTTTCGGAATTGACGTGGAGCAGAAGACGGTTGCCTTTGTGGAACCGGATAAAGGAACGGTGGAAGAAACAGCCCGGGCCAAATTGAAACAAGTCCGTAAACAAGGGCTGGATCAATTCATGGTGGATGATGCCGGGATCTATTTTGCGGCTTACAAAGATTTCCCCGGGATTTTGTCCAAGCGGATTTATGAACGGATTGGCTACAAAGGAATCCGCAAACTTTTGCACGGGGAAAAGAGAGAAGCCTGGTTCCAGGGAGCGGTCGGCATCTGCTTCAACGGGGAAATGAAGATTTTCAGCGGAGAAACCAGAGGGCATATCGTTGAGCAAATCGAACAATCGGAAAGTCCCGTCACCGACTTCCCCTATGACCCGATTTTTATACCGGAAGGGGAGTCGAGGGTGCTGAGTGAGTTGTCCGAAGAAGAATGGCAGACTTATTCTTACCGCCGCAAAGCATTGATCGGTTTGGCCGAATGGTTGAAAGAAAAAACAAAACACTAGTCAATAAGAAGTGCTTCATGTTATACTACTTGAAACGATGCTTTAACTCATTATCGATTTAATAAGATAAAGCGAAGCGGAGGGGAGTGCGATGACCAAACCGCAGACATTTGAAAAACCAATGGGTTTTCGGGACTTTCCGCCGCTCATTGCGGAAAAGAAACGTTTGTTGGAAGACCGGGTCCGGGATCATTTTGTCAAGTGGGGCTATCAGGAAGTCTGCACGCCGGCCTTGGAATTTTTTGATACAGTGGGACAATCCAGCCAGATTCCCGTTTCGCGGATGTTTAAATGCATGGACCGGGACGGGAATCTGTTGGTTTTGCGTCCCGACCAGACCGCTCCGATCGCGCGGTTGGTGACTTCGGTTTTAAAAAGGGAGCCTTTGCCGCTGCGCCTGTTTTATCACGGGACGGTTTTCCGCGCCCAAGAGAAGGAAGCAGGCCGAAACAGCGAAAAATTTCAGTCGGGGGTGGAACTGGTCGGACAAGCGGGGCCGGAAGCCGACGGGGAAGTGATCGCTTTGGCCGTGGAGTCGATCCAAGCTTGTGGCATCGGTGCTCCGACCATCGTACTCAGCCATGTCGGACTTTTGGAAGGATTTTTAAGGGAACGGATTCATCGGGATGAAGCGATTGAAAAGTTGAAAGAAACATTGGAAGTCAGGGATTTGGTTGCATTTCGCCGCATTCTGGAGGAGTTGGATCTTTCCCTTGAAGAACGGCAAGAAATCATGGAGCTGACAAAACCGGGACTGGAAGGGAAAGATTGGAAAAAACTGTCTGCGTCGGCCAAAACAGAAGAAGTGCGGGAAAAATTTTGTTATCTGAAACGGGTTTGGGACCAGTTGCAGATTTTTGGCTGTGTGTCGCAAGTGAAAGTGGATTTGAGCCTGGTGGGGAGTCTCGGTTATTATACCGGCGTTTATTTTGAAGGCTATGCAAAAGGGATGGGATTTCCCCTCGTCAGCGGAGGACGGTATGACCAGCTTTATCAATCTTTCCACACGGATCTTCCGGCAACCGGTTTTGCTTTAAAAACCGACCGCCTGTTGGAGGCCAGTCCGTTAAAACCGGCATCGCCGAAACGGATCGCAGTTTTTTATGAACCTCATTTGCAACAGGAAGCTTATCGGAAAGTGCGTTCCTTACGGGAGCAAGGTTGTGCGGTGATCATGCAGCCGGTGGGAAGCCGGGCAGACCGGACACCGGATGTGGATGAAGTTTTGACGATCGCCGGCGAAGGGGAGTGGTCCACGTGTTAACGATCGCCATGGCCAAAGGGCGGGTGATGGAGGAAGCTTTTGACCTGTTTCAACAAGCCGGCCTGCCGGTTCCGAAAGCGGATGATCTGGATTCGCGAAAACTGGTGGTGTCGGTACCGGAGAACGAAATGACCTTTTTTTTGGCCAAGCCGATGGATGTCCCGACCTATGTGGAATATGGAGTAGCAGACCTCGGTGTGGTCGGGAAAGATGTGCTGATGGAGCAATCCCGTGATGTTTATGAATTACTGGATTTGAAAATCAGTCCCTGCCGGATGTCTGTGGCCGGGAAGCCGGAATCCACCCTTTCCCCCCATCCGAAGGTGGCAACCAAATATCCGCGGATTGCAGAACAATATTTTAAGGAACAAGGACAGCAGGTTGAAATCATCAGCCTGCACGGATCAGTCGAACTGGCTCCGATCATCGGATTGGCTGAGCGGATTGTTGATATTGTCTCCACCGGCCGGACACTGAAGGAAAACGGTTTGGTGGAGTGGTGTTGTATTGCCGATATTACCTCGCGGTTGATTGCCAATAAAGGAAGTTACCGCTTGAAGAATGAACGGATCCAAAAAATCTTGGGTGATTTGGAACGCGTGATTGAAGAGGAGGGGCGTCTGTGATCAAAATTGTCTCGCGGGAGGATTTAAAACGTCTCCACCGGGCCGGGATTGAAACGGAAGAACCGTTGTCAGCGGTGCAAGAGATCATTGACCTGGTCCGGAAAAAAGGCGATGAAGCCCTGCGTACCTTCACGCTTCAGTTTGACGGTGCCGACGTTCAAAAATGGGAAGTGAGTCCGGAAGAAATTGAAGAAGCCATGGAGCAGGCGGATCCGGAGTTGGTCCGGGTTTTGACCGAAGCGGCCGGACGCATCCGGAAGTTTCATGAACACCAACGGCAACAGTCGTGGTTTTTTACAGAGGAAGACGGAACCGTTTTGGGACAAAAAGTCATTCCTTTGGAAAAGGTCGGAGTTTACGTGCCGGGAGGAAAAGCAGCTTATCCCTCATCTGTGTTGATGAATGTGATTCCGGCCAAAACCGCCGGCGTCAACGAGGTGATCATGGTGACTCCCCCGCTTGAAAACGGGGAGGTGTATGTAACGACGCTGGTGGCGGCAAAAATTGCTGGTGCGGACCGCATCTTCCGGGTCGGAGGAGCTCAGGCGATTGCTGCTTTGGCCTATGGGACGGAAAGCATTCCCCGTGTGGACAAGATTGTGGGGCCCGGCAATGTCTATGTGGCGTTGGCGAAACGGGCGGTGTTCGGCCAAGTGGATATTGACAGCATCGCCGGTCCGAGTGAGATCGTGGTCCTTGCGGATGAATCGGCGGATCCGGTTTATGTGGCCGCCGATCTGCTTTCCCAGGCGGAACACGACCGGATGGCCTCCGCTGTGTGTATCACGCCTTCCCGCTTTTTGGCTGAACGCGTCGCGGAGGAAGTGGACAGACAATGCCGCCGGTTGCCGCGCCGCGAGATTGCGGAAGCATCCATCAAAAATTTCGGTGCCGTTTGTGTGGTGAAAGATATGGAAGAAGCGGTGTCAACCGCAAATCAGCTGGCGCCCGAACATCTGGAACTGATGGTTCGCGATCCTTGGCATTGGCTTGCCAAAATTAAACACGCGGGTGCCGTCTTCCTGGGTGAACACAGTCCGGAACCGTTGGGGGATTATTGGGCCGGGCCCAATCATGTGTTGCCGACCAGCGGAACGGCCCGCTTTTTTTCACCGCTGAGCGTGGATCAATTTGTGAAAAAGACCAGTGTCATTTCCTACAGTCCGGAGGCGCTTTACCGTGACGGGAACAAAGTGATGTACCTCGCGGAAGCGGAAGGACTGACGGCGCATGCCGAATCGGTCCGGGTACGGATGGCAAAGAAAAGGGAAGGTGAGGGAATTGGTGAAAACAGGGAAGCGGATGAGTAATATCTCCCGTCAAACCAGGGAAACCGAGATTTCTTTGGCATTGCAATTGGATGGGATGGGACAAACCAATTTGAAGACAGGCGTCCCGTTTTTGGAACACATGCTGGATCTGTTTGCAAAACACGGGAAATTTGATTTGTTTGTCGAAGCTAAAGGAGATACCCATATTGATGATCATCATACCGTGGAAGACATCGCCATCTGTCTGGGACAGGCGTTGAGGGAAGCGCTCGGGGACAAAAGGGGAATCCGCCGCTATGGCAATGCTTTTGTTCCGATGGATGAGGCGTTGGGCCAGGTGGTGGTCGATTTGTCCAACCGTCCCCATTTGGAATTCCGGGCGGAATTCCCGAGTGAGAAGGTGGGTCGTTTTGACACGGAGCTTGTCCATGAATTCTTTTGGAAATTGGCGCTTGAAGCGCGCATCACTTTGCATGTGATCCTTCACTATGGCCAAAACACCCATCATATGATCGAGGCTTGTTTCAAAGCATTGGGGAGAGCATTGGATGATGCGGTGCAGATGGATCCCCGCGTACAGGGAATCCCTTCATCGAAAGGAGTCTTGTGATGATTGTCATTGTCGATTACGGAATGGGAAATTTGCATAGTGTGTCCAAAGCATTGGAACGGATGGGCTATGACAGTGTCATCGCGTCTGACCGGGAAACAATTCTTGAAGCGGATGCGATTATCCTGCCGGGAGTCGGTGCGTTCGGAAAGGCGATGTATGAACTGACCCAAAGGGATCTGGCCGCGGTGATCAAGGAAGCGGCCCGCCGGAACAAACCGGTTTTGGGGATTTGTCTGGGAATGCAATTGTTGTTCACCAGCAGTGATGAACATGGCTATCATCAGGGATTAAATTTGCTGCCCGGCCACGTGGTCCGGTTTGAAGGGGAATACCGGATTCCGCATATGGGGTGGAATTGGCTGAGTTTTAAACATCCGCATCCGTTATTTAAGGGATTGGAAGAAGGACATGTTTATTTTGCCCATTCCTATCATATCCAAGCGGACAATCCCGAAGATGTGATTGCCACCACCGATTACCATCAGACGGTGGCGGCGGTGGTCACCCGCGGAAACATTTACGGCATGCAATTCCATCCGGAAAAAAGCGGCAAGCTGGGACTTGCCTTGTTGGAACGGTTTGCCAAGCTCAGTGAAAAGGTGGGGACATCATGAGTTTTGTCATCTATCCGGCCATCGATCTAAGGGGCGGCAAGTGTGTCCGGCTCAAACAAGGGGATTACGGTCAGGAAACGGTGTACAGCGAAGATCCGCTGAACGTGGCACAAACGTTTATCGAACAGGGAGCGGAATGGCTCCATATCGTGGATTTGGATGCGGCGCGTTCTGGAGGGATGGAAAATGCCTCCATCATTCAAAAGATTGTGGAATTCTCTCCGGTTCCGGTTCAAATCGGCGGGGGCGTCCGAAATATGGAGCGGTTGGAGCGGCTTTTAAAATGGGGTGTCCGCCGGGTGGTCATCGGTTCCGCAGCCATTGATGATCCGGCGTTTGTGAAAGAGGCATTGAAGCTTTATTCCGCGCATATCGCCATCGGTCTGGATGCCAGGGACGGATTTGTCGCCACCCATGGCTGGCTGAAGACATCCCGGGTGAAAGCGGGGGAATTGGCACAACAAATGAGTGACTGGGGTGCGGAAACGTTTATCTTTACAGACATCTCCAGAGACGGAATGCTGACTGGTCCGAATATCGGGGCCGTGCGGGACCTGGCGGGTGTATGCGGGAAAACGGTGATCGCGTCCGGGGGTGTTCATCGGGTGGCAGATCTGAAACAGTTGGCTTCTTATCAACATGAAGGCGTGAAAGGAGCCATTGTCGGAAAAGCGTTGTACACCGGAGCCATCGACTTTCCGTCAGCCATCCGTGCGACAAAGGAGGCGAATTTATGATAACCAAACGCATCATTCCTTGTTTAGATGTCAAAGACGGCCGTGTAGTCAAAGGGGTTTCTTTTGTTGATTTAAAGGATGCGGGCGATCCGGTGGAGCTGGCGGCTTATTATGACCGGAACCAGGCGGATGAACTCGTTTTTTTGGATATTTCCGCTTCACACGAAGGGAGGAAAATCATGATGGATGTGGTGAGAAGAGCCGCGGAGCAGCTGAGCATCCCTTTCACCGTGGGTGGGGGAATCCGTACGGAGGAAGACATGTATGACATTTTGCGGTCGGGAGCGGACAAAGTGTCGGTCAATACATCTGCTGTTTTGAACCCCGGATTGATTGAAGCAGGCGCCAAACGGTTTGGCCACCAATGCATCGTGATTGCCATTGATGCCAAGTATGACCCGGATGAAAAAGACTGGTTTGTTTATACACACGGCGGACGGAAACGAACGGACAAGCGGGCCGTGGACTGGGCCGTGGAAGCCGTTGGCAGAGGGGCCGGGGAGATTTTATTAACCAGTATGGACCGGGACGGGCACAAGAACGGTTATGATCTGCCACTGACCCGGCAAATTGCCCAAAAAGCGGGCGTTCCGGTGATTGCTTCCGGCGGGGCCGGCAAGGTGGAGCATTTTGTGGAAGTGTTTCTGGAAACCGAAGCGGATGCGGCGTTGGCGGCTTCCATTTTTCATTTTCAAGAAGTCGGGATCGATCAAGTGAAAAAGGCTCTAAAAGAAAACGGGGTGAATGTGCGTTGATCCATCCGGATGATATTCAATTTGACGAAAAAGGGCTGGTGCCGGCAATACTGCAGGATGCGGCCAGCAAAGAAGTTTTGACCTTGGCTTATATGAACCGCGAAGCATTGGCATTGACGCTGAAGACAAAGGAAGCCTGGTTTTACAGCCGTTCCCGCAATCAACTTTGGCATAAAGGGGAAACTTCCGGAAATGTGCAGAAAGTGGTGTCCGTTCAGACGGACTGCGACCGGGATGCGATTTTGGTGAAGGTGCTTCCCGAGGGGCCGGCTTGCCACCAAGGAACCTACTCTTGTTTTAAGGAGCAACCGGAAGATACCGCCGGCCGCTTTCAGATGATCAATAAGTTGGAATCGGTGATTGCCAAAAAAGAAGCAGAACGGCCCGAAGGCTCTTATACGGCTTATTTGTTTGACAAAGGATTGGACAAGATCTTGAAAAAAGTCGGTGAAGAAGCTTCCGAGGTGATCATTGCCGCCAAAAACCGCAGCGCCGAAGAGCTGAGCAATGAAACGGCGGATCTCCTTTATCACTTGTTTGTTTTGCTGCGGGAACAAAAATTGCCTCTGGATGAGGTGCTCCGTGTATTAAAAGATCGGAATCAATAGCAAATCTTTAAAAATACAGACAAGGGATCATGCGTTCCCTTGTTTTTTATTTTGTTTGAGACTCTCCATATATTGATGTTTTGTTGTAATATTTAAATGGATCCATGTTAAAAAGATGGCTGTTAAAATTTGTTGGATCCTTTTAGAAATATTATCCATTTTTTTGCCAGGATTCTTGGTGATCCCCTTGTGTTTGCGCTATAATTGAATAAAATAATGAAACAACTTCATTCATGGCTTTCTTGTTCGGGTTTTGAAATTTATTTCTGTATTTGCATCATTTTATGTCAAATCGTTGACAATTACCCTGAGAATGTTACGAATTTGGTATACTACCAAAAAACCACACACCAGCCTGGCGAAAACATTGTGCTGGGTGGAGGGGAAATTCATGAGAAAATCACAGGCCGGAGCAGACCGCCAAAAAAATAAAAAAATCATCCGTTTGCGGATGGATGCCGGCTTTTTCTTTGAACGGGCCTTATATTACCTTGACCGCCACCGTTACGACAAAGCGGTCAAATATTTTCGTTTGGCGACGGAAAAGGAACCGGGAAATCCGGTGAATCACTGCAACCTGGCCGGCATTCTTTCGGAACTGGGGCGCTTTCAAGAGTCCAATCAAGTGCTGATGTCCGTTTTGGAAGAAGTGGATCCTGATTTATATGAATGCTGGTTTTATATGGCGAATAACGCGGCCAACATGGGCGATTTGGAACGGGCCGAAGAATATTTGTTGCAATATTTGAGCCGGGATCCTTACGGAGACTTTGCAGAAGAAGCAGAAGAAATGCTTTACATGATTGCCCAGGAGCTCGGACGTCCCCCAAAAGAATGGAAGCCGGTGAACCAGCCCGGCTATATTGAGGATCATGAAAGAGCACGCAGTTATTTGGAAGAAGGGAAGTTTCTCCAGGCCATACAACTGCTCGAAGAAATTTCCGAGGCGCATCCGGAGTTTTTGGCGGCGAAAAACAATCTGGCATTGGCTTATTATTACACGGGGGACTTGGAAAAGGCGACGGGATTGATCGAACATGTGCTGAAGATCGACCCCAATAATCTGCATGCATTGTGCAATCTGGCGGTTTTGTCCCGGAATCTCGGTGACGAAAAAAAGGAACGGGCCATTCTTGATATGTTGAAAAAACTGGTTCCGTTTCATCAGGAAAATACTTATAAATTGGCAACCACGCTGGGGATTTTGGGAGAACATGAAGTGGCGTACGCATTATTTTCCCGCCTTTTGAAAGTCGACGGAATTCAGGAACCCGGGCTTTACCATTACACGGCGGTTGCGGCTTGGAACTGCGGCCGCTTTGAAAGAGCCCGGCAATATTGGAAAAAGGCAATGAATCTCGAAGGCAGGGAAGCGATCGCGGCTTTCTATTACAAACATATGGACCAATGGGTGGAGTTGGATCAACCGCCGAAGCTCCCTTATCATTACCAGCTTCCGTTTGAAGAGCAATTAAACCGGATGGAACTGTTCGGCCCCAACGAGGAGATTGTCAAGCAATTACAGAGCAATCTGCTTTTGCGCTCTGCTTTTTTCTGGGCTTTGAGCCGGGGCGATCATCAAACGAAAAGGCAAGTCATCAAGTTTTTGACTTGGTTTTCGGATGATGAAGTGAAACAATTGTTGGAGCAGTTTGTGTCACAACCGGAAGAAGACGAGGAATTGAAACAGTTGGCGCAAATGGTGCTTCGCGAATTGAGCCGCACGGAAAGCGGGGAACCGGAAGATCCTCTTCCTTCGGTCATTGAAGTGAATCATAAGTGGAAAAAAGTGTTGGAATGCTGTCTGGAGCATGTTCAGGAAACATCCACCGCCCACCTCTGTAAGGAGATCGAACGGCTGTGGTTCGAATGGGCTGCAAGAAACCGTGACTTTTCGGTGGTTCGAAAAGTGGAGGGATGGGCGGCGGCTCTGGAATATTTGACGGCAAAATATCATGGGGTGGCCGTGACTCAGCGAGAACTGGCCAAAAAATACGAAGTATCCATGTCAACGGTATCCCGGCTTGCCAAACAGTTGGAAACCATCGCCAAAGAATGTTTTTCCTGAGGAAAGGGGAGGGATCGTTGTGAAAAAAGTGGACAAAGGAAACTTTCACGACTTTATTGCAGAAGGGGATAAAGTGGTCGAATTCAGTGCAAAGTGGTGTATTGATTGCAAACGGATCGCGCCTGATCTGCCTGAGATCACCGATCGCTTTTCCGGGCGGTTTGAATTTGCAGAGCTGGATGTGGATGAATCCAAGGAAATTGCCGATGAATACAATGTAAAAGGAATCCCGACCTTTATCGTTTATCGTGACGGAAAAGAAGTCGACCGGTTGCCGAGTCGCCATGCAAAGACAAAAGAACAAATCGAAAGCTTTCTGAGCCAGGTGTAAAGGCTTTGAATCCGAAACCGCCGGTGTTTGCCGGCGGTTTAGTTCTACATTGATGACATAAATTAATCATGATATTATAAAATGAATCAAAATATAGCTATTAAAACATTTTGAAAAAAGATTTAATCCAGCCGGAACGATGAGGGGTGTGGACGTGAAGCAGTATTTCGTCGGAATCGATCTGGGTGGAACCAATATGAAAATCGGATTGGTTCATCAGAACGGAAATGTGATCAAAGACATAGAAAAACCTACACTAAAAGAAGAAGGTCCGGACGGCGTGATTCGCCGGATGGTACGCCATACACAGGACTTGGCCAAAGAGGCCCGGGTGCCGTGGGAGGAAATCGGGGGAGTGGGTGTGGGATTGCCCGGCTTTCTCGATATTCCCGGCGGTGTTGTCAAGTATTTGACCAATCTGGGTTGGCGGGATGTCCCGATTCGTGATCAGCTGGAGTCGGCGTTTGAAGTACCTGTGAAGATTGATAATGATGCCAATGTTGCCGCGCTTGGAGAAGTATGGACCGGTGCCAGTGCCGGTGAGCAAAATGTGGTGTTGATCACACTCGGAACCGGTGTGGGCGGAGGCATTATTGCCGGCGGCAAACTTTTACACGGTGCCCGGGGCATTGCCGGGGAGATCGGGCATATTCCGATTGATCCGGACGGGGTGTTGTGTAACTGTGGACGAACCGGATGTTTGGAAACGATCGCATCGGCGACCGGAATGGTGCGGCTGGTTCGTGAAGCGGTGGAGGCAGGGGAAGAATCTTCGCTGGTACTTCCGGTTCAAAACGGAACGTTGTCAACCAAAGAAATTTTCGCCGAAGCGGAAAAAGGAGATTTCCTGGCCAAAAGAACAGTGGAAAGGGCCGTTGATGCGCTTGCCCGGGCGATGGCCATTCTTTCGGTCGTGGTAAATCCTTCGCTGTTCATTATAGGAGGCGGTGTTTCCAAGGCGGGGGATGCTTTGCTGAAGCCCTTGGAAAACCACTACCGGAAGCAGGTGCAACAAAATGCCGGCCAAGGTGTCCGGATCGAGTTGGCACGGTTGGGTAACCAAGCCGGATTCATCGGGGCTGCGGGTCTTTTAGCAAGGACGGGAAAATAATGTATAATAAGAGGAAATGGTTGCCTCAGAGGTGATGGCCGTGGAACAAAAACAAGAAGTGAATATGGTTGTCATCACCGGTATGTCCGGAGCTGGAAAGTCCGTAGCGATGCAAAGCTTGGAAGATCAAGGCTACTTTTGCATAGACAATTTGCCCCCGATCTTGCTGCCCAAATTTGCAGAGCTTCTGAAAGAATCAAAGAGCAAATACCATAAAGTGGCCGTGGTGATTGACTTAAGAGGCCGGGAGTTTTTTTCTTCTTTGCTTGATTCACTGGATCTGTTGGTTAAAAATCACGGGATTCACCCGCGGATTATCTTTTTAGATGCTGATGACAACACACTGGTTCGAAGGTTTAAGGAGACGAGGCGTCGCCATCCGCTTTATCCCGGCAGCACGCCGTTGGATGCCATTTTAAAAGAGCGCAGGTTGTTGGAAGAGATCAAAGGCCGTGCACACTATCTCATCGACACGAGCGATTTGAAGCCTTCCGATCTGAAGGAGAAAATCGCCGTCATGATTTCGGAGAAAGATTCGGCCAAAATGATGGTGACCTTTGTATCCTTTGGATTTAAACATGGCATCCCCATCGATGCCGATCTTATTTTCGATGTGCGCTTTTTGCCAAATCCCCATTATGTTGACTCCCTTCGTCCGCAAACCGGACGGGACCCCGAAGTGGCCGAATACGTCATGAAATGGACGGAAACCAAACAGTTTTTGGAGAAGTTGACCACTTTGTTGGAGTTTTTGATCCCCCGGTATGCACGGGAAGGAAAGTCGCAACTGGTGATCGGAATCGGATGCACGGGAGGAAAACATCGTTCCGTGGCCATTGCAGAGTATTTGTATCAGACTTTCAATAAACAGGAGCATTGTCGAATCGCACATCGAGACATGAAGAAAGGCGGATAGCATTGTCGGCAAAGAAGAACCTGAATTCGAATGTATTTAGGCGTCCGCGTGTGGTTTGCATTGGTGGCGGTACAGGATTGTCCGTTATTTTACGTGGTTTGAAAAAGTTGCCCATTGAGATCACGGCCATTGTGACCGTAGCAGACGACGGAGGCAGCTCGGGGCGGCTGCGCAATGATTTACGGATGCCTCCCCCCGGCGATATCCGAAATGTTTTGATTGCGCTTGCAGATACGGAACCTCTTTTGGAAAGTGTTTTGCAATACCGGTTCAAAAACGGGGATGGTTTGGCAGGGCACACATTGGGGAATTTAATGATCGCCGCGATGAAAGAAATCACAGGGGATTTCACGCAAGCGGTCAAAGAAATGAGCCGTGTTCTTGCGGTGCGCGGACGGGTTCTCCCTGCCAGCGAGCAGGATGTTGTGTTGATGGCGGAAATGAAGGACGGAAGCATTGTCGAGGGAGAGTCACAAATTCCGCAAACCGGAAAGCCGATTCGCCGTGTTTTTTTAAACCCGCCGGATCCGCATCCCCTTCCCGAGGCGTTGGAAGCCATCGAGGCGGCGGATGGCATCGTGGTCGGGCCGGGGAGTTTGTACACCAGCATTCTTCCCAACCTGTTGGTCAAAGACATGAGCCGGATGATTCGCAAGTCCGATGCCTGCAAGATTTATGTTTGCAATGTCATGACGCAACCCGGGGAGACCGACGGGTTTTCTGCCAGTGACCACATTCAAGCCATTTATGATCACGTTGGTGAACGCTTGTTTGATGTGGCCATCATCAATAATGAGGTCCCACCGCTTGCCATCCAACAGCAATATGCCGAACGGGGCCAAAAGATGGTTTTGCCGGACATGAAAGAGATTCACCGTCTCGGTTGCCATGTCGTTGCCGATAACTTGCTGTTGTATCAGTCTGTATTGCGCCATGACGCCGAACGGATCAGCGGACACATTTTCCGCTTGATACATGAGCGCATGAAAAAGCGGCAAAGTGGTTAAAAGAAGGGATGTTCTATGTCATTTACTGCGATGATCAAAAAAGAATTGACCCAGCTTCAGTCGGAGACTTGTTGCAAGACGGCTGAACTGTCGGCATTGGTCCGGATGAACGGCACGGTTCACATTATGCACAAGAAGCCCATGATCGATATTGTGACTGAAAACCCGTCGACCGCGCGATACATTTTTTCTTTGGTCAAAAATTTGTATCAGATTCATCCCGAGGTGTTGGTGCGCAAAAAAGTCCGCTTGAAGAAAAACAATGTTTATTTGATACGCTTGACTTCGGACACGAGCCGGATTTTGGAAGAACTGCACATCATGAAAAAAAATTCATGGGAAAGGGTCGAAGGAATCTCCCCTGGCCTCATTGGCCGTCCTTGCTGCAAAAGAGCTTATTTAAGGGGAGCGTTTTTGGCCGCCGGTTCGGTCAACAACCCGGACAGCGCTTCTTATCATTTGGAAATTGTATCGACTTACCAAGACCATAGTCAATCACTTTGCGAAGTGATGAATCAGTTTCATTTGCATGCCAAAGTGATTGAGCGCAAAAAAGGCTTTGTGGTTTATATTAAAGAAGGGGACAAAATCGGGGAGTTTTTAAATATCATCGGCGCGCATCCTTCTTTGCTCGAATTTGAGAACGCACGCATCATGAAAGATATGAGAAATTCGGTGAATCGGCTGGTCAATTGTGAAACGGCGAATTTGAACAAAACGATTCAGGCTGCCATGCGCCAAATCGAAAACATCAAACGGATTGACCGGGAAATCGGTTTGGAACAATTGCCGAAAAAATTGCGGGAAGTCGCTGAAGCCCGTTTGAAATATCCGGAAGCCAACCTGGCGGAATTGGGCCAGTTGTTGCCGGAAGGAAAGATCAGCAAGTCGGCTATTAACCACCGTCTCCGCAAATTGGAGGAAATTGCGAAGAAATTGTGAAGTAAGGAGGATTGTGATGGTAGAAAAAAAAGTAACCGTTCAGTTGGAAACCGGACTTCATGCCCGACCGGCGGCTTTGTTTGTGCAAGAAGCGAACAAGTTTGCTTCGGATATTTTTGTGGTCAAAGGGAATAAAAAAGTGAATGCCAAAAGCATCATGGGAATTATGAGCCTGGCGGTCTCCCGCGGTACGGAAATCACCATCACCGCGGAAGGTTCCGATGAGGAAGAAGCGGTGGAAAAACTGGTGGAATTGGTCAGCAGACCGGAGTAAAAAAGGAAGCGGGCGTTTTCGGAAGAGAACAAGCCCGCTTTCATGAAGTGGAAAAGAATGTCAAAAACGACACGGAATCGTTGAAAGCATGTCACATTTCCCGGGTATGAATTGTTAAATTTTGACTATGATGGAATTAAATCTGGGGGGAACGTTTGGATAACCGACAAAGAAACCCTTGGATGGATACATATGATTGGAGGAAATTATGGATGCTTTCCTTTATCCGGTTTTGACAATTGGATATCTGGCTTTGTTTATCTGGAGTTTCCGTTCCTTTCGGGAATCTTTTTTTTGGGGGACTTCATGGATTTTATTCATCATTTTGGCATTCGTTTATGACAATTTGGTTTTGTCGCTCGGGATCTGGGTGGGGCAATCCGAATTATTTGAGATGCTGAGCATTGTCCGTTATTTGCTCCATGTTTTGCTGATTCCGACGCTGGTGTATGTATCCCTTGATATTATGCGGCGCATCCGTATTGAATGGTCGGAATACTTTGTGACCCATGTGGTGTATCACCTTTATACTTTTTTCTTGACGGTGCTCGGAATCTTCACCAATTTTTTGTGGGTGGAAATCGTCCCGAAAAAAGTGAGCGGAGTGGTGCAATATGTGCCGCAACAGATCCAATTTCCGGTTGTGTTGATGCTTGTGATGATCCCGCTTGTTATTTCCGGCTATTTGGTGTGGAAAAAGTTGCGCTGGCCCGTTTTGATATCAGGGATCGCATTGACCGTGATCGGAGGCGGATTGGCCTATGCACTGAAACTTCCGGGCATGGCCGCGCTGTTCCATTTTATCCTGATGGGAAGCCTGGTATTGACGGAACAAAGATTGAAAGCAGAGGATTATGAATAACAGGTCGAAGCCGTTGCTTCGGCTTTTTTGCGCATAAAGAACGCTTTCCTTCATCAAACTAGAAAGGGAGGTGTTCTTTGTGAAGCGGTTTTTTTGCCTTTTTCTTTGTCTTTTATCCGTCATGTTGTTTGCCTGCCAAAGGTTTGAAAAGCCCGCAGAACGGGAAGGGCTGGACAAAGACAGCCACTCTTTCACCAATATGGGTTTTCCGGAAAGCAAGATGAAGCAGGTGGCCAGAGATGTGGAAGGCGTGGAAGATGTCCGCGTGGAGTATAAACAACAAAAGATCATCATGTACATTTTGCCGGAAAAACACATTCCATCTTCAAAGTACCGGGATTTGGCCAACCGGGTTTATGAAAAAGTGAACGAGGCCACCCCGTCAAATCCGTTTCATGTGAAAATTGTCCCTCCTGAAAAGTGGATGGAGACGCCTTATTAATCCGTAGAAAGCATAAAAAGACCTTGGGAGGTCACCCAAGGTCTTTTGGCATCGAAGCTTATTTGTGTTTCATGACTTGGTCGATCAAACCGTATTTCAGTGCTTCTTCCGCACTCATAAAGTAATCGCGGTCGGTGTCCCGTTCAATTTTTTCCAACGGTTGCCCGGTGAATTCGGAGAGCAGCTTGTTCAAGCGGTCTCTGGTCCGCAAAATTCGTTTCGCCCGGATTTCTATGTCGGAAGCCTGGCCTTGCGCCCCGCCCAGTGGCTGATGGATCATGACCTCGCTGTTGGGAAGGGCAAACCGTTTTCCTTTTTTTCCGGCGGCCAGCAGGAATGCGCCCATGGATGCGGCCAATCCCACGCAGATGGTGGAGACATCCGGTTTGACGTATTGCATGGCATCATAAATGGCCATTCCCGCGGTGATGGAGCCGCCTGGCGAGTTGATGTACAGATGGATGTCCTTTTCCGGGTCTTCGGCTTCCAAAAAGAGAAGCTGGGCCACGATTAAGTTGGCGACTTCGTCGGTCACCGGGCTTCCCAGCAAAATAATCCGGTCTTTCAAAAGGCGGGAATAAATATCATAGGAACGTTCACCGCGATTGGTTTGTTCCACAACCATTGGGATTAGATTCATCTATCAGGGATGCACGGATCGTCCGGCACCCTTCCCTCCTTTCAAGGATCAAGGATGGTTTTCATTCGGTAAGGTTCATCTGTCCACATGGATGTTGCTTTACTTTTATGATACCCCAAAGGTCAAAAAAGGTCAAATCAATTTTGACGAATAAAAAAACAGGGCCTTCAAGGGCCCTGAAATAAAAGGGATTTATGTCATAAGGGGAATCCCATAAGAAAAAGAAGGGGGAGGACGAAGCTGGGACTTCATCCATAAACAGAATTTAGAAACAGAGAAGGCCTTTTCTAACGTGACGAAAAAGCTTTGGGAACAAAATAGTCTGGTTAGGAGGACCATTTACTTAACAGACGCAAGGAACAGAAAAAGAGTTGCAGAGAAAAAATTTTTTTTCAAAAGTTTTTTATCGCTTTCATATTTGCAGAAATTCCGTCACGGTTTGGTCAATCTGCCGGACCAATTCATTGAATAACTTTTCCCCTTTTTCTTTGGAAGCACGGGTGGGATAACCGATGGTTCCCGTTTTGGTATATGCCTGCATTCCCAAAACTTCCAACAAGGGACGGTCGGAAACTTCCACATCTTCCGCTTTTTCCAATTGCACCGCTTGTTCCTGCAACAAATGGAGCAAGATGGAAGTTTCCCCTTCTCCGGCATGCATATCCTGAGAGGGGGTGGATGACAATCCCGCTTTTTGGTAAGCTTGTTCCCAGTGTTTCCGGCTCGGGGCGATCAAAAGTCTGCTTTTGCTTTGATTGAGCTCCTGGGCGAAGTTGGAAAGCAGTTTGTTTCCTCCGTGGCCGTTGATGATGACGCAACGCTTGACCCCGGATTGTTCCAGAGAAGAAAGCACATCTTTGACAATGGAGAACAGCGTCTCGATGCGGAGGGAGATGCTGCCGGGAAAGCCCGCATGCTCAAAGGAGCAAGAGTAAGGCAGAGTGGGAACGACAAATGCCTGATGTTTCATTGCCAGCTTTTGGGCGATGGCGGTCGCAATGAGGCTGTCCGTATTGGTGGGCAAATGGTATCCGTGCTGCTCGGTGGATCCGATCGGAAAAAATGCCAGCTCCATGTCTTTGAAATCTGGCCATGTTGGAAAATGGTTCATGTTTCGGCTCCCCTTTTCTTTTTTGAAATGTATTCTGGGTTTAGTGTAGAGCATCCTGCGGAAATTGGAAATAATTTTCCCAAAAACATCTTGCATGATTATTTTTTCCGTGATATAATTTCTTTCGTCAACTCGAAAAACGTGCGCCTATAGCTCAGGGGATAGAGCACTGGTCTCCGGAACCAGGTGCCCAGGTTCGAATCCTGGTAGGCGCACCATCAGAAGAAAAAGGTGCTTTTTATGCAAAAAGCACCTTTTTTGTTTTTTGCCCTTTTTTCAAGGAAGAGAGTGGTAAAAAAAGCGTAAAATGATGAATGGTATATTATGATAAAATATAATTGAAATTGTTTATTGAAGAAATTATTGAGCTGCATATATGATGTAGGCGGAGGTGGATGAGAGAATGGCTCTGCAAGTGGGTTTTGGCTTGATTCAGGAACAGCGGATGAAGATGGTGATGACCCCGGAACTGCGCCAAGCGATTCAGATTTTGCAATTCTCCGCAACCGATTTGCGAAAATATATAGAAGACCAAATGATGGAAAACCCGGTTTTGAATGTTTCCGAAGCAGAGAAAAAAGAGCCGGATTTGGACCGGTGGATGGAGTATATGCGTGACTTGCCCCGGCAAAGCAGGATCGGCTACCGGAAAGAACCGGACGAACCGTCGTTTGAGTCTTTTGTCACGGGACATCAAACGCTGGCCGATGAATTGGAAGCGCAACTTTGCGAGTATTCCCTGACTTTAAAAGAACGGAAGGTTTGTTTGTATTTGATTCACAATCTGGATGAAAAGGGATATTTGGATTTGGGTTCCGGTGAAGCATGTAAGCGCTTGCATATCGATGGCGGGATGTTTGCAAAGTGTTTGAAGGTGATTCAATCGATGGAGCCGGCTGGTGTGGGTGCCCGCTCGCTGGGAGAATGTGTGGAGCTGCAGTTGTGCCGGCGGGAGAGTGTCAATGAAACAGCCATCCGCATTGCCCGGGAGCATTTGCGGGATGTGGCGGATGCCAAATGGCGCAAGATCGCCGATGCCTTGCAAGTGGATCTGAGTGAAGTGTATCGTGCGGTGGAAGAGATTAAATCGTGCAATCCCAAACCCGGTCTTCAATTTCATTCATCTCCTCCCCGTTATGTGTCACCGGATGTGTATGTCGAGAAAATGGAGGATGAATACGTGATTCTCCTGAATGAAGGGGATATGCCGAATCTGACCGTGAACCGGTATTATCAGCAATTGTTGCGGCAAAAAGATGAATTGGGCGAAGAGGTTAGCCGGTATCTGAAAAACTGGGTGCAGTCCGCTTTGTGGCTGATGAAGGGGATTGAGCAGCGCAGAGACACCATCTACCGTGTTGCCCAAGCCATTGTGAAGCGGCAGCGTGACTTTTTTGAGCTCGGGGTTGATCATTTGAAGCCGCTTACATTGAAGCAAATTGCCGAAGAAGTCGATCTCCATGAATCGACGGTCAGCCGGGCGACCCAGCATAAATACATGCAGACGCCAAACGGTTTGTTTCCGTTCCGTTTTTTCTTTCCTTCCGGCTTACAGACCGATACCGGAGTGGACATGGCGCAAAGTGCGGTGCAGAAAAAAATCCGGCAAATGATTGAAAACGAGGATAAAGCCAAGCCGTTATCCGATCAGAAGATTGCGGATCTGTTGAAGGCAGAGGGGGTTTCGATCTCCCGGCGCACCGTGGCCAAATACCGGGATGAAATGGGAATCGCATCATCTGCAAAACGAAAGCGTTTTCTGTGAATGTTCAATAAAATCAGGCCGGAGGAAACTTGTCAAAGACTGCCCTCTTAGGATAAAATAAAACTGATCCCAGCATCGGGGATTTTTTTTGGAGTGATTGGGACGATTTTTTCTACACGGGACATATTGCGTCCCAATGGTGGGGGTTTGATGAAAAATCTACTCAATTTGCAGAAACAATTATTGCCTGACTTGCTGAGGGTTATGCATAAGCGGTATGAGATACTGCGGCATATTCAATTGATGCAACCCGTGGGACGGCGGAGCCTTTCCGGCGTGTTGGATTTCACCGAACGCGTGCTTCGTGCCGAAGTCGATTTTTTAAGGACACAGGATTTGGTGGCTGTTGACTCCAGCGGCATGAGGCTGACCCAAAGCGGAGCCGATTTGTTGTCCGAGATGGAACCGATGATGAAAGAGCTGTTTGGACTCAATCAATTGGAGCGTGATTTGGAGTCCTGCCTCAACTTGAAAAAAGTCATCATTGTTCCCGGCGACTCGGATCAATCGGATTGGGTGAAAAAAGAAATGGGAAGGGCTTGTGCGCGATTCCTCCGGAAAATTGCAGAACCGGATCAGGTGATTGCCGTCTCCGGAGGGAGCACCATGTTGGCTGTCGCGGAAATGATGATGCCGTCTTCCGCTTTCAAATCCACCATGTTTGTTCCGGCCCGGGGAGGGGTCGGGGAAGCGGTGGAATTGGAAGCAAACTACATTGCTTCGCTCATGGCCAAAAAAACCAAAGGCCATTACCGCATGATGCATGTGCCGGACCAAGTCAGCGACCAGGCTTACCAAACGTTGCTTCGCGAACCGCATATTCAGGAAGTGCTGGAATCCCTTAAAAGAGCGCACATTGTCATTCACGGGATTGGCAATGCTATGACTATGGCAGTGCGGAGAAAATCAAGCCAAGCCGTCTTGGACAAGTTGCAGCGTGAACAGGCGGTTGGGGAATCTTTCGGATATTACTTCAACCGCAACGGGGAGATTGTTTACCGTGTGCAATCCTTGGGTTTGAAGTTGGATGATTTGGCCAATGCCAAAAATATCATTGCGGTGGCGGGCGGCTCGAGTAAGGCGGAAGCCATCCGGGCCATCAGCACCAAGGTTTCCAGAGATATTTTGATTACTGACGAGGGAGCCGCCAAAGCGATTTTGTCGCTGGAATGAGACCGCTTGGACGGTTCCGTCCTCAGTGATACTTTGCATAGATAACAAGGAGGAATTTTACCATGATCAAAGTGGGAATTAACGGATTTGGCCGTATCGGACGCAACGTTTTCCGGGCAATGATGAACCATCCGGAATTGGAAGTGGTGGCTGTCAATGATTTGACAGACTCCAAAACACTGGCCCATCTTCTGAAATATGATTCGGTTCATGGAAAATTCGACGGCGAAGTGGAAGCCACCGAAAACGGCTTCAGCGTCAACGGCCGGGAAATCAAAGTGTTGGCTGAACGCGATCCGGCCCAAATCAAATGGGCAGACTATGGTGTGGAAATTGTTGTTGAATCCACCGGGCGCTTCACCAACCGGGATGACGCCGCCAAACACCTGATCGGCGGAGCCAAAAAAGTGATTATTTCCGCTCCGGCCAAAGGGGAAGACATCACGATTGTGATGGGGGTTAACCATGAAAAATACGACCCTGCTTCCCATCACGTGATTTCCAATGCATCCTGCACCACCAACTGTCTTGCACCTTTTGCCAAAGTCTTGCATGAGAACTTCGGCATCCGCCGCGGTTTGATGACCACCGTCCATGCTTACACCAACGACCAACAAATTTTGGACCTGCCTCACAAAGACTTGCGCCGTGCACGTGCAGCGGGTCAATCAATCATTCCGACCACCACGGGGGCTGCCAAAGCCGTTTCCTTGGTACTGCCTGAATTGAAAGGGAAATTGAACGGTTTTGCCATGCGGGTTCCGACCAAAAACGTATCTGTTGTGGACTTGGTTGCCGAATTGGATCAGGAAGTCACCGCTGAACAAGTGAATGAAGCGTTGCGCAAAGCGGCAGAAGGAGAGTTGAAAGGCATCCTCAACTATTCCGAAGAACCGCTGGTGTCTGTCGACTACAACGGTGATCCTCATTCTTCCACCATTGATGCACTGTCCACGATGGTATTGGAAGGAAACATGGTGAAAGTCGTTTCCTGGTATGACAATGAATGGGGTTACTCCAACCGCGTAGTGGATCTGGCCAGCTACATTGCCAGCAAAGGTCTGTAAAGTTGAAAGATCAATAAGTTATACTAATTGAAAATATGCTATACTGATTTCGGAATTGAACCTGAAAAGAGGAGAACCATTCTCCTCTTTCTCATGCATTAAGGAGGGAGTCCCCTTGAACAAGAAATCAGTCAAAGATGTGGATGTACGCGGAATCCGCGTGTTTTGCCGCGTGGATTTCAACGTTCCGTTGCAAAACGGGAAAATTACTGATGACACCCGGATCCGTGCGGCCCTTCCCACCATCCGCCATTTGGTGGAACAAGGCGCCAAAGTCGTGCTCGCCAGCCATCTGGGACGGCCGAAAGGGAAAGTGGTGGAGGAGTTGCGTTTGAATCCGGTGGCCGAAAGGCTTTCGGAATACTTAAAGCAACCGGTGATCAAAGTTGATGAAGTGGCAGGTCCGGAAGTGGAAGAAAAAGTGTCAACGTTAAAGAACGGAGAAGTGTTGCTTTTGGAAAACGTCCGTTTCCATCCCGGTGAAGAAAAAAATGACCCGGAGCTTTCCAAAGCCTTCTCCCGTCTCGCTGATTTATATGTCAATGATGCCTTCGGCGCCGCTCACCGCGCCCATGCGTCCACAGCCGGAGTGGCTGAATATCTGCCGGCCGTTGCCGGGCTTTTGTTGCAAAAAGAAATTGAAACGTTAAGCAGTGCGCTCAACAATCCGAAACGTCCGTTCACGGCGATTATCGGTGGAGCCAAAGTGAAAGACAAGATCGGCGTCATTGAAAATTTGCTGGATAAAGTGGACCATTTGATCATCGGCGGAGGATTGGCTTATACATTTGTCCATGCCAAAGGATATGAAATCGGAAAATCGTTGTTCGATCCGGATAAAGTGGAATTGGCCAAATCATTCATGCAAAAAGCGGAAGAAAAAGGTGTCCGGTTTGAACTGCCGGTGGATGTGGTGGTTGTCGATGAATTCGGCCCCAATCCTTCCACGGTGAAAACAGTGGATATTGATCAGATTCCCGAAGACATGGAAGCGGTCGATATCGGCCCCAAAACAAGAGAACGGTACAAGGCGATTGTGAAAGAGTCCAAGCTGGTGATCTGGAATGGTCCCATGGGTGTTTTTGAATTTGATCAATTTGCCAAAGGAACCAATGCCGTGGCTGAAGCCGTCGCTGACAGCGAAGCCATGACCATTATCGGTGGCGGGGATTCGGCAGCAGCCATCAAAAAATCCGGATTGGCCGATCGGGTTGATCATATTTCCACCGGCGGTGGCGCATCCTTGGAGTTTTTGGAAGGAAAAGAATTACCGGGAGTGGCGGTGCTACAAGATCAATAACAGGAGGTTGCTTCGATGCGGAAGCCAGTGATTGCAGGAAACTGGAAAATGCACAAAACCATTGACGAAGCATTGCTTTTTGTCAAAGAGCTGAAGGAGACTGAGCTCCCTCAAGATGTGGAGACGGTTTTGTGCGCACCATTCCTGGCATTGCCTGCATTGGTGGAAGAGACCAAAAACAGCGGGATCGGAATCGGTGCGCAAAACGCCCATTATGAAGAACAAGGCGCATATACCGGTGAAGTGAGTTTGCCGATGTTAAAAGCTGCAGGCGTGCAGTACGTGATTTTGGGGCACTCGGAGCGGCGCGCTTATTACAATGAAACGGATGAAGACGTGAATAAGAAAACCAAAGCGGCTCACGCCCACGGCTTGATCCCGATCGTATGCGTCGGGGAAGTGTTGGAAGAAAGAGAAAGCGGCAAAACCATGGAAGTCGTTGCCGCACAAGTGAAATCTGCTTGTGAAGGGCTTTCTGCCGAAGAAATGAAAAAAACGATCATTGCCTATGAGCCGGTTTGGGCCATCGGCACCGGAAAAGCTTCCACGGCTGAAGATGCGGAGGAAGTTTGCTCTTTCATCCGGAGCACCATTTCCGACTTGTATGATGCATCTGTGGCCGAAGCGGTGCGGATTCAATACGGCGGCAGTGTGAAACCGGAAAACGTGGCTTCCTTCATGAAGCAGAAAAACATTGACGGAGCGTTGGTGGGCGGAGCCAGCTTGAAGCCGGATTCGTTTGCTTCGTTGGTAAGTCAGGCAAGTGAAGGTGAGAAACAATGAACCGACCCAAACCAGTGTTGTTGTGTATTTTGGATGGCTTTGCCCTTCGGGAGGCACGGGAAGGAAATGCCGTCAAGCAAGCCAACAAACCGAATTTTGACCGCTATTGGAACGAATATCCGCATGCAACGCTCGAGGCAAGCGGGGAAGCCGTCGGTCTTCCTGACGGACAAATGGGAAACTCCGAAGTGGGGCATTTGAATATCGGTGCCGGACGGATTGTGTATCAGGATCTGACCCGGGTGACCAAGGCAATTGAAGACAGCAGCTTCTTTGAAAACGAAGCGTTCCTTCAAGCGATTGAACACGTGAAAAAGAACCAAAGCCGCCTCCATTTGTTCGGACTGCTTTCCGACGGCGGGGTGCACAGCCACATCAACCATTTGTTTGCGCTTTTGGATTTGGCTGCCAAAGAAAAAGTGGAAGAAGTTTATGTGCATGCGTTTTTGGACGGGCGCGACGTGGCGCCGGACAGTGCCGTCCAATACATCCGGCAGTTACAGGAAAAAATGGATGAAGCCGGTGTCGGCAAGATTGCCACGGTTCAAGGACGTTATTATGCAATGGACCGTGACAAACGGTGGGATCGGGTGGAAAAATCCTATCGTGCCATGGTTTATGGAGAAGGTCCCCGGTACGGCGACCCGGTGGAAGCGGTACAAGCCTCCTACCAAGAGTCTGTCTATGACGAATTTGTGGTCCCGACGGTCATCGTGGATAAAAACGGAGAACCGGTCAGCCAAATCCGCGATCATGATGCAGTTATTTTTTACAATTTCCGTCCGGACCGGGCGATTCAACTTTCCCTCGCCTTTACCGATCCGGACTTTGACGGGTTTGACCGCGGTTCGGAGCATCCGCAAGACCTGGCTTATGTCTGCCTGACACATTACAGTGATGCGGTAAACGGCGAAGTGGCCTTTAAACCGACTGATCTCGCCCAAACGCTTGGGGAAGTGGTCAGCCGGCATCAACTGAAACAATTGCGGATTGCAGAAACTGAAAAATACCCGCATGTCACCTTTTTCTTCAGCGGCGGGCGGGAAGAGAAGTTTCCGGGTGAAGAACGGATTTTGATCAATTCGCCGAAAGTGGCGACTTACGACCTCAAGCCCGAGATGAGTGCCTATGAAGTGGCCGATGCGCTTTGCCGGGAAATCGAGGCGGAAAAACATGATGTGATTATCTTGAACTTCGCCAATCCGGACATGGTGGGCCACTCCGGAAAACTGGAACCGACGATCCGGGCGGTGGAAGCCGTTGACGAATGCCTGGGGAAAGTGGTCGACCTGACAATTGAAAAAGGCGGAGTGGCCGTGATCATCGCCGATCACGGAAACGCAGACATGGTGGTGAATGAAGACGGAAGTCCGCACACTGCCCATACCACCTTCCCGGTTCCTTTTATCGTGACGAAAAAAGGAGTGACCTTGCGGGAAAAAGGGATTTTGGCGGATGTATCTCCCACCTTGCTCCATCTGTTGAACATTGAACAACCTGAAGAAATGACAGGAAAATCGATGATCAAATCCAAATAAAAGTGAGGGATCAAGCAAATGACAACCATCATTGAAGTTTATGGCCGCGAGGTTTTGGACTCCCGCGGGAATCCGACGGTGGAAGTGGAAGTCGTATTGGAATCCGGTGCAACGGGACGCGCCATCGTACCGTCCGGTGCATCGACCGGTGCTTATGAAGCCGTTGAATTGCGTGACGGGGATGAAGAGCGTTTCTTGGGCAAAGGTGTGCTCAAAGCGGTTCAAAACGTAAATGACGTGATTGCCCCCCAACTCACGGGAATGGATGCACTGGACCAAGTGGCGATTGACCGTGCCCTGATCGAAATGGATGGCACCGAAAACAAAGGAAACCTGGGTGCCAATGCCATTTTGGGAGTATCCATGGCAGTTGCGCGCGCTGCCGCAGAGGCTTTGGGGGTTCCGTTATATACTTACTTGGGCGGATTTAACGCAAAAGTGCTGCCGGTTCCGATGATGAATATTTTAAACGGCGGCGCTCATGCCGATAACAATGTGGATATTCAAGAATTCATGATTATGCCCGTCGGTGCGGAAAGCATGCATGAAGCGGTCCGGATCGGCGCCGAAATCTTCCATAACCTGAAAAAAGTATTGAAAGAAAAAGGCTATGCGACCGGCGTGGGCGACGAAGGCGGATTCGCCCCGAACTTGAGTTCCAACGAAGAAGCTTTGTCCACGATCGTGACCGCCATTGAACGTGCCGGATACAAACCGGGAGAAGAAATCATGCTGGCGCTCGATGTGGCTTCCAGCGAAATCTATCGTGACGGCAAATATCACTTTGCCGGGGAAAACATCAGCCGCACTTCCGAGGAAATGATCGATTTCTATGAAGAATTGATTTCAAAATACCCGATCATCTCCATTGAGGATGGCTTGGCAGAAGACGATTGGGATGGATGGAAAAAAATGACCGAGCGTTTGGGTGACAAAGTGCAACTTGTCGGGGACGACTTGTTTGTCACCAACACCACCCGCCTCAAAGACGGAATTGAAAAAGGTGTTGGTAACTCCATTCTGATCAAAGTCAACCAAATCGGCACACTCACCGAAACCTTTGATGCGATTGAAATGGCAAAACGTGCCGGATATACCGCAGTGATTTCCCACCGCTCCGGGGAGACTGAAGACACCACCATTGCGGACATCGCCGTGGCAACCGGCGCCGGTCAAATCAAAACCGGGGCTCCTTCCCGCACGGATCGTGTGGCCAAATACAATCAATTGATCCGCATTGAAGATCAATTGGGCCATATCGCTCAATATCCGAAGCGTTCCGCATTTTACAACCTGCGCTCCATCGAAAAAGAATGACCGACATCTCATAAAGGGCACGGGGAAAATTCCCTGTGCCCTTTTTTGTTTGAATGTCCGACGGTCTTTTGTCTGTTGACGCCGGATTATTGAAATGCCGATTCGAATATGATAAAGTCATCTAGAGAGACGGCAAGGAGGTTGTGAACGTGGCGCTTGTTTCAAAATGGGTCCTTGCAATCATTTGCATCGGGTTGATTGTCGTTGTCCTGCTGCAACCTGGAAAAAGTGCAGGGTTGTCCGGTGCGATTGCAGGTGGAGCTGAACACCTGATGGGAAAAGCAAAAGCACGCGGTTTGGATGCGCTGTTGCACCGGTTAACCGTGGTGTTGGGAGCCTTGTTTATTATTGTTGCTTTGGTTGTTGCTTTCTTTTTGAAGTAATCTAAAGCTGGAATTCCTTAAGAGATATCTTTAAGGAATTCTATTTTATTTTTTTAAAAAAAGACTTGCCAAGAGGATAAGGACATGCTATTATAATAAATGTCTGGTGACCATAGCGGAGGGGATCCACCCGTTCCCATCCCGAACACGGAAGTTAAGCCCTCCAGCGCCGATGGTACTTGGGGATGACCCCTGGGAGAGTAGGTCGTTGCCAGGCAAAAAAACCACGACGTTTGTACGTCGTGGTTTTTTTGTTGTTTTTACAAGGGTTGAAAAATGAAGCATTTATATGAATTTTCTATATGATATTCCGGTTTTTCTTCGTATAATGGGATCAGAAGGGGGCCATTCGCTGCCGGAAAGGAGAGGATTCCCGTGAAAAGAAGCTTTCGTCTTTTGTCTTTTGCATTGATAGCGGGGCTTCTTGCCGTTTTTGCGCTTCCCTTGTCATCTGCGGCGGCTTCCGCGAATAATGACGCAGGGGCGTACCTGGAACATATCATGTGGCTGGCGCAAGAAAAGAAAACCTTAAACAGCGGCCCTTTTCAGGTGGGCAGTTTGCTGGATGAGGTGAAGAAGTGGTGGGGCGAGCCGGATGACGACTCCGGTGTGGCGGCCAACTATTGGAACCGGAACATCCGCTTTATTTATGATCCCGATCAAAAGGGAAACCCCGTCACATGGGTGGAAGATTTTGATCCCGCCCTGCAAAAGATCACATTGGAAGAATTGCTTGACACATTGGGGGAAGCGGATCGGTTTGTGGAAGCGGAGGGAGATTATTATGTCACCTATTTGCTCAACGATGGCCATGAAATCACGTTTGTTTTGAATGTCCCCATGGAAGGGCAAACTTCGACAGTTCATCTGTATTATGTGACGGAACATACCCCATAATCCTTTGGTAAGTCCATCTTCGGATGGATTTTTTGTTTGGGAAGTTCCGGTCGGATTTCTTTCCATTTTTTCATCGGGTGTGCTATGGTTAGAATATTAAAAAATAAAATCCGAACCAAGGGGATGCACAATCATGAAAGTGGTACAACGTTCACCTGAACCTTTTTTTTATTCCGGGGGAAAAACGGGCATCCTATTGATACATGGCTTTACCGGGACGCCGTCTGAAATGCGGCCCATGGGGGACTTTTTCAAGGAGAAAGGTTACACCGTTTATGCGCCTCTGTTGGCCGGACATGGCAAAACACCCGAAGATTTGGAGCAAACCGGGTGGCGGGACTGGTGGCAAAGCGCGTTGGATGCTTATGATGAAATCCGCTCGAAAGCCGACTTGGATCACTTGTTTGTGGCCGGTTTATCGATGGGTGGCGTCCTGTCACTGCTTCTTGCCGCCGAAAAGCCGATGGATGGGGTCATTCCCATGTGCGCTCCAGTGTGGGTCCGGGACCGGCGGGCATTTTTGGCCGGGTTTGCCTATCGTTTTTACCGGTTTAAACCCAAAGGAAATCACCCCGATCCGGAAGTGGATGCCTATCTTGTCCCGTTTGACCGGACTCCCGTCAAAAGTGTCGGGGAACTGATGAAATTGCTTCGCCGGTTAAAACGAAATTTGCCCAAAGTGGAAGTTCCGGCACTGATTATTCAATCGCGGCAAGATGAAACCATCCGGTCCCGAAGTGCCAAATATATTTATGAGACCATTTCATCCAGGCACAAACATCTGTCTTGGTATGAAAAATCTTCCCATATCATTACGTTGGACAAAGAGAGAAAAAAATTATTTCATGAAGTGGATCACTTTATCAAGCACGTGTCTTTAACATCCATGAACGATAAGAAGTGAGGTGAAGCATCTGTCGCGGGGAATCTCCCCACAGCAGATGAGGTATGATCACAGAACAAGAGATTCGGCGTTTTATGTTGGAACAAGCTTATAAGCCGCTGATGCTGGAAGAACTGATCGAAGTCTTCGGCATTGGGGAAGAAGAGAGGGAAGCGTTTGTCAAACTGCTTCAGCAAATGGAAGAAGATGGAAAAATTGTGCAAACCCGGGCTAAACGGTACGGTGTCCCGGAGCGGTTCAACCTGGTGCGCGGCACTTTGCAGGGAACATCCAAAGGATTTGGCTTTGTCATTCCCGATGCGGCCCATCTAGATGATATTTATGTCCATCTGAACGATATGAACGGCGCGTTGGATGGCGATTTGGTGCTGGTGCGCATTCATAAAAGAAAATCGGAGCACCGGCGGCCGGAAGGGGAAATTGTCCGTGTGTTGAAACGGGGACGGGACCGCATTGTCGGAACGTTCCGCCGCTTGTCTTCCCATTTCGGCTTTGTGATTCCGGATGATAAACGGATTCCGGCCGATATTTTTATCGCTCACGAGTTGCAGATGAACGCCAGGGATGGGCAGAAGGTGGTCGTCAAACTGCACCAGATTGCCGGGCGCCACAGCGCGGAAGGGGAAATCATCGAGATCCTCGGGCATAAGGATGATCCGGGAGTCGACATTCTGTCGATCATCCGAAAACACGGATTGCCGGAAAAATTCCCCGAAGAGGTGCTGGCCGAAGCAGAGCAAATTCCCGGGGAAATCAGCGAAGAAGAAATCCAGGGAAGGCGCGACTTGCGCGAACGTACCATGGTCACCATTGACGGGGAAGATGCCAAGGATTTGGATGATGCCGTTTCGGTGGAACGTCTGGAAAACGGCAATGTCCGTCTGGGCGTTCATATTGCCGACGTGAGTTACTATGTCAAAGAAGGTTCCGCTTTGGACCGGGAAGCTTATGAACGGGGATGCAGTGTTTACCTGGTGGACCGGGTGATTCCCATGCTTCCCAAACGTTTGTCCAATGGCATCTGCAGTTTGAATCCCAAAGTGGACCGCCTGACCATGACGTGTGACATGGAGATTGACCCGGAAGGCAATGTGGTCGATTATGACATCTTCCCCAGCGTGATCCGTACCAATGAGCGCATGACTTACACCGATGTCAAAAAAATCGTCGTGGATGAAGACCCGGAACTGATCGAGCGGTACCGGCCTTTGGTGGAAGACTTCCGCCTGATGGCCGATCTTGCGAAAACCCTTCGCAGAAAACGTCTGCAACGGGGAGCCATCGATTTTAACTTTGCCGAAGCGAAAGTGGTCATCAATGAGAAAGGGGAGCCGGTGGACATTGTCAAACGTCCCCGGACCATCGCCGAACAACTGATCGAAGAATTCATGCTGAAGGCCAATGAAACCGTGGCCGAGCATTTTTACCGTTTGGAGGTTCCGTTCGTGTACCGGATTCACGAAAATCCGGATGCCGAGAAACTGAAAGCTTTCTATGAATTCATCACCAGCTTTGGCTACTCGGTCAAAGGGCGGCCGGATCAGGTCAAGCCGCACGCGCTCCAATCCTTGCTGGAGAAGATCCGGGGAAAACGGGAAGAGCATGTCATCAGCACCGTCATGTTGCGCTCGATGAAGCAGGCCAAGTATGCCGCAGATTGCATCGGCCACTTTGGTCTGGCGGCTCCTTTTTACAGTCATTTCACCTCGCCGATCCGCCGGTATCCGGACCTCATTATTCACCGGATCATCCGCGAAGTGTTGACAAAGGGCAGCTTGTCGGTGGAGCGGATTGATGAATTAAACGAAATCCTCCCGGATGCAGCTCAACAATCTTCCATCCGCGAACGCATTGCCGTGGATGCGGAGAGAGAAAGCCAGGATTTGAAAATCGCCGAGTTTATGATGGATAAGATCGGGGATGAGTACGAAGGAATCATCAGCAGCGTGACCTCGTTCGGGATCTTTGTGGAACTGCCCAACACCGTGGAAGGGCTGGTGCACGTCAGTTACCTGACGGATGATTACTACCATTATGATGAAAGTTCTTATTCCCTGATCGGCGAACGGACCGGCCGGATCATGCGCATCGGGGACAAAGTGCGGATCAAAGTGAGCGGGGTCAACATCGACGAGCGTAAAATCGACTTTGAACTGTTGGAACATTTCCCCGGAGAGGACGTGGTCTTGAAAAAGAAAGGGAAGAAAATCAAAGCCAAAAAAGCATCCGGGGAAAAAGAGAAAAAGCGCGGAAAAAAAGGCAAGTATTATGAAGTGGACCGTGAAGCTTTCCAATCAAAAACAAAAGAACAAAAGCAGCACAAGAAAAAGAAGAAGAAAAAGAAAAAATACCGCAATAAAGCAAAGAAAAAATAAAAAAATGCCCTCCGCCCAAAAGCGAAGGAGTTTTCCTTCGCTTTTGGAACGGACCGGAAATAATGATTGACTTGACAAAACATTTCTTGTTAGAATAAAATCTGCCATTCATTTCTACGGAGAACCGGGGCGAGGTGAAAACGATGAAAAACAAAGGCGTCAAGGTGATTGCCAAAAACAAAAAAGCATTTCATGATTATGAAATCAAAGAACAATATGAAGCTGGCATCGTTCTCACCGGAACAGAAATCAAGTCGGTCCGCAAAGGCAGTGTCAATTTGCGGGATGCCTATGCACGGATAGAAAACGGCGAAGCCTTTGTGATTGGCATGCACATCAGCCCGTTTGAGCAGGGAAACCGGTTTAATGTGGATCCCACCCGGACCCGGAAATTACTGATGCACAAAAAAGAGATTGACAAATTGCACGGCTTGATCAAGACGAAGGGGCTAACGTTGGTTCCGCTTGACATTCATCTGCGAAACGGTTTCGCCAAATTGCAGTTGGGACTCGCTCGCGGGAAAAAGCTGTACGATAAACGGGCAACCGCCGCCAAACGGGATGCAGAGCGCATGATCGAACGCAAACTCAAAGAACAAAATTATCGTTAAAAATGCTTGCATGATTTTCTATATGGTGTTATAATCTTGAACTGTAGCGAAAAGATTGCTCGATATTTCCTCAGAATCTCGGGGGCGTTCTTGGGATTCGACGGGGACAGATCGAGCGTCAGTAGCGAGCCGAGGGGTTGCGAACTCGTTAAAAACGCAAATGCCAAATGTAACTGGCAAACAAGAAAACTACGCTCTGGCTGCTTAATTAAACCAGCCAGGATCCGCCTCTCCATTGCCTGTGTGGAGTTGCCGGGTCTCATAACCAAGCAGGCTAGCTGACCGATCGGCCACTGGTCGGAAAGCGAAACTTGAGTGGCTAGTCTTTCATAACGCCTGTCACTGGGCAGTATGGAAGGCGAAGCTTCAATACAGTGACTGCGCTCGGAGAAGCTGGCGTGGCGATGTCTTCGGACAGCGGTTCGACTCCGCTCGCCTCCACCAAAAATGAAATACCATGCTGGAGTAGCTCAGCTGGCAGAGCACTTCACTCGTAATGAAGGGGTCGCAGGTTCGAATCCTGTCTCCAGCACCAAATCAAAACCTCTGCGGAATGCAGGGGTTTTTTGATTTTTAAATTCCAGCGATAAAATATGAATCCGTTTGATGAAATCGTGAGAATTTCTCCCGCTGCTTCCTGTTTCGAAAACAGATGATGAAATAAATTTATTGATAATGATATAATGTAAATGATTGTTGACGATGAAATAACAGTGGGAAAGAAGGTGTCCTTTATTATTCATAAAGAGCTTTTAAAATATTGGAATCTCAATCTGGAAGAAAACCGGTATATGGACATCAATGAAAGAAATATCAATCCCTTGCACAGCATTAGCAGAGAGGAATATTATTCGGGTAAAATTTCAGATTTTACGCAATTGGCTAAGCATTGCACTGATGAAAACAGTGAATTGTTTATATGCCCGAAGTTATACCGGAAAAAAGAATACCAAGAGAACGGGGAGTCGACATATGTCTATTCCGTTTGGTTGGTGATACCGGCCAAAGTGACATCAACAGGTGAATTGGTGGCCACACGTCAACCTTTTATCCCGAGAAAATATTTACGTCCTTCCAAAGGGGATTTAACATTTTCTTCTCTGGAACGAGTGGAAAGGTATTGGAAAGACCATCCTTTCCCGACAAATCCAAGCTGGAAGCGGACGTTGGAAATATGCGAGGATTTTTCCCGTCGTGTGTTGGATAATGTGATTTCGCTCATTACTTTAGGGACTTATCAGGAACTGAAAGAAGTCATTATATTTGATGCAAATGAATGTTTGGGATCGGCCACGGACCGTCATGTGAAAAATTTTTATGAAAATCATATTGTCAATAAGTACAGCAAAAAGAAATACACGGAGCTTTGTAAAAAAAGTCCGCTCGTTTCTAAATTGTTTCTCCCCAAAGAAGAATTGCAACAAGGAACATTGTCAAATCATGAAACCATGGCTTTAAAACATTTAGGGCAGATCAAAAACAAAGATCCGCTCACTGAATCCCAACGCAAGGCACTTCATCACTTTTTGGCGTTGCAGGATGGAGAGTTATTATCCATTGAGGGGCCGCCGGGAACAGGGAAAACGACCCTGTTGCAAAGTGTGTTTGCTTCGATGTGGGTTTGTTCCGCATTGGATCAAAGTGATGTTCCTCCGGTTCTGTTGGCTTCGGGCGGCACAAATCTTGCCATCACCAACATTTTAAAAACATTTGACGAGAACATTGAGCTGAAGAGAGACCAATTTCCAAGTGGAGACCATTTTCATAACATTGAACTATTGGCAAAACGATGGATTCCCGATGTAAAAAGTTTGGGGACATATTGCATCGCTCCGTCCAAACAGGGGGACCACCAAGATTACCAGTTAATTTTTTATGACAAAGAAAGTCTGAAAACAAACTGGATCCACTTCGAGGAGCTGGACGAACAAGATATAAAAAGATACGAAAAAGCTTTTTTGAATGCAACCTCCAGATACTTCGGATTCAGCATTCCTGATATTAAATCAGCGAGACAACTGTTGCATGCAAGGTTGCAAACAGCAGTCGGTGAAATAAACGAAGTGATGGGGGTTTTGACAGAGGATTATTTGACGGCAAAGCAAATCCACGAGTTACTGAAAGAATACAAGGCTGAAAGTTTGGACCAGGTTTTATCCCATTGGAGCAATCAGCTGAATGATTTGGAAAAAGAAAAACAGGCCATTGAAGCGAAAATGTATGCATGGGATAAACACAAAGGCATTCGAAAGCCATTGGAAAAATTTTTGTTGCGGCTACCGGTGGTAAACAAATTCTTCGAAAAATGGTTTGTTTATGCCAATCAACGGTTTGTGGACAGAGTTCTAAGCAGTGCTTCCATTCCTTCCTATGAAGATACAACCATTGAAACTTATTTGGAAGAATTGGAAAAAGAATGTAATCAAAAGATCTGTCAACTGACAGCCAAAAAGGCCAAAGCAGAAGAATTAAAACAGAGAAATGAGCAAGCACAAAATGAATTAACTCATTTGCAAGAGAAATATAAAAAATATAAAGAAGAGATTCCCATGGATCTGTTTCGTGCACAGGAAGCGTTTGATAAAATGCACAGGGTGCTGGCCTTTCATCTTTCCACTCATTATTGGGAAGCAAGATGGATTGAACGGGCAAAAGAAAGAATCATACAAAAGCAAGGAAAATTTAGTGATCGAAAAGATTTTTACCGGGAAGTGGCGATGTTGACTCCGTGTTTTGTATCGACCATGTATATGGCACCGGTATATTTCAATGAGAAGTACAATTATTTTTATGGGTTTGCTGATCTTTTGATAATTGATGAGGCAAGCCAGGTGTTGCCGCAATATATGTTTCCGGTTCTTTCGTTTGCCAAAAAAGGACTGGTGGTCGGCGATTCCAAACAATTACCACCGATTTCCAATTTGTCCCGCGAGCGATGCGAAGTGAATATCAAAGAGGCCGGTTTACATAAGACTTCGTTGGATATTGAAGCCATGGGGCTCCATCAACCGGATGGAAGTATGCTGAAACTTGCCAACTACTTGACACGTTATTTGGATGAAGACTTGAAACCGTTTATGTTAAAAGAGCATTTCCGTTGTCATCCTTCCATTGCAAAATATTTTAATCAGTTGTTCTATGGGAAAAACTTAATTGTTCGTTCGGGACAGAAAAGTCCATATTCCATTCCGAATCTCGGATTTGTCGATATTGAAGGACAGGAAGAACCCTCCGGCTCCAGTCGCATTAATCATATTGAAGCCGCAACCATTGCCTTGTGGATTCAAGATTTCTTTGACTTGTACAACATAAAGGAAGATAAACAAAAGGACACATTGGCCGTGTTGACCCCGTTTGCCCAACAGGCGAGAGTCATTCGGAAATACTTAAAAGAATTGGGGATTGACCAAATTGTTGTGGGAACCGTCCACTCGCTGCAAGGGGCCGAGTTTGACGTGGTTGTTTTTTCCCCGACATATACTTCCATTACGGATCAACACTTTTTTGACCGGGAACCCTATATTTTAAATGTTGCCGCTTCAAGAGCAAAAAAAGCGTTTTTGACTTTTGGGGATTTGAGGTATATCGGTGTGAATCGGAATGAGCCTTCCGGAAAACTGAGAAAAATGAGTGTGTTGGCAACTGAAACAGCTTTTGCACCGGCACTTCCGGAAGAAGTAGAAGTGAATGATTTGCTTGAAAGGATGAAAAAAGATTTTTACCGGGAGTTGCCTGAGAAAACCCATCAGATTTATAAAATGAACATTGTGAATAGTATCATTGACCGCTCGCAATTTGGAATGAATGAAAATGCCACTTTATATACTTGAAAGGAGAAACGGATAATGGGAAACGGAAATTTTTCCTTAAATTTTAATAACATTATGATGAATGGCACTCAAATCGGAGACAACCGCAATGCCACAATGGATAATAGAAATGCCAACATAAATGTCAGCAATCATCTTGATCCCAAGGAAGAAAAAGTAGAGGAATTGAAACAAAAGCTAAATGAATTGATCCAGCGGATTGAAACGACAACCGAGCTTGATGAGGAAACAAAAGATGAATATCTGCTGAGTGTCAATGGAGCCAAAAGCCAGATTGAAAACGGGAAATGTACAAAAGGAGTATTGAAAGGGTTAAATAAGTCGTTAACGGAGTTTAGTGGCATCGTGGCCGGGATTTCTGCATTAGCCCCGACTGTCAGCGCTGTGGTTGATGTGATAGAAGCCCTTTTAAAAAGTTCTTAAAAAGTCTGTGATTCAGTCTCTTTTTTTAATCCGGGGAACTTACGGGAACGCCAGGTCAGGGATTGATGATATTATCAAGAAATTGAGATTATGACGATCAGGATGTGGAATCATGAAAAAAGGATTTGAAGATTACTTTTCAAAAAGGCAGAGGACGGAAGTGCTTGGTGAACGTCTTGGATGTCCTGTAAATGATCTGGGGACTGCATTCATAAAGATTTATTGATGCGTGGAAATAAGGTGGTTTTTATGGAGATCCAAATTGGATGTGAATATGTCCCGGCTGAAATAACCGATTTGCTGAAAGGGATAGTCGGTGCCAAAGTAATGAAGTTAACAAGATTTAGTTGGTGGAAAGGGAGTGAGGCTAAGGAGCAATTGCAGATTGAAGCAGATGCACGGATGATACGGTTGTCCGGGAACTGAGAGAGGCATTGGGGATGGATGAAGAGCTGGCGGGTTGGTACAGGGAAGCGCCCCGCGGATGGGTGAGCTGGATTTTGGCGGAAATCCAATTCAATTGTACGAGCCGGAGGAACTGATTGATTTGCAGATGAATTTCAGCCACGATTTGCAAAATATGAAAAGGGATCCGGAGTGGAAAGATGATTGGATTGTGATTGCAGACAAAGGTCTCGATCCTTTGATCTACGACATGAAATCCAAAGGAATGTATTATGCGCGACACGGTCAAGGAGATATCACATTAAAAAGACTATCCCCCGATCTGGAAGGGTGGATCAAGGCGCTTGTTGTGCTGTGTGAGATTTGTTACTTAACCTATCATGGGCCGTTTATGGACGAAAACGGGGAATTTGTTCCGAGGATTTTGCAAGGAACTAAAGAAAAATTGGATGCATTCCTGCCCGGTGAGTGCATTCAAAATTGGCGGTGCCTTCTGGAGTAATTAAAAAGCAGGTCAAATCAAATAAAGATATTGCCTCTGTCCGTCAAGATGGATATCGGCGGAAGGGAGCAAGTCGGGCTCTTTGATCAGATCAAAAGAAGAGTTGATAGATATCGTAAGCAAGTTGCTCCACTTCCACTGAAAAAGAGGCGGAGGGGTTGTCCCTTATGGAGAGAACTGTCCCTAATTTCCAGAGTTCATGAGGTTGATTTATTGAAATGATCTGGAACTTTCTCTGGAAGAGATCGTGGAAAAAGCTTTGATCATTGAACCGGTTGTGACACCCGCTCCGGATAATGAAAAAGCATAAGCATAAGCACCAAAAATGCCTCCTCGATGGCAGGGGGTATTTTTTTATGCAGGAAGCAGATGACACAAGATTGTTAACATCATTGGATGGAGACATGTTAAAATGAATTTGTTTTAATAAATCTGTTATTTAAAAAATTTGAGGAGTGCATGGGAAAGGGATGAATAAGAGAGAAAGAGAGAATATGGGGAATGAAATTGATCCTGTGACTGTTGAGGAATTAGATGAAGCCAGACGAAGACGAAAGAAAAAGATTTTACGTCTGGTGTCTTCTTTTCTCAGCGTGATTTTGATTCCGGTGATCCTCACGGTTGTCCTCGCCGCTTATGAAGATGAGACGAATGAATGGGTGCGCAATTTGTTTGAAGGCGAAAAGAATGAAACCTACATGGAAAGCCTGAAGCGATTGGCTTCCGAAGGGAACATGCCTGAGTACGAATGCGGTGCGTTGGGTTCCGGCATTACCAATGTGATCAATCGTTGCGGGGAACCGATTGCGCGTAAAGATACATACGATGTCAGCTCGACCATGACAAGTTTGTACTATCAGTATGGGGATCACAAGTTGGTTCATTTGAACTTTGAGAATGATCGGTTAAAGGCGATCAAGGTGATGGATGAATCGAAGGAATCATTGTCTGTGGATGAAATGAAACGGGTCTTTGGGACTCCGGTTGAAACGGCGGAGAATCAAACAAATTTGAAATCGGATACGGTTTACTATCAATATCTTTTATCCGTATATGACTTGATGTTAAATTTTAGCAAGGACACAGGAAAATTGAAAGATATCAATCTGGAGATCAGAGAAAAGTTCGGCTATACCGGTTCTCCGCGAACACAATTTGAAACGGAAGTTCATCCGGTTGATCAAGCAAAGAGAATTTCCTCTGCCGGTGGCGTGAAGGCGGCCAAACAATTGCATGAATGGATCAGCCAAGGGGATTTGGGAAATTATGATTGCGGGCCGCTGGGAACCGCTTATCATGATGTTTTGTCCGGAAAATGCGGAACTTATCAGAATAATGTATCTCATAAAGAGGCGAATCAACAAAATAATGAAACGTTGTTGAAATATCAATTTAAAGACCGGGAAATAAAACTTAAATTTTTTAATGACGTTTTAACATCCATATCTATTCGGGAATTTGAAAATCTGTAACAAAAGATGACATTATTCAGGTTTTTGGCAAGCCGGCTCCGAAGAAAAGTCCGGCTGTCAACTTCGGGACTGAGATTGATAGTTTAACTTATCAAATCAACGGGAACAAAGTTCAAATGTTTTTCGATGAAGAAGGCAAAATCGACTATTTGTGGTTTTTTAAAGAGGGCTTGTATGATGAAGAATTCGGCTTTTTGTTGCCGCAAAAAAAATGATCAAACAAAAATCCCTGCACCGGACCGGATGCAGGGATTTTGTCGCGGCGGTGAAGCGGGGCCGTTTATTTGTTACAATACATATTAATGAAGGCAAATCGAGGATGCATCAGAGGGGGAACTTTGTTTGCGTTTAGTCGTTGGAATCACAGGTGCGACCGGAGCCATCTTTGGGATTCGATTGTTGGAATTTTTGCGGGAAACGGATACGGAAACCCATTTGATTTTATCCAAATGGGGGAGAGCGAACATTGAATTGGAAACGGATTACACGGTTCCGCAAGTGGAAGCGTTGGCGACGGTCTGCCATTCGTCACAAAATCTGGCCGCATCGGTTTCCAGCGGCTCTTTTCGTGTCGATGGGATGGTGATTGCACCTTGCAGTATGAAATCATTGGCCTCGATCCGGGCCGGGCTTGCGGATAATCTGGTGACCCGGGCGGCGGATGTGGTTTTGAAGGAACGGAAGAAATTGGTCTTGTTAACCCGGGAAATGCCGCTGAATGACATTCACTTGGAAAACATGCTGGCTTTGTCGCGCATGGGTGCAACGATTTTGCCTCCGGTGCCGGCCTTTTACAATCATCCGCGAACAATCGATGATATTGTGGATCATGTGGTCGTGCGCACGTTGGATCAATTCGGGATCGAGGTGAGAAAGGCCAAACGCTGGCAGGGGATTGAAACGGGAAAAGACCGGAATTGAAGCCTGGAGGAAGACCGGGCTTTTTTATTTTCCCAAAATGGAAATCATTCATGGTAAAATGAAGAGAAACATCTTTATCCTTACAAACAGACCGGAGGTTTTTGAATGAAATTTTTTAAAATGAGGGAACCCGTCAATACTTGGACGCATTTTATTACGTTTTTGGCGGCTGTCATCGGGCTTTTTTTCCTGATCGGTTTCAGTTGGCCCGACCCCTCGACACTGGTCACGATGACGATTTACGGTGTGAGTGTGATTTTGCTGTATGGCGCAAGTTCTTTGTACCATTGGGTTGTGACGACTCCCGAAAAAGAATTGATCTTCAGGAAAATGGACCATTGTGCCATTTATTTGTTGATCGCCGGTTCGTACACTCCGGTCTTTTATTATGGCCTGAACGGAACCTTTCAATGGGTGATGCTCATCAGTGTATGGGGGTTATCGGTTCTCGGCATCGTGTTGAAGTTGTTTTTCATGCACATTCCGCGTTATGTTTCGACCGCATTTTACCTGACTTTGGGATGGATCGCCGTGGTTCCGTTTGTGCAATTGGTTCGTGCGCTTCCAACCGGTGCGATCTTGTTGATGGTTTTGGGAGGGGTGTTTTACACCGTCGGAGCCGTCATTTATGCGACCAAATGGCTGGATTTCTTTCCGGGTAAATTTGGTTTTCATGAAATTTTTCACTTGTTTATCATGGCCGGCACCGCTGTTCATTTTGCGATGATGGTGATATATATTTTGCCGATCGGATTGGGAAATGCATGATTCCGGTGGGGATGGCTGACCGGGAGGTCCTGTTCGGACTTGCCGGTCAGCTTTTATTTTCGGAAAGAGGCAAGTTCCTGCTTCAAAAACGCTAATATTTTTATATTATAATTGTATAGTAAAATAAAAGAATATATTATTTGTTTTAAATGTTAGTAAAGGAGGCGAAAAGACATGGTGATTGGAGACTTGCTGAACAGCCGGGCGGAACTGTCCCCACATTTGGAAGCGCTCATCTATAACGGCGAGCGCCTTACTTTCCGTGAATATAAACAGAAAGTGAACCAGCTGGCCAATTATTTGCTGAGTCTCAACGTGAAACATGGCGACCGTGTGGCCATGCTTTGCAAGAATACATACGCATTTCCGATCATATACTTAGCGGCAGCCAAAATCGGCGCGGTTACGGTTCCGGTGAATTGCCGGTTAAAACCAGTGGAGGTTCAGTATATTTTAAAAGACTGTCAAGCCAAAGTTTTATTATATGATGAGGATTTCAAGGACAGCCTGCAAGTGCTTCCGGATTGTGTGGAGAAAGTGATCTGTGTTTTTCAAGGAGAGCGGGTGTCGGAACAATTCAACAGCATTTTTTATACCGAATCGGATGAAGAACCCGATGTGGAAGTCCATGAAAACGATATGGCCACCATTATTTACACTTCCGGAACCACCGGAAATCCCAAAGGGGTGATCAGTACCCACGCCAATGTGTATGCGGCGGGATTGGCCAATGTGAACACGTTGGATCTTCGCAAGGCTGACCGTTTTTTGTTTGTGACGCCGCTTTTTCATATCAGCGGCATGATGTTTATCATCAACGCACTGATTCGGGGAATGGCCTTGGTGATCGCATCCAATTTCACTCCTTCCAAACTGTGGAATCTGATTGATGAAGAGAAGATCACCGGAATGATGTCGGTGCCGTCGATGTTGCCCTTTATGTTGGAAATGTTGAAGACCATTGATAAGGACATTTTTTCTTTGCGCGGAATTGTTTGCGGCGGTTCCCTGGTTCCGGAAAATTACATCAAGGCTTTTCACGATTTGGGATTTTCAGTGATCCAAGTTTACGGAGCTACCGAATTCACCGGTGCCGTCACTTATTTCTTGCCGGAAATGGACATCAACCGCTGTTATTCTGTCGGAAAAGGATTATATCTGACTGAAATCAAAATCATCGATCCGTTGACGGGTGTGGAGTGTGCTCCCGGAGAGATCGGAGAAATCCTGGTGCGCGGGGATCAGGTGTTTGCCGGTTATTGGAATAATCCGGAGGAAACGGCAAAGGTATTAAAGAACGGCTGGTATCACACGCAAGATTTGGGACGGGTGGATGAAGAAGGGTATTTGTATGTGATCGACCGTCTCCGTGACATGATCGTTTGTGGCGGGGAAAAAGTGTTCCCGGCCCAAGTGGAATCCGTGCTTCTGCAGATGGAAGGAATCGCTGAGGTGGCTGTCGTGGGTGTCAAGCATCCGGTTTGGGGAGAATTGCCCCGGGCATACATTGTGAAAGCGGATGGCCATGATATTACCAAAGAAGAAGTGATCCATCATGCGCGTGAAAATCTTGCGGATTATAAACTGATCGATGTGGAATTTATTAAGGAGCTTCCAAAAAACAGCATGGGGAAAGTTTTAAAATATGTATTGCGTGAGTATGCTTCCTGTGCCAATTAACTGCAAGGGACGGTTATCTGATCGGGTTAACCGTCCTTGCATGTTTTTTCAGGAGGGAAATGTCCTGCAAGGGGGCAATATTCAAAATAATGAATCTATTTATTAAAGGCAATAAATTTGAAGAAAAAGACTTTACAAACGTATGTTCGTATTTTAAAATATTATTGTCATCATCAGAAAAAGGGGAGCAATCATGAGCAAAAAAATCACTGAAAGAGACACAAAAGCGACCATTTTAAAAGCGCTTCGTGAAGCAGAAAAGAAAATTGCGGAACTGGAAAAAGGAAAATTGGATGCAGCCAAAGAGGCGAAAAAGAAGAAAGAAGCCGAAATCACCAACAAAGCCGATCAATTGATGGAAGGAAACATCGAAGGCAAAATCACCGATTTATCCAAATCTGTTGTTCAACTGCTGACGAAAATCGACAGTGATTTAAAAGAACAGACCAAGAACCTGCAGACGGTCAAAGAAGCCATTGCCATCAAAGAAGCCGAACTCAAAGAACTGTTTGATATCGAGAAACAAGCCCACACCCTTGCGGGATTGGTCAATGCTCATCAGGAATTGAAATTATCCCAAGAGAAAGAATTGGCTGAAGAGAAGGAAAAGGCGACCAATGAACTGGAAGAGATCAAAAAGCAAATCGAAATCGCCCGCAAAGAGTACCAAACCATGCTGAAAGAGCAAAAAGAAGCATTGGAATTGCAGAAAAAAAGAGGCGAAGAAGAGTTCAAATACGAATTCGCCCGCCAGAAAAAACAGTCTTATGACCAGTTGGAAGATGAACTGGCAAGCAAGCGGAAAGAATTTGAAGCGGAAGTCGAAAAAACCACGAAAGAACTGGATGCCTATAAAATGCAATTGGATGAACGCGAAGAAAAGCTCCTGAAGCGGGAAGAGAAAATGAAAGAGTTGGAAGAGGAAGTGGCTTCCATCCCGGACAAAATCGCGGAAGTGAAAAAAGAAGCGAAGGAAAAAGCGGACGCAGAGATGAAAAAAGTCTTGGCCATCCGCGAAGCCGCCTTCAAAAAAGAAGTGGAAGCGGACAAAAAGATCCTCGAAACCGAATGCGAAAACCTCAAAAAGCAACTGCAAGCATCCCACGAAACGATTACCGAACTGCAAAACAAGCTGGATGAAGCCTATAAGCGCATTCAGGAAATGGGGATCCAAATGGTTTCCAGTTCCAATGAGTCCAAAACCTTCGATAAAATCGCCGCACTCGTGTCAGAGAAAAATCATTCAAAATAAAACCGGATTCAAACCCATTCCTCCCCCAAAGGCAACACAAGTTGTTCATACAAATCGGAAGACGGCTCGACAAAATTGGACAGCGACACCCCGACCAACCGGACGCCGGCTGAATAATCAAAGGCATCAAGCAACTCCTCCAAAACTTTGGCCCAGTCGGCGCCCGGTATTGTTGTTCGTTGCTTGGAATGCATTGTAAAATCAGCGTATTTGATTTTCAGGGTGAGTGTTTGCGGCCTGATTTTTTTCTTGTTCAGTTTTTGCTCGGTCTCCGCGAGAAGATCGCGGGCGATCCGGGCGATTTCCTCCCTGTCATACAAGTCTGAGGGCAATGTGATTTCCCGGCCGTGGGATTTTGGGGAACGATCGGTGACAATATCGCGGTTATCCTGCCCGCGGGCACGATCATATAAATCATGACCAAACTTGCCAAACATCGCCGTCACTTCTTCCAAAGACAAGCGCCAGAAATCACGAACCGTTTCCACTCCCATGGCGTGCAAACGCTTTTGTGATTTTTTTCCGATGCCGTGCAAAGCGCCGATCGGCAAATTTTTTAACACCGCCATGGCTTGTCCGGGCCGTATGATGACAAAGGCATCCGGCTTTTTTAAATCACTGGCAATTTTGGCCATGGATTTGTTGTAGGAAAGCCCGATGCTGCATGTAAGCCCGGTTTCCTCCCGGATCCGCCGCTTGATTTCACGTGCGACGGGTACAGCATTGTCGTAATGGGAGACATCCAGATAGGCTTCATCCAATCCGACGGTTTCGAAGCGGTCGCTGTATTCGGTGTAGATGTTCCGTACTTCACGGGATTTTTCCCGGTAACGTTCATACCTTACCGGCAAAAAAATGCCTTTTGGACAGAGTTTCCGGGCCTTGGCGGTCGGCATGGCCGAGTGGATGCCGTACTTCCTGGCTTCATAGCTGCAGGTGGAGACCACACCGCGGTTTTTCAGTCCCCCGACAATGACGGGTTTTCCCCGCAGTTCGGGAAAATCGAGTTGTTCCACGCTGGCAAAAAATGCATCCAAATCCAGATGCAAGATTTTTTTCATGGTGCTTTCACCTTCTGTGCAAACCGCAGTGAATAAAATCAAACCGGTGTTTCGTCATGGATATTATACCAAAAGAAATGAGCGGTCATCATTTCAAAACAATGGGAGATTCGAAGCCATCTGACGGATAGATTTCTTGCGGCATTTGTGTGCGAATTTTAAAAATTCCGTTTGGAGGGCTTGAATGAGAAAATTCACTGCTGTGGCTTTTTCATTGATCACCGTGTTCAGCATGTCTTTTTTCAGTTTTCAGCGGGAAACCTATGCCTGGTCGGAGGATTGGACCGGAACCTGGCCGAATCAAACCGTATGTGCAAATAATGCGGTCACGGTTCAATCGGCAAGCATTGACGGTGATCATCGAATTGCGTTACAGTCCGTCCTGTGAGACGGTTTGGGCACGGATTACCGCCGACTATCCGCATGATCCGAACCGGGGGTTGGGCACAGCCAAAATTGTCCGCAACAGCGACGGGCGCACATACAGTTGTGATATTCCGAGAGGAGAGACGGTTTGCTTCACCCAACAGGTCAACGATCATCATGTGACGTCTTATGCGCATGGTATCCATGACAACGGGATCTATTTCCGGGGAGCAAGAACGGCTGCCTATTGACAGAAATCATGAGGGAGGGGAAAGCCTGTGTCCTTTTTTGGGGCACAGGCTTTTTCATTGGGAGGTGGTCAGGTCAAAGGTGGGAATTACTTCAAGGATTGCAGTTGCTTGGTCAGGATATCAGCGGAATGGTGTAATTTTTTTCGTTCTTCTTCCGTGAGATTAAGTTCGATAACTTCGCGAACCCCGGAGCGGTTAATGACAGCCGGGACCCCCAGACAGATGTCATTCAGACCGTATTCTCCTTTCAGGAGCGTGGAGACGGTCAGGATTGCATTTTCATCGCGAAATATGGCTTGCGTCAAACGCACCAGTCCCATGGCGATTGCATAGTAGGTGGCACCTTTCAAATCAATGATCTGGTAAGCGGCATCCCGCACTTGGGTGAACAGTTGATCCAACTGCTCTTTGTCCGGGCCTTTTCCTTCTTTCAAATAATCGGAAACCGGACGGGTGCCGATATAGGCATGGCTCCAGACCGGAAGTTCCGTATCGCCGTGTTCGCCTATGATATAAGCATGCACGTTTTGCGGGTTGATTTGGTAAGCTTCGCCGAGCAGATAGCGGAAGCGAGCCGTATCCAGAATGGTTCCCGAGCCGATGACGCGGTGAGCCGGGAAGCCGGAATACTTCATGGTGAGAAAGGACAAGATGTCAACGGGATTGGTGGCGACCAGAAACAGTCCGTCAAAACCGCTTTTCATCACTTCTGCAATGATGGTTTGAAAGATTTTCGCGTTCTTATTGACCAAGTCCAGACGGGTTTCTCCCGGCTTTTGATTGGCTCCGGCGGTTATGACGACCAAGTCTGCATCGTTACAGTCTTCATAATCTCCGGCCCGGACACAAATGCGTGATCCGAAGGGGGAAGCATGGTTTAAATCCATCGCATCCCCTTCTGCTTTTTTCTTGTTGATATCAATCAGGACCAGTTCATTGGCCAATCCTTGATTCAACACCGCAAAAGCATAGCTGGATCCGACAAATCCGGTTCCGATCAGAGCAATTTTTCTTTTCATCGTACAACACTCCCCACTTCTGTTTCAGCTTAGTGGAACAGAAAGCTCAAAAGATAGGTAAAGATACAGGTCAGCAGCAGGAAGGAAAGGCTGACTTTTAACGTCTTGCGGAACAAACCGGATTCCTGTCCCGCTTTGCCGACAGCTGCTGTGGCAATGGCCACGGATTGCGGGCTTAACAGTTTTCCGATCACCCCCCCGCTGGTATTTGCGGCGACCAACCAAGCCGGGGATGCCCCGATTTGGTGTGCGGTCACCAGTTGCAAGTTGGCAAACAGGGCATTGTTTGCGACGACCGACCCGGTCAGGAAAACGCCGAGCCACCCCAAAACGGGTGAGAAAAACGGAAAGAGTCCGCCGGTTTTGGCAAGGGTTAATCCCAAGGTGGAGGAAATGCCAGAGTAATTGGCGACATATGCAAAGGAAAGCACAAAACCTATTGTGATCACCGGTTTCCACAGTTCCGACCATGTTTCTTTGACCAGTTGAATTGTCGTTTTCAGATCCATCCGGAACAACCAAAGAGTCAAAAGGACGGAGAGGAAAATGGCGGTTCCGGTGGAAGAAACCCAATCCAGTTTTAAGATGGCATCATAAGGGGTCAATTTATCAGCAATGGGCGGAGCGATGAGAATTTTTTGATGCAACCCGGGGATTTTCAGATACGTGGTCAGAAAAGCCAGCGGTCCGCCGGGATCAAATAATTGCTTAAAGCCATGGCTGCTCCACAGTCCGATGATCCCTGTCAAGATGTAAAACGGTGACCATGCTTTGACCACTTCAAAAAGGGTGACTTGCTTCGGCGGTGCGGATGGCACGCCGTGTTGGAGTTGAAATATTTTTTTCGGTTTCCAGTATCTCGACAAGAGAACCAACGCCCCCATGCTGATGAGCGATGAAGTGATATTGGCCAGTTCCGGACCGATCCACGTCACGGTCAGATATTGTGTGAGTGTGTAGGAGCCGGCCACGGCCATCAGTGCCGGAAAGGTTTCTTTGATCCCCCGGAAGCGATCGATCATCCACACCATCAGGAACGGGACAAGGAAAGAGATGACAGGCAGTTGAATCCCGAGAATTTTGGAAAGCGTCATTTTGTCGATGCCGGACACCTGACCGGCGACAATCACCGGGATTCCGATGGCTCCATAAGCTCCGGAAGCCGCATTGGCAATCAGACAGAGAGAAGCGGCCTGCAAAGGCTTGAAACCGAGTTGCACCAACAGTGCAGCGGAAATGGCAATCGGAACCCCAAAGCCGGCGGCCCCTTCCAAAAAAGCGTTGAATGAAAAACCGATTAACAACAGTTGCAGACGCTGGTCTTGGGAAATGGCGATGATACTGGACCGGATGACATCGAATTGTCCGGTCTTGACCGTGATTTTATACAGCAAGACGGCTGTGATGACGATCCAGGCAATCGGCCACAACCCGTATGCAAAGCCAAAAACGGCCGCGCCGGCAGCCATCGGGACAGGCATGTGATAGAAAAGGATTGCAATCGCCAAAGCAATCAAGGTGGTATATATAGCCGCGATGTGGCCTTTTAAGCGTAAGATTGTGAGGGATATCACAAAGAAGGCGATGGGAACGGCGGCAATCAGCGCCGACAGCCAAGAGCTTTCCAATGGATAATAAGTTTGGGTCCACAGATTCATGGGGAACACCTCGTTCCGGTCAAAGTGGCCTGGTTTTCCATACGCTAATGAATGGTTTCCAAAGAAAATCAATTTTATTCCAACGGCCTGCTGGTGACTGTTTCATGGGATGATGGATCCATCACCTACAGTATACTTCCGAAAGATGGGAAAAGAAATGGACATAATGTGAAATATTTCACATTAAGGGTGCTTTTTTTTCTTATCACTATCAAAAAAACTAATATTTACAACGTTTATGACATGTTTAAACCAAGAGTTATTTGTGAATATATGAACATAAACTGTTTTATCCAAAGAAGTCAGAAGGGAAACCAAAAACGGCAACAACACGGAAATCGTCGGGGATTCCCAAATGTTTGCGGATATAATTTTCTCTTTTTTCGATCCCGCTTCGTTCTCGGAAGGATAAACCGCTCACCGACCACCCCGTCCTGTTTCAAATTGAAGGACATTTGTGCCGGAATTGGTTTTTTGACAGATTGGTATAATAATTTGAAAACAGGAGGATGCGGAAATGGTTTATCAATTGAAATTGAAACGGATCTATGAACCACCTGCCCGCGAAGATGGGAAACGGATTTTGGTTGATCGCTTGTGGCCACGCGGAGTCAAAAAAGAGCAAACCCGTTTGGATGAATGGATGAAAGAGGTTGCGCCGAGTCCGGAGTTGCGCCGTTGGTTTGGCCACCGGCCGGATCGTTTTGAGAAGTTTCGCGTGCTTTACCGGAAGGAATTGGCCACTGATCCCGGATGCAGACAATGGGTCGACCGGATTTGCCGGTATTTGCAAGAGGATCATGTCACCCTCCTTTATGCAGCCAAAGATCCAATTCACAACCATGCCGCGGTTCTGCGGGAATGGGTGAAAAATCAATGCTTGGACAATCCATAACCCAAATTTGTACAAAGGGGTTGGACAAAAATTGGGATGAAAACGTTTTCTATCTCCTGCGTTTTTTCCTTATACTGAAGAAAGAAAGGGATGATCCATGCAACTTGATGAACGCTGTATTCGATTGCTTCATGAAATTGCATCCCGCCCGGGCAGTTCATGGAAACAATTGCAGGAAAGGCTGGGGCTGTCCCGACGCCAGATCACCTATGATTTGGAGAAGATTAATTCCTGGTTGAAAGAAGAAAATCTCCCGGCGATTCGATATGTCCGGCAGCATGGATTTGTCATCCCTTCTTCATTGGAGGAATACTTGCAAAGATGGGATGCCGTCGAACAAAAAAATTATGTTTGGACCGGCACTGAACGAGTGAATATGCTCTTGCTTTCGCTTTTGATTGCAAGAGAACCGTGGTCGCTCGTCCATGTCACCAGTTTATTGGACGTAAGCCGGAACACGGCACTGGCCGATCTGAAAGAAGCGAGGAAAAAGGCTCGCAAAGCCGGAGTGAATTTGATCTATTCACGGGCTGACGGGTACCGCTTTGCCGGCCCGGAGTGGAAGCAAAGGAACTTGTTAAGGTGGCTAGTGATCGAGTGCATTCGCTGGGATAACGGTGAAATGCTTTTAAACACCGTGTTGGATCAAGGCACGGGAATTTCCGCTGGCCAAGTGTTGCATCAGTTGGAAGAGACCGAAAAACGGCTGGATATCCGTTATATGGATGAACATTTGAATCAGCTGAAATATTTGTTGATGTTTTTAATCCGGAGAATCGAAGAGGGGAACCGGGTCCGATGGCCGGAAAAGTGGGATGAAATTACGCGTACAAAAGCATTTGCGGCGGCCGGAAACCTGCTGAAAAGGCTGCTTCGTTTCCCGCTTTCCGATCCGGTTTTCAGTCGCGAACAAGCTTATATCGCCTTGCTTTTGCTGACGGGAAACATTTTTTCTCAGGCGGATCAGCCGATGCACGAATTGGCGGAAAAGATGATCGGGCGTTTTGAGCAAATCGGATGCCTTTATTTTTCGGAAAAGGAACAATTGGCTTCGATGATCGCCATGCATCTGGATCCGGCTTATTACCGGATTAAATACGGGCTGACACTGCCCAATCCTTTGAAGAACATCATTTTAGAGGAGCATGAAGCCCTCCATTTCCTGGTGAAAAAGTGTGCCGTTCCGTTTGAAGAAAAAGTAGGGAAACCCATTCCGGAAGACGAATTGGCTTATCTTACCATGCATTTTGGGGGATGGCTCCGACGACAGGGATTGGAATTGACCAACCGGCCGAAAGCGGTGGTGGTTTGCCCCAACGGAATTGCCATTTCCAATTTGCTGACCCACGGGCTCAGGGATTTGTTTCCGGATATCCTGTTTTTGGATGCGGTAACGGTGAGGGAGTTCTTTTCCAAACGTTATCCGTGTGACTTGGTTTTTTCCACGGTGTTTTTGCGGACGCAAGCAAAATTATTTTTGATTCCTCCGATTTTGACCCAAGAAGAAAAAGTGCGTTTAAGAAGTGAAGTTTCCAGGGAAATTTACGGTTTTTCCACGAATGAGGAGCATATCTTGAACATCATTGAGCAGTACGCGGACATTCATGACCGGGCTGGTCTGTCCAAAGCGTTGGCTTCGCTGTTCGCGCAAAACCATTTCGCTCCTTCATCAATAAAGGAGAGTCAGAAACCGATGTTGAACGAATTAATCACCGAACAGACGATTCAACTGGCCAAGAAGGCTGATTCATGGGAAGACGCCATCCGGCTGGCTGCAAAGCCGCTGGTCCAAAAAGGATGTGTCAAAGAACAATATGTCCAAGCCATGATTGATTCGATCCATGAATTGGGACCCTATGTCGTGTTGGCACCGAAAGTGGCCATTCCTCATGCACGGCCGGATGACGGAGTTCATCAACTGTCGATGAGTTTTTTGCGATTGGAAGAAGGGGTGCTTTTTCCGCAACAGAAAAAGGTCCATTTACTCTTTGTGCTGGCGGCGGTGGACAGTGAATCCCATTTGCTGGCGCTTGCACAATTGTCGGAAATGTTATCCGATGAAGCGGAGATCGAGAAGCTCATCCAAGCACAAACCCCGGAAGAAGTTTTGCAGATGATTCACCAATATTCGAAAGGAGATGGCGTATCATGAAAATCTTGGTGGTATGCGGAAATGGACTGGGCAGCAGTTTTATCATGGAGCTGAACGTGAAAAAAGCATTGAATGAATTGGGCAAAGAAGCGGAAGTGGGGCATACCGATTTGGCGACAGCCCGTTCGGAAGAGGCGGATCTTTATATCGGAGCGCAAGATATTATTTCACAACTTGATGATGGAACCCGCAACATTGTCGCACTGGAAAATGTAATGAATCTTGAGGAAATCAAAACCAAAATCGCTCCTTATCTCGATTGACATAATGGACAGGAAGTTGGCGATGAAAATGGAACTTTTAAATGTTTTTCTCGATATTTTGGCAACGCCTGCGATCCTTGTGGGTGTTTTTGCCTTGATCGGTTTGCTGTTGCAGAAAAAAGAGGTTTCGCAAGTCATTTCGGGAACGTTGAAAACGGTACTCGGTTTTATTTTGATTACTGCCGGTGGCAATGTCATCATCAGTTCGCTGGATGTGTTCGGGCAAATGTTCAACCGTGCCTTTTCCATTTCGGGGGTCATTCCGAACAATGAAGCCATTGTGGCTGTGGCTCAAAGCACATTTGGGACGCAAACGGCTTTGATCATGGTTTTCGGAATGGTCGTGAACCTGATTTTGGCCCGGTTTACCCCGCTCAAATTTGTCTTTCTCACCGGACACCATACCTTGTTTATGGCTTGCCTGATTGCGGTGATCTTGTCCACCGCCGGATTGAATGGGGCCCTGTTGGTGATTGTCGGTTCTGTGATTCTGGGGATTTTGATGGTGGTTTCCCCGGCGATTTTGTTCCCGTATGTCCGTAAAATCACGGGGTCTGACGATTTTGCCGTGGGTCACTTTGGTTCCGTGGGCTATTTGGTGGCAGGCGCCGTTGGAAAATGGACCGGGGATAAGTCAAAATCGACCGAATCGATCAAAGTGCCGAAGCAGCTGGGATTTTTAAGGGATACGTCGGTTGCCGTTTCTCTGACGATGGCGATCCTGTTTATAGTGGTGGCGCTTTTTACCGGATCGGGGTATATTGAGTCGCAGCTTTCCGACGGACAAAACTATCTGGTGTATTCCCTGATTCAGGCCATTACCTTTGCAGCCGGTGTGTATGTGGTGTTGGCCGGGGTGCGGATGTTGATCGGCGAAATTGTCCCCGCTTTTAAAGGATTCGCGGAAAAACTGGTGCCGGATGCCAAGCCGGCGTTGGACTGTCCGACGGTGTTCCCGTTTGCTCCCAATGCCGTGATTATCGGCTTTTTATCCAGCTTTGTTGCGGGATTGGTCAGCATGTTTGTGTTGCCGCTATTCGGCCTGCGGGTGATTGTTCCGGGACTTGTCCCCCATTTCTTTACCGGGGCGACCGCAGGGGTGTTTGGCAATGCGACCGGCGGGCGCCGCGGGGCGATCTTGGGCGCGTTTGCCAACGGACTCATCATCAGCTTTTTGCCGGCTCTGTTGTTGCCGGCGTTGGGGGATTTGGGATTCCGGGAAACGACCTTTGGGGATGCCGACTTTGGCGTTGTCGGACTCATTTTGAGTTTCCTGGCAGATTTCTTTTCATAAAGGAAATATTTTAAAGGGATGCGGGCCGTTTTGGATCCGCATCCCTTTATTGTGCAAAAAAGAAGCAACGTGGGGAAAATTGCTTATTCACAAAATATACACGAGTTTTCCGTATTGATTATTATACATTTAATGATTAAAATTTATATTAATGGAATCCGGAGATTTTTCCTTTAAAAAATAAAAATTGTCATAGCAGGATGTTCATTCCTTGTGATTGGATGAAGGAAAGTATACATAATTTCATGATGGAGTCAAAAAGTGTGAAGTATTTGAAAATGTGGAAATTGATGCAAAAATGAGTCGATCGGTTTTTGAGGGGGAATCATTTCATTCCCCCCTTTCGGTTTCTTAAAAAGAAAGGAGGGAGCGGCGGTTGAGTGTGATTGTCACCGTGATTTACGGTTCCGACGAAAAAAAGGACTGGGTGGATTTGGAACTTCCCACCGATGTTCAAGTCGGAGAGTTGATTCCGATCATGGTTGAAACGCTTGAAGAACATCTGCAAAACATACAGGACCGGTTTGTCTTGGAGATCAAAAACAAAAACAGCAATTGGGAAAAAATGAATGAAAAAAAGACGCTTCAAAACTATGGAGTCATGGACGGGTTTTATCTCCGGATTCAAAGAAAGCCGTTGGAAGAAGAAAAACATGACGATCTGGCCGAACAGCTGGGCTTGATTGAAAAAGAAGAGATCAAGGGGATTCTTGAAACTTGGAAGACCGATGGTTAAACCGGTAAAGGAGAGAAAGTGATGAGCATTATTTTTCAGAGATCACCGAGGATCAAGGAAGAGATGCCCCGGGAAGTCATTGAGATCAGCGAACCGCCTCAAAAGCCGACGGCGCCGACTTTTTCTTACGTGCAATTGATCTTCCCCATTCTCATGACCTGTACCACCATCGGGTTGTATATTTACATGATTAAATCGGGGAAATTGGGGAATTCCAGTTGGTATATGTTTTCGATCATCTCTTCCGTTATGATGGCTTTTTCGTATATCATTCCGTTTTTCACTTATTTGTCCAACAAAAGGAAATACAAACAAGACTTGATCGAACGGGAGAGAAAATACCGGAATCTCCTGAAAAAATACCAAGAAGATCTGGAACAAAAGGAAAACCGGCAAGCGGAACTGCTCCGGAAATGGAATCCCTCGCCGCATGAATGCCTGAGAAGAATGCAGCGGAGAGACAGTTCCTTGTGGGAACGTTCGCCACATGACAGCGATTTTTTGTCCTTGCGGTTGGGAAATGGCGATGTGCCTTCAACGCTGACGATCGTGGCGCCGAAACAGGATGAATATGAGCGGGAACCGCTCATCGATGAGGCCAAAGAACTGGAGAAAGAATACGGTCTCTTGGAAGACGTCCCGGTGTTGCTCCCGTTGAACAAACGGCAAGTGGTGGGGGTTGTCGGAGACCGGGATTCGATTTTAAGCACCTTCCGCAATCTGATCATTCAAATCGTGACGCACCATTCGCCGGATGAAGTGAAAATCGTTTCTTTTTATCACGAGGAAGAAGCCGATCGCTGGGATTGGATCCGGTGGTTTCCCCATGTTTGGGATGACCAGCGCCGAGTGCGGTACTTGGCATCCAATTATGAAGAAGCCCGGGAATTGGTCGATCACTTGTATGAAGTTTTGCGCCGCCGGAAACGGAACAAAAACCGGGAAATGATGGGGATGGAACTCCCTTATTATGTTTTTCTCATTTCCGACCCCGGTTTGTTGGAAGATGAAGCGATCCTGCCTTTGATTTTGAAAGAGCCGGATTTAGTCGGTGCGCGTACCTTGTTGCTTGCCGACTCCAAAGAAGTTTTGCCCATGCAATGTCAGGCGGTGCTTGAAGTGCATGAGGGAGGCGGCATCCTGAAAGAGACGAACTATACCAAGGTCGAAAAAGAAGAAGACAAGTGGGAATACAAGTTTTATCCGGACCATGTTTCGCTGGAAATTGCGGATTTGTCCGCACGGGCATTGGCTCCGGTCCGTTTGAAAGCCAACCGTTCCAATCAAATCCCGCAATTGCTGACTTTGTTCGACTTGTTGGAAGTTGAGAAGATGGAGGAAATGGATGTCAAGCGCCTCTGGGAGCGGAACCGTTTCCCCAACACGTTGCCGGTTGCGGTGGGAATGAGCGCCGGCGGGAAGAAAGTCCGCTTGAATATTCACGATAAAATCGAGCGGCAAGGACACGGTCCGCACGGGCTGATCGCCGGTACGACCGGTTCGGGGAAAAGTGAAGTGATTCAAGCCTTGATCGCGGCACAAGCGCTGAAATATCATCCGCATGATATCGCTTATTTGTTGATTGACTATAAAGGGGGCGGGATGTCCAATATTTTTGAAAACCTCCCGCATTTGGCCGGCGTGATTACCAACTTGGACGGAAATCTTATTGAAAGGGCCAAGATTTCGTTAAAAGCGGAATTGATGAGGCGTGAACGGATTTTTAAAGAGGCAGGAAACATTCAGCATATTGATGAATATTTCAGGTCGGGCCATGCCGAAGAAAATCCGCTTCCGCATTTGGTGATTATTATCGACGAATTTGCGGAGTTGAAAAAAGAGCAACCCGAATTCATGAATGAATTGATCTCGATTGCGGCCAAAGGAAGAACCTTGGGGGTTCACTTGATTTTGGCCACGCAAAAACCGGCAGGGGTTGTGGATGACAAGATTTGGAGTAACGCCCGTTTCCGAGTCTGCTTGCGCGTACAAGATGAAGCAGACAGCCGTGAAATGTTGAAAATCCCGGATGCTGCATGGATCACCAACCCGGGACGCGGTTATTTCCAAGTGGGTAGCAATGAACTGTTGGAGTTGGTTCAATTTGCATGGAGCGGGGCTCCTTACCGCCCGGACTCTTCGCAAAATCAAGAAGCATCCATCAAGGAAGTGCTCTTGACAGGAAGAAGAGTGGACCGGACGAAACGAACATCGTCCGTGAAGAAGAAAAAAGAAGGAAGAACCCAAAAACAATTGGATGTGCTGGTGGATTATTTGGCCGAACAAGCCAGAGAAATGGGGATCAAACCGGTTGGCGGCCCATGGCTCCCGCCTTTGCCCAAACAGCTCTTTTTGGAAGAGTTGCGTGGGGAAAACGCGCCCGGTTGGGACGGGGAAACCTGGCAGCCGACAGAAAACTGGCTGGAACCGGCAGTCGGTTTGTTTGACGACCCGGAAAACCAAAATCAGGATACGTTGCGCATTCCGTTGAACGAAGGCCATTTGCCGGTATACGGAATGCCGGGAACCGGTAAAACCACGTTTGTACAAAATCTGCTGATGTCACTGGCTCTGGAACATTCGCCGGATGATGTGCATATGTATGTCCTGGACTTTGGGCGCATGTTCCGTGATTTGGCAAATCTCCCGCATATGGGGGCAATTATTCAGGATGACGAGCCGGACCGGGTGAAACGCTTGTTCCGTTACCTGACGCAGGAAATGGAACGCAGGCGGGATAAAATCGTTGAGTCCGGAGCAAAAACCTTCCAGGCTTACCGCAAGTCGGCATCGGAAAAAATTCCGGCCATCATTGTGGTGCTGGATGGGTATGTCAGCTTCAAGTCGACGTATGAGGAAGAACATCATCAATTGGAGAAATTGCTCCGTACCGGCGTGGGCTTCGGAATCCACTTCATTGTCACCATGAACCAATTAAGTGACATGTTTGACCGGGTGAGAAACAACTTTTCCTTGGGGGTTTCCTTTGAGCTGGCAGATCCGAGCGATTATTATTACGCAGTGGGCCGTTTAAGGACACCGCCGGTAAGTTTGCCGGAAGGGCGCGGATTTGTCAAAGGACAGGTGCCCCCGTTGGAATTCCAGAGCGCACTTCCGTCCGAAGGTGCGGATGAAATCGAGCGGTCCCGGACATTGCGGGAGAAAGCGCAGCTTCTCGCGGATGCTTGGACCGGAAAACGCCCGAAAGAAATCGGTTCTCTGCCGGAAGTGGTGGAATTGCAAGAGCTGATTGTCAAACATGAAGAAAACCAGACTTCCTTGAATCATTTGGAAGCACCGGTCGCCATCTCCATGGATGATTTAACCCCGTTTTATGTCAGTTTGAAGGACGGTCCTTACTTTGTGGTCGGAAGCCCGGTGGAAGGTGGCAAAACGTCTTTCTTGCAAACATGGATGTTGTCCCTTTCCTATTTTTATTCACCGGATGAAATCGAATTTTATTTAGTGGACTTCCGCCTTGGGGATCAAGGGTTGGCCATGGTGACAGGACTTCCGCATGTGAAGGGATATGCCACCGACGAAGAAGAACTGAAGGAAGTTTTAAAGCAGATTGATGAGAAATTGAGCAAGCGCGTGAAACCGAAAGGGTTTGAAGCCGTTTTGGCTGCCGCCAATGAAAAGAAAGAGGAAGGCCCGGCGATTGTGCTGGTGATCGACGATGCCGATTACTTCAGCAAACGGATGAATAACTTTGATCTTCAAAATCAGCTGAACCAAATTGCAACGCAGGGGCGGAGCAAAAACTTCTACATGATCATCTCCGGAACCCCTTCGAACTTCCCGTACAGCAGTGATAACTGGCTGGCGGAAGTAAAAGCCATGGAAACCGGATTTTTGTTTGCAAGTCTGGAACCGAACGATTTGTCGTTCTTCAAGATTCCAACATCGGAGTCGAGGGCTTACTCCATGGGGCCGATTCAGCAAAGTTTGCGGGCCGGTGAAGGGTATTTCGCAAAACGGCGTTACACCAAAGTGAAAGGAGCACTTCCTTATTCAGGGGATTGGACGCCGGTTACTTGGACGGAACGGATAAGACAGCGTTGGCCGTCTGTTGAAAAAAAACCGTCCGAAAGTGTTGATGAAGCATGATGAAACACTTTTCATATAAAATATAAAAGGAAGAATATTGCTATAACAATAATTTTTGTATATAATTTCAATGTATATATTTTGGCTTTTACGAAAGGAGTTATACGGAATGCCTCGTATTCAAATTGATCCGGCTCAGGTCGAGCAAGTAGCTAACCAATTCCAAGCAAAACGCCAAGAAAGTGAGCAAATCATCCAACACTTGAGAAGCCAAATCAACAGCCTCGAAGGTCAATGGGAAGGTATGACCAAACAACGTTTCTTTAATGATTTCCAAGAAGCAGAACAAAACATGAAAAACTTCACCTTGCTCTTGGAAAACATTTCAACCGCATTGAAACAAATCGCCACCAAATTCCGTCAAACCGACGAAGCTTAATGGGATTTGGGACAAGCAGATCCGACGCCAGACGGATCTGCTTTTTTTATGCAATTAAAAAAACCTCCTGATTTCCAGGAGGTTTTTATTCTTTCTTGGGAGAATCCGGCTGGTGATAGATGCCTTCCATCTCCCATAAGGATTCCATGTTTTTCAGGTGTCGGGTGATTTCGTTTTTGTTCATCCGTGCGACTGCCGTCAAAAGCGCGTTGATCAAGCTTAGCGGGGCAACAAATGAGTCCAAAAACGACGGCAGGTTACTCGCGGCCACCAGGCACACATCCGAGACGCCGGCCAATGGGGAGCTGTGTGCGTCCGTAATGGCCAAGACCGGCACGTTTCTTTTTCTGACGAATTGCATGGCTTGGATCGTCCGCGAGGTGTAACGGGGAAAACTGATGCCAATCACCAGGTCTTTTTCCGTCAGGGTGGATAATTTCTCAAACATGGTGTCCGATTCGGTAATCAACTCTGCATGCTTTTTTAACAATTGCAAGTAGAAGGTGAGAAAAAAGCCCAACGAGTGGGAACTGCGAAGAGCGACCACCGTGATGGTATCGGCATGATGAATTTGTTTGGCCGCCTCGCTGAAGTCTTTGGCATCCAGCATTTGAATCGTTTGGTTGAGATTGGCGATGTCGTCGTTCAGAATTTCGTAGGCAATCCGCTGTTCTTCCGGGTAAATGTCACCGGCCAGATCCAATCTCTCCACCGTGGTGATCCGTTTTCGCAGTTGTTCCTGTAAACTGTGCTGCATGTCGGTGAATCCGGAATAGCCGAGGAAAGTGGAAAAACGGATAATCGTGGCTTCCCCCACTCCCGCCCGTTCTGCCAACTTGGCCGTGGTCAGAAATGCAGCGGTATCCGGATTGTTTTCGATATAGCGGGCGATTTGGCGCTGGGCTTTGCTCATCTGACTGCTCTTCTGGCGAATTCTTTGAAAAATGTCCGGTTGTTTTGTCAAACCATCATCTCCTGTTTAATCAGTTTCAAAACCCCCTTTTCAAATTGTTCCAGGGTTTCATCAATGATTTCCGGAGTGTGTGCCACTGAGGTGGAAAAGCGGTTCAGCGGTTTTATATAAATCCCCTGTTCCAATAATAAAAAATCCAATTTTTTGCGTAAGTCACGATTGGAGTTCAATACATCGTAAACCTGTCGGACGGGGCGATTCGTAAACACCAGATTAAAGATGCTGCCCACTCCCACTGTTTTGCCGTCGAGACCGTGGCGGTTCAAGATTTCCTCGATTCCGTTCCGCAAGCGCATAGTATTCTTTTCCAAAGATGAATAAACATCCTTCTTTTCCAAGAGTTGCAGCGTGGCCCATCCTGCTGCAAGGGTTAAGGGATGACCATTGTGCGTCCCGCTGTGAAACAAAGGTTTTTCGCCGGCATTGCCCGATTCCATGGATAAGATGTCCGTTCCGCGGGTGGGGGAGCATAAATCCAGGATGTCTTTTCGTCCTCCGACCACACCGACCGGAAAACCGCCGCCCAACACTTTGCCCAGTGTGGTCAGATCGGGGGAGACCCCGTAATAGCCTTGCGCTCCCGCCAAGCTGATGCGGAAACCGGTTTTGATCTCATCAAAGATGAGTACCATGTTCCGCTCCCGGGTCACTTCCCGGAGTCCTTTTAAAAATTCCGGGTCCGGCGGGATGTACCCGGCTTGAACCGGTTCCAGGATCACGGCACCGATCTCCGCGTGATGCCTCCGGAGAAATTCGGCGGTTCGGTCCAAATCATTAAAAGGGAGAACCAGCGTGTTTGCCACGATGTCTTCAGACAATCCATAAGAATCGGAGGTGGCGACGGGCATGGCCCCGGAAACCGGGGGTGAGGGATTGACATTGATCAAAACCTGGTCGAAACTGCCATGATAATGCCCGTCAAACTTGACGATTTTCTTTTTTCCGGTCCAGGCGGTTGCCAGCCGAATGGCCAAGAGGGTCGCTTCCATCCCGGAATGGGTATAGCGGACTTTCTCGATTCCGGGATACAGGCCTGCCAGGCGTTCGGCCATTTGTTGCTCCAAAGCGTGAGGTGTTCCAAACGAAGTGGTTCCCCATTCGTTCAACACCGTTTGGATCGCACGGTTGACAGCCAGATGGCCGTGTCCCAAGACAAGGGCTCCGTAACATAAGTTGTAGTCAATATAACGGTTTTTGTCTATATCCCATAAATAGGCCCCGTCAGCTTTTTCCATCATGATCGGATAAGGTGAAAAATATTTGATATTGGCGGTCACACCCCCGGGTAACCATTGGCAAGCCTCTTGGTAAGCTTGGGCGGAACCGGAAGTTTGTTTTGCAAAGGAAGAAGTGAACATCACGGGCACCTCGCTCAGAAATATTTACTCCATATAAATAAATAAACAGAGTATATACTCCATTTTTCACACAATGGAGCACTTGTAAAACCGGAAGAAGAACGAAAAGAAGCGGGAAATCCTGTGAAAACGGCGTTTTGATCCGGAAAACTCCGGCTCCCTTTGGATTCTGCACAAAAAAACATGTCTTTCCGACATGTGGAGTGATCACATTATTCAATTTGTCGGTTTAAATATTTCTGCAGAATGGCTTCCAGTTGTCTTCCGGCCGGCATCCGCCAGTCTCTTTGCATCCGGGCGGCGGTTTCCAATACGTTGGTCAGCAAAACTCCCGCAGATTGCAATTGCTGGCTGACCATCCATATTCCGCCGGCGGTGTGAGAGCAGGAAACGTCCATCAGGGCGTAAGAGGTGTAACCGTGTTGGACGGCAGTGGAGGCCGGCAGGGTTAAACTGATCTCTGCAATGGCTCCGGCCCAGAAAAGGTTTCTTCTTCCGGCTTGCCGGATGGTGCCGGAAAAGCAGGAGTCGTCCCAGGGGTTGACGGTGGTGCGGGAAATGATGACGGGTTTGGAATGCAGTTTTCTCCATTCGGGGATGAGGGAGGCATCCGATAACCCCAAGCTGCCATAGGTCATGATGACGGGCAGATGGAAAAGGTTGATCACTTGGATCAAGGTTTTCAGATTGTCCCGGGTTTGCGGAACCAAAGGTTCAAGATAGTCGTTAAATATCACCAGACTGTTTTCCGGATCCGGCATTTCGGTTTGCCGGTTGTAACCGTTCCTGCTCACCGGCTGAGGCCTGCCCGTCCTGAAAAACGGCTGATTCTCATAGTGTACTTCATGATGAACTTCATGATGGACTTCGGTAAACCGGTTTCCTTCATGGGTGGAGGAAGTGGTTGAATGCTTCGGATACATAGAGATCCCCTTTGCCTTAGGATGTTAATTTATACGTATGCAACAGCCTGCAAAAAAGCGACGCATCAGATGGCCCCTGGCGCAATCACCCGGATAAAAAAATCATTTTTTTCATGTATTTTGACAAAAATGAAACATTTTTTCGGTATATTATATATTGTCCTATTGATACGAAAAGGAGGAATGATCATGAAACGTTATTGGTCTGTTGTGATGGCTTTTGTCTTCATTTTCTCCATTTCTTTGTCCCAACCGGTTTTTTCCGCGCCGGATTTGGCGGTCCATCCTTCCGCAACGTATGAAGCTGAAGCGGCGGACACCGTTGTTACGGTATCTGCAAAGATTGCGGAGATCCGCGGATATGATTCGGACTATGAACATCAACACATCCTGGTGAATAATATCAATGTGTTGGATATTGAAAATGGAAATGCCAGTGACATTCCCAGCCGGGCGTTTGTCGCGATTCGCATTGATAAATCGGGAATCGGCGGTGAAATCCCCAATCTTCGCGTCGGTGCTTCGATTGTGATCAAAGGGGAATTCATTCCGGAGGACGAAGCGTATAAAACGCCGCATAACTGCTGTGATGCCGTTATTCATTTCACCCATGACCCGGTCGGATATGTTCAATATGACGGGGTGACTTACCGCTAAACCTGAAAGAAGTTGCATATTCAAATAAACAAATCCGATTTCCGGGAGGATGGTATGTCCCGTTTCAGGGAATATTGTCCTCTCGTTTTTTACATACACGATACTCTGTATGATAAATATTTGAATTATGAACGGACAGAGGCCTTCCCGAAACAAAAAAGGACATAACACAGGTGTTGCATGCAATCTGTTATGTCCTTGCATTTGATTTTTTTGGCTGAGGGTGGTTTCTTTTTAAAAAATAAGGAGTTTAATAAACAAAATCGCGGCAAACGGAATAAAAAAGGGGAAGAAAAAAGAAGCTTTCAGTTGTGAATCTTTGTTTTTTCTGAGTGGTTTGAAGTGGATGCCGCCCTTGCTTACCCCTGTGATCACGCCGGTGATGGTGTGTCCGCTGATCAGTTTGATCCGCACGACTTTCCCCTTGTACAAACGGCTTTTCTTTAACCAATGTTTTTTGGCAGGCATGAAATCTCTCCTTTCTTTTCTTTATCATCATATGGAAAAAAGGAGAGACAGACAGGGCGTGTACCTTTGTGCAGGAAGAAAAAGGGATGCATCATTTTAACGAAGAATATCTTTTTTTAGAAACACAGCAGGATTTTTCGGGAAAGGATGACACACGTGCAAAATCCATATCAACTGAAACAGCTCCGGCTTTTTGCTTTTCCTTATGCAGGAGGTTCGTCGAATATTTATCACGACTTGAAATCATATTTGCCGGCGGAAGTCGACTTTTGTCCGGTGGAATTGCCGGGCCGCGGACGCCGGTTGACCGAACCGCTTTGTGAGAATATGGCTTGCTTGGTGGAAGGTGTCAGTCAACAAATCAAGGGACAACTCGATCTCCCTTTTGCATTTTTTGGATATAGCATGGGTTCGTTGCTCGCTTATGAGTTGGCCGTCCGGTTTCAGAAAGAGGGGGAAACTCCGGTTGCGCTTTATGTTGCGGCCAGCCGCGCGCCGCATTTACCGCGCCGGGATCTGGACATCGGCGATTTGTCTGATGACGAAGCATTGATCGCCAAACTTCGCCAATTAAACGGGACACCGGAAGAAGTCTGGCAAAATCCGGAGTTATTGGAGATTGTGCTTCCAATTTTGCGCGCTGATTTTTCGGTGGTCAGCCGCTATACTTATGAACCGGCAGCCCCGCTTTCATGTCCGGTCATTGCTTTTGGAGGCGAGCGGGACCCGGATGTTTCCGAAGAAGCGCTGCTTGAGTGGGAGCGTCATTCGAACGGTTCATTCCGCCATTACATCTACCCGGGAGACCATTTTTTTATCCATGGAAACAAAGATGACTTTTTCAAGACGTTGAGCCGGGAACTGAATCGTGTCATCAAAGAGAAAGTAAACGGATAAAGGAGCGGTTGTCGTTGCAAACGAAGGATTCATTAATCCCCGGCAGGGTCTGGATTTATCAAACGCCTCTATCAGCGGCGGTCCCGGAACTCGCCGCTCTGTTAAACCATACGGAATTAAAAAGATTTCGTTCATACCAAAAGGAAGAAGATCAAAAACGGTCGCTTTTGTCTTTTGCTTTGCTGCGTTTGTTGCTGTCCCGGTTTACTGGGAAAGATCCCCGAAAGATAAAAATTTCCCGAAATTGCCCTGCTTGCGGAAAGCCGCACGGCAAGCCGCGGGTGATGGATGAAGGACCCATCGAAGTGAACATTTCCCATTCAGGAAAATGGGTGCTGACCGCCATTGCCTGTCACACTCCGGTCGGCATTGACATTGAACAAATCAATCCTGATCTGGTTGAAGATGAAATGGTGAAAAGGGTGCTTTCCGCGGAGGAAATGAAAGAATGGGAGAAATTGCCCCAGGAGGAAAGAAAAGAGGCCTTTTACCGGTACTGGACATGGAAAGAAGCAATCTTGAAAGCGACCGGAGAAGGGTTGGCGGTTTCAATGCCCCGCTTGACGGTGACAAACCGGGATGGTTCTCCGCGATTGACCCGGTGGGAAGGCCGTGAAGACCGGGTCGGGCAAATCGGTTGTCACCCGCTGCAGGTGGATCCGCAATATGCTGCTTGTTTGGCCGTGATCGGACGGGCTGAAGAAATCCTCCTCAGGCAAGGGGAAGAAATTATACAAGCATGGACGAAAAATCAAAACATATGGAGGAGTGCCCGTTGATTTTTGCGGGCTTTTTTATCATGAAGAGAATTTCCCGGACACGGACATGGAGAAATCGCTGGATTGGCAGGGATGATGATGGAGTTCATTCAAATCGGGCCCATGTTGCTTCGCTTGGAGTGGTTTGTTTTTTTCGTGGGCGGAGGTTTGGGAATGGCATTGTCAAGATGGTTGGCGATCAAGAAGAAATTGGAGCCTGCTTGGGATTTGGATATTATCATCCAGGCGATTGCCATGGGAATGCTGGTTTGGAAATTAAGTGCGGTGATCTTTGAACCTTCATTGTTTTTGAAATATCACTGGACCATTGTTTACTTGCCTCCTTCCGGGAACGGGGATTGGTTGGGATTGTTGATTGCACTTTCCTATTTGGGGATTTATTTTTTCCGGTTAAAAAAACAGATGCGCCGCGGATGTTTGGACCTGTTCGGTGTTTTGATGGGGGTCGTGCTGGCGGTGAATCAATGGATCCGTGTTTTTTGGGATGGGGCTTGGAGCCTTCAGTGGATTCATTTGCCGGTGGCGGTTTTGCACAGCATGATTTTGTACTGGCTCTGGAGGCAGGGATTGAGAAAGATGGGAACGGGGGAAGTGTTTGCTGATTTTTTAGCTTTTTCCGGCTTGGTTTTGCTTGCCGGTTCCTTTCCGGTGTTTCACCCGGATCCCTTGATGTTTTTTGTGAAAACCGAATGGCTGGGCTTTTTCATGACCATTGCCGGACTCGTTTTGTACCTTATGCTTGATCAAGACAAAGGGAAAAACCGCTTCTAAGTCATTAGGCGGAAATGGCACGGCCTGGCCGGGTTATCCGGACCTTTGGGCATGTAGTGTTTATTGTCGGAAGCAGGGTAGCCATGGAATGGTTTTCACAATGAATGCTTTTATTTTAATTGTTGATAAAATAAAGTATTTATGTTATCCTTTTAAAAAAAGCATATTACGTTTTTCAGGGGGAGTCGGTCACTGGCAGGCTCCCTTTGTTCTTTTTGACCTAATTTTTAAAAAATTTGAGGGGTGAGGAGGAGAAACCATGTTTTTTGCACAATTACTGCTAATTTTGGTTGCAACAAAGTTGGCTGGCGATTTGAGCACCCGGATCGGACAGCCGGCTGTTTTGGGAAAATTGATTGTCGGTGTGATTTTGGGACCGGCGGTGCTGGGATGGATTGAAGAGAGCGACATCATCCATCAAATGAGCGAAATCGGTGTTCTCTTGTTAATGTTCTTGGCTGGTCTGGAGACCGATATACATGAGCTTAACAGAAATCGCACCTCTTCTCTTGCCGTGGCTGTGGGGGGAGTGATTCTCCCATTGGTCGGAGGTTATCTGGTTGGGATCTGGTTCGGGATGGAACCGTTTACTGCCTGGTTTTTAGGTGCATTGCTTTCGGCCACTTCTGTCAGCATCACGGTTCAGACATTGCGGGATCTTGGCAAATTGCAAACCAAAGAAAGTGTCACCATTTTGGGTGCGGCCATTGCCGATGATGTCATTGTGGTGGTGTTGCTGGCCTTTTTGATGAGTTTTTCCGGATTGCAGGATGTCAGCCTCGGATTGGTGATCGGTCAAAAAATCTTGTTTTTTGCCCTGATTATCTTGTTGGGATGGAAAGTGGTTCCGTGGGCCATGAAATGGATGACCCGCATTCGCGCATCCGAAATTGTGGTCAGCTCTGCGTTGATGATTTGCTTTGCCTTTGCCTTTATGGCGGAAGAAATGGGCGTTGCCGGAATCATTGGCTCTTTTGCGGCCGGTCTTTCTCTGTCGCAAACCAAAGTGCGCCATGAGGTCGAAGAAAAGTTGAGTCCGATTGCTTATTCCGTTTTCGTTCCGATTTTCTTTGTAAGTATTGGGTTGTCTGTGTCTTTCGAAGGACTCGGCAGTCAAATTGGATTGATTGTTGTTCTTTCCATTCTTGCCATTTTCTCCAAATGGATCGGTTGCGGATTGGGAGCCCGTTTGACCGGATTTAACACCGCTTCATCCATCAGCATTGGTTCTGGCATGATTTCGCGTGGGGAAGTGGCCTTGATCATTGCTTCCCTTGGATTAAGTAAACATCTGTTGCCCGCCGAATGGTATACATCCACGATTTTGGTTGTGATTTTGACCACTATTATCACACCACCGTTGTTGAAAATCACCTTCCAGAAAATGAATCCTTCCAAAAAAGAGAAACCCCGACAAGAAGCAATTGCTTCCAAATAAAACCCATGTCAGGCCCCTTGATCCGGTAAGGAGCAAAGGGGCTTTTTTATGCGGGATGAATTAAATGATTTTTAAATAAATAATTTTCAAAAAAGTTAACTTTTTCATAAATTAATATGTTATATTTTTGAATATATATTATTTATCTAATAATCAGATTAACATCTTTGGAGGAGGTTTATTCATTGTCAGAAAACAAGAAGGTTGACAGAATGGCCTCAACGCATCCGGATTGGGAGGAAATTTCCCGCTCACCGGAATTTCGCGAGCTGATGCAAAAGAAACGCCGGTTTATCATCTCAGCCACGTTCTTTTTCGCTCTCTATTATTTTGCCCTGCCTTTTTTCACCGGTTATTTTGAGTTTCTCAACACTCCGTTGATCGGATCCATCAATGGTGCCTATTTGTTTGCCATCTCCCAATTCTTTATGGCTTGGATCCTGGCGGTTTTATATGTTCGTCATGCCAACCAAACCGATCAATTGATTCAGCGTCTGATCGAGAAACAGAGGAGGGAAGCTTCGTGAACACAACCGCTTTTTCGCTGTTTTTGGTGATTGTGTTGCTGACGCTTTTGGTCACCTATTGGGCCGCCAAAAGGACGCAGACCACCACGGATTTTTATGCGGCGGGCCGGTCAATCAAGGGCTGGCAAAACGGGATTGCCATTGCCGGGGATTACATGAGTGCTGCCTCTTTCCTCGGAATAGCCGGGTTGATTGCTTTGGGAGGATTTGACGGTTTTCTTTATTCCGTCGGCTGGCTGGTCGCTTATCTGGTCGTGTTGATCATCGTTGCTGAACCCCTCCGTAACTCCGGCCGGTATACGCTGGCGGACATGCTGGCCTACCGCATGAGGGCAAAGCCGGTCCGTTCCGCTGCGGCGCTGAGTACTTTGGCGATCTCCACCTTTTATATGATTGCCCAACTGGTCGGGGCAGGCGGGATCATCAAGTTATTGCTCGGGATCGATTTTGAGGTATCGATTGTAATGATCGGGATTTTGATGATTTTGTACGTGGCATTTGGCGGGATGCTGGCCACCACTTGGGTGCAGATCATCAAGGCGGTTTTGCTGATGGCGGGAACGGTTTTGCTCAGCTTCCTGGTGCTTGCCCGGTTTGATTTCAGCATGGTGGAGATGTTTAATCAAGTTTCGGACAAGCTCGGGCAAAGATTTCTCGAGCCGGGACTGTTGTACACCAATCCGCTGGACAACATTTCGTTGGGACTGGCCCTTCTGGCCGGGACGGCAGGCCTTCCCCACATATTGATCCGTTTTTATACGGTGCCGACTGCCAAAGAAGCGCGGACTTCCGTCGTCTGGGCCATGTTTATCATCGGGGCGTTTTATATCATGACCACGTTCCTCGGTTTTGGTTCGGCCATTCTGGTTGGCCAGGAAAAAATTATCGCCGCGGATCAAGCCGGAAACATGGCTGCCCCTCTGCTTGCCGAAGCATTGGGAGGAAATTTCTTTCTCGCCTTTATTTCCGCCGTGGCATTTGCAACCATCCTGGCGGTGATGGCCGGGCTTGTGATCTCGGCAGCCGGTGCCTTTGCCCATGATTTTTATTCCAATGTTTTGCGTGGGGGAAAAGCCACGGAAAAAGAGCAAATGCAGGTGGCCAAATGGGCTTCGGTGGGAGTCGGGATTGTGTCCATAATCCTGGCCATTCTTGCCAAGAACCAAAATGTCGCTTTTCTGGTTTCTCTCGCCTTTGCCGTGGCGGCCAGCGCCAACTTGCCGGTGATCCTCTTCAGTTTGTTTTGGAAGCGCTTTAATACAACGGGTGCGGTCACCGGGATCTTAACCGGACTGTTCAGCTCCATTTTCCTTGTTTTGATCAGCCCGAACCTGATGGATCCGGAAGATGCGCTTTTCCCTCTGGGGAACCCTGCCATTGTATCGGTTCCGCTCGGTTTTATCGGTGCCTGGTTGGGAACGGTGTTTTCCCGTGAACCGGAGGCGGAACAGAAATTTACGGAGCTCTATGTCCGGTCCAACACCGGAATCGGTTCCGAATAAACGAAAGAAGCCTGCTTCAAAAAGCAGGCTTTGCTTTTTGGAGGGCAGAAAATGCGGGAATTTTATTCAGGATTTCAAAGCAGGTTGACAGGAGGGAAGCTTTTTTCGTGGTTGCAGGGTTTGATACCACCTCCGGCAGAGGACGATGATGATCACCAAGTCGATCACGTCGCCCCCGTAGTACATCAGCATTCCTCCGGCTTCTGCCAGGTCCGTTGGAACTTCGCCAGGCGGATGGGCATAGATGAATTTGGCCAAAATTTGGTGCGCGGCAAGGGAGAGAACCAGGACAGCAGCCCGGAACGAAAAACGGTACCGGTCAGGGGAAGGTTCCAACTGCAAGAGGGAGGCGGTGTATACATAGCCGGCCAAAAAAATGTGAAGGTGGATCAAAAGATAAAAAAACGCATGTTGATGCATCATTTCCCAGAGGCGGGTGGTGTATAACACCCACATCCCGCCGATATTGAGGAGGGAAGCGGTGACGGGATGGTGGAGGGTCCGGATATACCGGGTTTTTAAAAAACGGACAAGCCTCCGGGCGTTTTGGATGCTCAGGGTGCGAAAAATGAGGGTGAACGGGCGGGCCGAGTGGATCAAAAGCGGGGACAGCATGCCCAGAATTAAATGGGTTCCCATATGAAACCGAAAATCGGCATGCGCAAGATGGGCCAAGGGTCCGGTCGCCGAAACGACGGCCATAAGAACCCCCACAATCCCAAAAACGGTACGGGATCGCGGCCATGCCTTTCCCCGACGGCGGGAATGGACGAAGGCACCATACAGATAGACAAAAAAAACCGTCCCGAACGGAAGGATGAACAGCAGGGTATAAACCGGATTCACGCTTCCCGCTCCTTCCGTTTCTTTTGTGAGCGGATGACCAGAAAGCCGGCGATGATCATGATCACGGCAAGCAAATTCCAAACCAGATCATAGATCAACACATTTTCCACATAACGAATCTGATGAATCCGCATCCACTTGTGCTGAATGATTCCGTCGTACAATTGAAACAGACCGGCTCCCAGCACAACGCTTCCCCACCATCTCTTTTTCCGCCAGGCATGGCGCCGGCGAAGATCGGCCAGCAAGAACAATGACCAGACCGTCGCAAACCAGCTGAAGGCATGAAACAGCCCGTCGGAGACAAGCCCGATGCTGCGGGTGGCCCGGTCATAAAAATGATGCCAGTGTAAAAGTTGGTGAAAGACTGCTTCATCGAAAAAAGCAATCAATCCGATGCCAAACAACAACCCGGACCAGAAATTGCGCTTCCAAAAAACCGAATCCATGGATTCACGGGATAACGGACGACTTGTATCCATACGGATGCTCCTTTTTCTTTCGGGAATTTCGCAATTTATCCTCTAGGTTATCCCATGTGTATCCAAAGCAAACGTCTGAAGGATAATCAGGGTTGTCCACAATGTAATCTCTGATTTTCATTTATCTTCCGGTTATGGAACTGAGAGAGGAAATCGACGGTTTAACCAGCTTTCAGGGGGGCCGTTCAGGATTTATTTTTGTTGACACAGATCAGCAAAACCCTGATGGCAAGGGTTAACAAGGAGATTGCCAAAATCCCGATTCCCAGTCCGGTCAGCGTGAGAGAGGTGATTTCAATTTCAAACAACGGATCGCACCCCACTTTCCTCTTTTAAATGAAATATTTCATCATAATAAAATTATGCTGAATATTTGATGGTTAAAATATAAAAAGATAAAGTCCCCCGAAAAAAATTGAAACATTTGGGGGACTGGATCATGGAATGAAACGTTTCAGCAGGCTGTTTTTGTTTTCTAATAAACGAGGTGTTTAAATTTTATGTTCTTGTCGTCCAAATAACTCTCCACTTTATACCGGATCTGATGCAATAAATCAGTCTTATCCACCTTTATATCAAACAAGTTCTCCCCGTAAAAACGCACAAAAATCTTACCGTCATTCAAATCCTCCACGTGATTTTTTCCGATTTCCCGGACAATCGTTTCCACAATGACTTCCCTGGGTAAGTGAGTTTCCAAAAGATCCAATAACTCTTGCCACTCTGGATGAGGTTCCAAAGAGGCCCGATAGTCATAGATTTTTTCCGGACGGTAAAGAAAATAGATATTTCCCATAAAACCAGCCCGCAAGTCGCCTAACCACAGTTCTTGAATCTCACTGATCCGGGAAATGTCTTTCATCACCTGGATAAAATGACCGGTTAACGCTGGATTCTCCTTGAAATATTTCCCGCCATCATACTCGGAAATTGACAGGACCGAATCACTGATAAACATGCGGTGAACATATGGCTCCTCCTGTACCATTGGATTAAAAAAAACGACGTTAAAAGCGTCAAAGTTCTTTAACCGGGTCCCGGCGAGATGGATGAATTCAGATGAATATTTAATATCTCTTGCAATATCCCCCACCTTGTAATTGGTGATGGCTTTGATTCCTTCCCAATGCTTTAATAGTTTTTCACATATTTTGATTGCCGTGTTCCAATATCCATCCACCAGATATCTTCCCCAACCGGTATAAGCCAGATAAGTTTTTTCATCCATTTAGTCAATCCCCCTTATACCTTCACATTTTTACCCAAGAAATCAATATCTCATTTCCCGAATTTAACCTTGCGATATTTTACAACAATGCCAAGCTCTTTCTTAAAAGTATCCACAATCGTTTTCATATCTTTATCCTCTGCCTGGGAACCTTTATATAATATTCGACTATCTGCTCTATGAGTTATGCCAAGTTCCCGTGCTTTCTCTTGAATAATTAGGTCATCCAAGTGCTGATTTAGATAATCGATCGCATTTTTATGTTTATATAACTGAATAAAGGCATTAAATTCATTTCCTTTGCTATTTTTAACGAGAAGACCATCCTCTATAAATTGTTGAGGTTTATTCTCTGCTAACAGAGCTAAATCTTTGAGGGCATCTTTGGAATACAGTTTTGCTTCCTCTACAATAATGATTTTTCCGTTATCAACCACAATGTCATCAGGCAAACCAAAAATACCTTTTTTAGTTGGATCTTCTTTGTACGCTTTGTTGTAAACAGCTCGAAATAAGGAGTCTATTTTTCGTTTTCCTTCTTCTTCGCCAAATTTACTTCGGATACTGTTCTTTAACAAAGATTCCTCTTCAAAGCTAACACTGGCGTACTTTTTACCATTTGATTTGCTGGCAAACTTCTGTAACCACTGACCGAATGAGGTATCACCGATTGTCTTTGGTGCGGAAGCAGTTCCATCAGCAAATATTTCGAATGCCGTCGAAAGACTGAGTCCGTTAATTTTAGTTATAATGCCATCTAAATGGCTGCTTATGTACCAGCCGCCAAAGCTAAGGAAAAAACCGAATGCAGCGGCCACTATTGCTCGTTTTAAACTAAATATACCTGTTTTCAGGTAATCTGTTATGCTTTGGTCCGTTCCCGCAATCACTGCATTACCAAACATTTTGGGCGTAGCTCGGTTTAGCCAAGGAATTCTGGAACCGATCGAAGCTAGGATACTTGATTCACCGATCATGGCTATGAAGTAAGTGCACTGACGATTTCACCTAACACAATCCCAACACCTACAAAGGTGGCAATAGTAACCTCAAAAGCGAAAACAATGATGGCCACGATGATACCAGATCCTATTTCAATACCAATCCAATGTCTTTTTAGAATTTCGGCTGCGATATATGTTGTTACCGCTTCCACCAAATGGTTCAAATATCAAGTCACCTTCGTTTGTCGCAAACAAGCTAATGGTGTAAAGCCGATTAAACATGCATTTATTGAGAAGTTAAATCAGCTAGGTTGGGAAGATGAAAAGATTGTAAGTAAGAAGTCGATCAAAAATAGAAAGATTGACTCTTCCTTAGAATTAAGTGATGGAAAGTATTTTGGTGTTGAATGGGAAACAGGAAACATAGCTTCAAGTCATCGAGCAATAAACAGACTTAAACTTGGTATGTTAGAAGGTGATTTAGCTGGGGGATTCTTGGTATTACCTTCTCGTCAAATGTACTATTATTTAACTGAACGAGTTGGAAATTTCCAAGAGCTAGAGAAATATTTTCCTGTTATGTCGGATACTTCGAAAATTACCGGTTTTCTTGGTGTTATTGAAATAGAACATGACGGAGTAAGAGCTGATATACCTCCAATAAAGAAAGGAACAGACGGTAGAGCGCTAGTTTAAGGGTTAATCGATGTTGCATGATAAATCAAACGCTTGTATAAAGAGCTAAAAATGCTGAATACAAAAGCCAATTGTATACATAAGAAAGAAAAGACTAAAAAAAACTTTAGTCAAACTCCATAGATAACGTTAAGGGATGAACTCTAGCATAAAGTCCATCCCTTCTTGATCATAATCTCCCGTTATTTCATCAATAATAACTTTTCGAACTTAAAGTTTCATTTAAAGAAATATCCTAATTATTAGTGGTTGTATATCATGGTCTTGTATAAAGTGGAAAAAGGAGCAGTGATGTTTCAAGTCGTTGTTCCTTTTAACTTATTGTAAATAAAAACCCCCCGGAACATCCGAGGGTTTTCCTTTGGTGGAGCATAGCGGGCTCGAACCGCTGACCTCTACACTGCCAGTGTAGCGCTCTCCCAGCTGAGCTAATGCCCCGTGTTTTTCAGTTACATATTGTATTATAATCACCGGAGATCATTTTTGCAAGAAGAAAATTAAATTTTTTTCGTGTACTCGTTTACAAAAATTCTGTTCATTTCGTGATATACTCTTCCATATCCGAAAAACAACAAGAGAAAAAATGCCCTGACGGGGTGGAAAAGGCGGGAGGAACATGATTCGCAGGTTGACGGAAGAGGATCATGAAGCATGCATGAAGCTTTTGATGCCGAAAGCGGCGGAAAACTTGTTTATTCTCGGCGATATTGAGGCATATGGTTATGATCAGGCGTTCCAAAAGGTGTGGGGCGATTTTGATGATCATGGAAACTTGCGTGCGGTGCTTTTAAAATATTACCAAAATTACATCCCTTATGCGCCCGGTCATGATTTTGACCACGAAGGGTTGGCCAAGGTGATGGTTTCAGATCCGGAATTTCAAAACCTGAATGGCTTGGAGGATGTGGTTTCTTTTCTTATTCCGTGGATCGCTTCCAAGCCGTCTCAAATCCGGAAACTTTATTACGCCAAGTGCCGCGCGTTAAAGGAGTCTCAAGTAAATTGGCCGGTGAAAAAAGCAGGCGTTGAGGATGTCGGGAGAATCATGGAGTTATACCGGCACTTTTCATTCAGTAACAATCCGGAATCCATCAAAAGAAACATGGAAAAAGGTGTAGCCCGGACTTATTACATCGAAGTGGACGGACAGATGGTTTCTTCAGCTTCCAGTACGGCGGAAAATACGCTTTCTGCCATGGTGGTCGGGGTTTGCACTGTAAAAGAGCATCAAAAGAAGGGGATGGCTTCCGCCTGTCTGGTCCGGCTGTGCCAAGATCTGCTTCAAGAGGGAAAGGAACTTTGTTTGTTTTATGATAACCCGGACGCCGGGAGAATTTATGAACGTTTGGGATTTGTCCCGATCGGCCGGTGGATGATGGTTTCGTTTCAGTGAGTCCCGGTGAATGAACAGGAACCGGGGATGGGATTGGAAAGATTCTGCTTCAGGAATTAAAAGTTTGATGCCGGAAGGCTCCGAAGTGCACAAAGAACCCGGGGCTGTTGACGCTGTTGTCAACAGCCTGACCGATTTAAAACCACAAGGCCCCCGCGGAAAGTGCCAGAGACAGCAAAAACAGAATGGAAAAAAGAATCGTTTGCCGCTTTGATTTTTGTTGCCACATTTCTTCTTTTTCCAAAATGACTTTGTTCAATTGAGCCAGGTTTTCGGTCCATTTCTTTTGTTCCGCCTCGATGGTTTCCTTTAAGTTTTTCAATTTGTCATCCAGCTCTTCTTTTTTCTCTTCGTATTCTTTTTGCCGCTGATCCAGGGATTCCAATATTTTTTTGGCATGTTCATCCAGCTGTTTCTGCTTTTCTTCTTGTTTTTCATTCACCCAGTCGGTGAATTTTTCTTGATGTTGATCCAGTGCCCCGGCCATCTGTTTTTCGATTTCCTCTTGGATTTCCCCGGTTTTTTGATGTAGCTGTCCGATCAAATCTTCTATGTTTTTCCGTTGTTGGCGGATATAAGCGCAGGTTTCCTGATCATCCTTCTGGATGGATTTTTGGATCAGCTGTACATCCCGGTACGTTTCATTCAGTTTTTGTGAGATCATGACAGCCGATTGGTTGATCGTCGTGGCTTGTTTCAGCTTCTGGTCGATCTGGCGAAACGAGGATATTTCCCGCTTGATTCTTTCAATTTGGTGATACATGTTTCCGAGTTCTTCATAAATCTCTTGCAAAGCTTCGCCTGTGTTATTCGCGGAAAATCGGTTGAAAAAGCCCATATCACTCTCTCCTAGCTCTGGGTTGCTTAATCTCAAGTCACCAATACTATTCATCATATCAATAATTTAAATAGATCCATAATTATTTGTTTGTGAATCATTTATAAAATCTTTAAAGAACGTCCAACTATCAAGGATATGGTATGATGGAAAAACAGACAAGTGTTGAAGAAGGAGATTGAAAATGAAGCCAAAGCCGAGAACATACAAGGAGGGCGGTGCCAAGCGCCGGGTGCTGGTTGTGACCTCGGTACAGGCCGAACGGGAAGCTGTTTTACGGGGGCTGGAGCAGACCGAAGGGATTGAGGCCGAGGTCTTGGTGGCCGGAGTGGGATTGGCCCAAGCGGCTGCCTCCACAGCCATGGCTTTGTCTGCCGCCTCGTATGATTGGGTGATCAATGCCGGCATTGCCGGAGGGTTCCCGGGAAAGACGGACATTGGTTCGCTGGTGCTTTCCAGTGAAATCATTGCCGCCGACTTGGGCGCGGAAACCGGGGAAGGCTTTTGTTTTTTGGATCAATTGGATCTGGGAACCTCCCGGATCCCGGCGGATGCGGAATTTGTCTGTTGGATGGAACAAGCTTTGCAACATAAAGGGATATCCGTTACGACCGGACCGATCTTGACGGTGTCCACCGTCACCGGGACACAAGAAACGGCAGAGGAGCTGATCCGGCGTGTTCCGGAAGCGGCGGCGGAAGGGATGGAAGGTTTCGGTGTGGCCACCGCGGCCCGGTTGCAAGGCGTGCCGGTGCTTGAAATGCGGGCCGTGTCCAATTTTGTCGGCCCGCGAAACCGGGCGGCCTGGCGAATTAATGAAGCCTTGCAAACTTTGGAAAAAGCAAGCAGTGCATTGACGGAGGTGGTTCGATGAAAATCGCTTTTTCCCCTTGTCCCAATGATACGTTTGTATTCCATGCCTGGGTGCATGGATTGGTGCCCGGAGCGCCCAAACTGGATGTGACCTATGCCGATATTGATATCACCAACCATCTGGCGACACGGCCGGATGGACCGGATGTTTTAAAAATCTCATCCGCCGCTTTGCCGTGGGTATTGTCCGACTATGCACTTCTTCCCTGTGGAGGCGCGATGGGAAGGGGATGCGGGCCGCTCATCCTGACCAAGGATGCTTCCAAAGAAACGGACTTGAGCGGCAAACGCGTTGCCGTGCCCAGTGAACGCTCCACCGCTTATCTGTTGTTCCGTCTCTGGACCGCCCGGCATGTTTCAGGGGACTTGGATATCCAGGTGGTTCCTTTTGACAAAATCATGCCGGCTGTCCGGGAAGGTACCTTTGATGCCGGATTGGTGATCCATGAAGCCCGTTTCACCTATCCGTCTTATGGACTTCATTTGTTGGCGGATCTCGGGGAATGGTGGGAAGAGGACACCGGCTTGCCGATTCCGCTCGGTTCCATCATTGCCCGCCGCACCCTTGATGTGAAGTCCATTGCTGAATGGACACGTGCTTCGGTCGAATATGCCTGGAACCATCCGGAAGCATCCCGGGAATATGTGATGCAGCATGCCCAGGAAATGGATCCGGAAGTGGCCAAGAAACATATTGACCTTTATGTCAACGACTTTACCGCCGACCTCGGCAAAGAAGGGTATAACGCGATTTATGCACTACTCAGCCGGGCTGCCAAAGAAGGAATTGTTCCGGAAATCAAGCCCGAAATGTTGCGTTGAAAGATCCCAAAAGCAAAAAACGGATGGTTTGCAGGCCATCCGTTTTTTTGTTCTTTTTAATTTTTCTTTAATGGACCGACCGTAACCGATTCATCCCCAAACGGGATGGACCATACTTCCCGACCGCCGGTGATGGTAAATCGATCCTTGCTTACCATATTTAAGATTTCCTGATCCGAAAGGGAAGGGGCTGTTTTGATAATAGCCGTCAGATAAGTGGTGTACGATTCTCCTGATGGGATGTTTCGAGGAAACCATAATTGCTTTTCACTGACCACAAGCAGTTTCTTTGTATCTTCGGAGAAAAGTGGTTGAACTCTGTGGTGGACACTGTCATGAACACTGTCATTAATCCGGGATGCCGGCGATGTCGCACAACCGGTCCGCCAGCCGGCGCATGGGCATTTGTTTTAACGTCAGCCAAGCGTGACCGGTGACTTCTTCTTCCTGAATGATGACCTTTGCGGAAGATTTCAAACGGAAGGCAAACCGGAAATCGGCGTGCCAATGCGGAGGTTCGCCTTTTTCGGGATTTTCGGGGATCTCGTGCAAATCAATGTCAACGGGAACGTTTGGGGGCAGGACGGGTTGAAGTTGTTCCGGAGAGATTCCGGTTTCTTCACAGGCTTCCCGCAAGCTGGCTTCAATCAGTGAACGATCCTTCTTTTCACAATGTCCACCCGGAAGAAGCCAAGCGTTCAAGGTTTTATGCCTGATATGCAGAACTCTTTTTTGTTCATCCATGATGACGGCACTCGTTGTGACGTGCCCGGGGAAAGTGGCGCGGGAAGTGATGTCCCGGGAATGATGAAGCACATCCATGAGAGGGTGGAGGGATTGCATGCCGGAGCCGGAAAACCGGTCGGCATAAGCGGCAATGGCCCGGGTGATTTCTGAATGCAAAATGGTCACCGGGATTCGCTCCTTTCCTTTTGAGGGTTCTATGAAACGTTCTCCAACCCGGCTTGAAAACCTTCCGGATCCGGACATTACAAAGGGCATCGATGGATGCCCTTAAACGATGATATAAAACGCTTTTAAGGGGCCGTGAACCCCGACGACCAGGTTCATCTCAATATCTGCCGAGTTGCTTGGTCCGGATATGAAATGGATGCTGGAGGGCGGGGTTTGGCCGTTTTCAATGGCCTGGTTGATGGCATGGACGGCCTGGGTCATCCGCGGGACGATGGTTTCTTTCGGGATGATGGCGATGTAATTCTCCGGCAGATAATGCAAAGCCCGGCCTTGATCATCCCGGGTTTGAAGAACCACGGTTCCGGATTCCGCCAGGGCATGGTCGCAGAAGACCACGCCGAATTTGGCTGACGCGGCCTGCCGGATGTTTTCTTCTTTTTTCCCTTCTTGCCATCGGTAAACGGAAATCCCCTGACCGGGCCAGGTTCCATGAAGCAGCTCGTGGAGCCCATATTCTTGAAAGCGCGGATCCCCGGAGATGACCACCGGGCCTCCCCCGTTTTCCGATACCAGCTTTTTCAGCGTTTCCGGCAGTTGTTCGCTTGTGGTTTCCATGACGGTTGTGTGGATGTTTCGGCATTGTTTTTTAAATATTTCCAGCAGTTGCTCTCTGCTTGCGTCTTTCAGCGTTTCCTGGTGAACCTCTGTTTTCCACTCCGGACGGGGAACCGGATCCGTCTTTTGTTTCCGTCCCAGCTTTCGGGCAATGTTTTTCAAAAAAGTGTCCCGGTTATGAATTGTTCCTTGCATCCGCTTTCCCTCTTTTCTGTTCCTGTTGATACCAATCACGGAAGCGCTCTTGGCTAGGGGCCGGAAATTCACGGGATGCCATCCACTGCTTTAACGGGCCGACGCCTTTTTTGAATTTTGCACCGGCAGTGAGTGGACGGGTTGCCGCAGAAGCCATTTTGGATCCCCACTGATACAAAGTGCCGGAAGAAGCGCCCATTTCAAACATTTTCATGGCCAATTTCTCGGCCAGCGGGGCACGCCCTTCTTGTTCCACAATCACTTGCCGGTGTTTGATCAACAGTTCATGCAGGGGGATTTTTACCGGACATGCTTCGGTGCATGCCCCGCACAAACTGGAAGCGTAAGGCAATTCCTGAAAGTCTTCGTACCCGGCCAACAGAGGGGTTAAAACCGCCCCGACCGGCCCGGGATAGACCGATCCGTATGAAAGGCCGCCGATGTGGCGATAGACCGGGCAAACATTGATGCACGCCCCGCAGCGGATACATTGGAGGATGGAGCGGAACTCGGAGCCTAAAATCTTTGACCGGCCGTTGTCGACGATCACAAGATGAAATTCTTCCGGCCCTTCGCTTTCCCCTGGCGGTTTGGGGCCGGCCACGGTGATATAGCTGGTTAACTTTTGCCCGACACTGCTCCGGCAAAGCAGGCTGACCAGAATATCCAGTTCTTCCATGGTCGGAACAATCCGTTCCATTCCCATCACGGCAATGTGGGTGTCCGGGATGGAAATGGCCAGGTCGGCATTTCCCTCATTGGTGACAAGACAAATGGAGCCGGTATTGGCCACCGCAAAATTGCACCCGGTGATGCCGATGTCCGCTTCCATGAATTTTTCGCGCAAAATCCGCCGGACAAATTTGGTCAATTCATACGGGTCGTCCGATTGGTCATAGCCGAGTTTGCTTTGAAAGGTTTCGCGAATTTGCGTTTTGTTTTTGTGAAGCGCGGGAGCGACGATATGGGAAGGGACATCGTCATTGATTTGCAGGATGTATTCCCCGAGATCGCTTTCCACCACTTCACAACCCGCTTGTTCAAGAGCCGGGTTCAAATGGATTTCCTCGGTCACCATGGATTTGGATTTGACGATTTTTTTGGCCTTTTTTTGCTTGGCCACGTCTTGGATGTATTGCACCGCTTCTTCCGCGGTTTGGGCAAAAAAGACATGGCCGCCCAGCTTGGCGACGTTTTCGCTGAGTTGCATCAGATAATGATCGAGGTTTTCCAGTGTGTGCTGGCGGATTTGCTCGCCCAAAAGCCGCCATTCTTCCCAGTTTCCCAATTCATCGGCGGCAAAAAGGCGGCGGTCTTGCAATCGTTCCTGGGCCGAGGCAACCGCCTGCCGCATCGTGACATTTTCCAATCCTTGTTGTACCCGGTGGCCAAATGGATTTTCACTGATTTTAATCGCCATTGTGATCTCTCCTTAACGGCTGTTTAAAACTTCCGCGATATGCATCACTTGAACGGGATGTCCCAGGCGTTCGAGCCGCCCCTTGATATTCATCAGGCATCCGCAATCCGCCCCGATCAGGTAGCCGGCTTTGGTTTGCAGGATGTTGTTGACTTTCTCATCGACCATTTCCGTGGAGACGGGGCTCATTTTCACGGAAAACGTGCCTCCGAAGCCACAGCAATTTTGGGCTTGGGGAAGCGGTTCGAGTTGCAATCCTCTGACATTGGAAAGAAGTGTGAAAGGCGCGTCTTTCACGCCAAGCAGACGGGTCATGTGGCAGGACGAATGATACGTGGCTCTCCCGTCCAGCCGGGCTCCGGTGTCCGTGATCCGGAGAACATCCACAATAAACTGGGTCAGCTCATACGTTTTGGCGGCCAAATGTTCAGCTCCCTCTTTCCACTCGGGATCATCTTCAAAAAGACGCGGATATTCTTTGAACATCGTGGCACAGGAACCGGAAGGCGTCACGATGTATTCCGCATGTTCAAAGGCTTGGATCATGTTTTTGGCGGCACTTTTGGCTTTCCGGACATAACCGCTGTTATAAGCCGGCTGTCCGCAGCACACTTGTTTTTCCGGAAATTCCACATCACAACCCAGGTGGTTAAGCAATTCAACGGTGGCTTTTCCGACATTCGGATAAAACATATCCACCAAACAAGTAACAAATAATGACACTTTCACCATCATCACCTGCCCGGTTCATCGAATGTTTTTTTGTTTTTCACGGTTTGCAAACAATTTTTCTTCCACGCCTGCCAAATGCATGAACATGGCATTTTCCGCTTCCTCGGCATTTTGGGCGGCAATGGCTTCACAAATCTTCTGATGTTCCTGAAGCAATTGATCCGGATAACCGGGAATCAAAAACAATTGTTGGCGGCTTTCTTTGAGGGATCTGGACAAGATGCCGTAAATGGATTCCATCATCCATTCCAACACCGGATTGTGGCTGGCGCGGGCGATGGCATAATGAAAAGCTAGATCCGCTTCATCTCCGAGTTCGCCTTTTGCCGCCGCGTTTTTCATGTCAAAAAGCGCCTTTTCCATTTGTTTTAAATCTTCCCCGGATCTTCTTTCGGAAGCGTACCGGGCCATTCCGGTTTCAATCACTTTGCGTGCCTCCAAAAGGGAAAGGAGATCTTGGCGGGTCACCGGCTGAAAGGGTTTAAATTCAGACAAAACTTTTTTGGGATCCAGCCGGGTGACGAAAGTTCCTTCTCCATGGCGAATCGACACAAGACCTATGGTTTTCAGCGAACTGACGGCTTCCCGGATGGTCGATTGGCCCACGCCCATTTGTTCGCTCAATTCCCGGAAGGAAGGCAACCGCTCGCCCGGTTGGTAGGTGCCGTTTAAAATGTGTTCTTTTAACAAGTCCGCCACTTCTTCATAGGATTTACGCACTCTTAAAGCAGATCTCATCTTCATTTTCTTTTCCATTTTTCACCTCATAAGGTCATCTGATGACTGGATGATTAAAAATTATCGTATGCCATTCATTCAGAGATGTCAATGTTTCGGTTTTTGCAGATTCATGCTTTTAAACGGCACTCACTGGCCGGCACCTTCAGACCGGTATGAAAAGAAAATCCCCCGAAGGGGGATCCCTGCGAGCAGGATGGAACCTGCAATTCCAGCGGGAAAGGCTGGCGTTTTCATTTAAACTATCGCAGGGCACAGGAAGGATTGGTTACCTTCATCTCCTGCGTGGGGCAGGCGCTTTCATTAAGCGACTGTGTGAAAAAATTTTATCATGTGATATGATTTTTTGTAAATATAAAATATTTAAATGGTGAGAGTTGAATGACGAATCCGCATCAACCGGCTCAGAGAGAAAAGAAACAAAAATGTTACATATGCAAACAACGGATGGATTCCTCCCATCCCCGTTATCCCAAATTGTGTGTGGAATGCGGAAATTTGAACGAACAGAAACGCCTTGCCCGCCATGATTTGACTTCTTATGTCGCGTTGGTGACAGGCGGCAGGGTGAAAATCGGGTATCATACGGCATTGCGCCTGTTGCGCGAAGGCGCCCGGGTGATTGTCACCACACGGTTTCCTTATGATGCCATCCGGCGATACTTTCAGGAGCCGGATTGGGAAGACTGGAAAGACCGGATTCACGTATACGGGTTGGATTTTCGGCGGATTGACCTCGTGGAGGCATTTGCTTTTTCTTTGAACAAGCAATTTCCCTATATTGACATCATTGTCAATAACGCAGCCCAGACGGTCCGGCTTCCGGATGAAGCGTACCAGGCCCTGTTGCAAAAAGAAAGGGAATGGAAAACGAAATGGTTGGGTTCCGGCGAAGAGCGGGGAAGGGAGTTGCCGGTTTATGCATTTGCGCAAGGGACGGAACCGGATGATGAGAAAAATCTTCTCCTGCCCGTGGCCAGCCCGTCCCGGCATCCGGCGAATCTTCCTCCATTTGCCAACAATGCCTGGATTGCCAAACCGGATCAGATCTCATTGACGGAAATGCTGGAAGTTCAACTGGTGAATGTCACGGCGCCCTTTTTGATCAGCACCCGGTTGAAACCGGCCATGCTGAGAAGTCCCCATCTGAACCGCTTTATCATCAATGTTTCTTCCAAGGAAGGGATCTTTCGGACCAAACGCAAAGGGCGCTACCATGTCCATACCAATATGGCCAAGGCTTCGCTGAATATGATGACATTGACGATGGCCAAAGATTACAAGCGGGATCGCATTTTTGTCAACAGTGTTGATCCGGGATGGGTGTCCAATCAACTCCCGGCCAAAATCCGGGAACCCATTCCACCTCCGTTGGACTGCGAAGATGCCGCGGCCCGGATTTGTGACCCGGTTTATCTGGGGATGGATGCTAAAAAACCGCCCAATGGACAGTTTTTCAAAGATTATCGCCCGGTGGACTGGTGATTTTCCTCATTCGGGTTTCGCAGAGGGCAGAGGATGGAGATGCCAACCAACTGTTTCAATCTTGTGGACAGAAAGGGGATATAAGATGGAAAGAAAAGTGACCATCGGGAAAACCGGTCTCACCGTCCATCCCATTGGTTTGGGGACCAATAAGGTCGGCAGCCAGGCGGGAAAAGAAGTGGTCCAAGCAGCCATTGAAAACGGGATCAATTTTTTGGACACCGCTTATCTGTACGGCCCCGAAAGGTCGGAAGAGCTGATCGGGGAAGTGGTGAAAGAAAGCGGCAAACGGACAAATGTGGTGATTGCCACCAAAATCGGCCCCAAATTTGTGAACAATCAGGTGGTGGCAGACAACACCCCGTCTTTTTTGAAACAGGAAGCCGAAAAAAGCTTGAAGCGTTTAAAAACCGATTACATCGACATTCTCTATATTCATATGCCGGATCAGGATACGCCCAAAGAAGAGGCGGTCGGGGCGTTGCAGGAACTGAAGGAAGAAGGGAAGATCCGCGCCATCGGCGTATCCAATTTTTCTCTTGAACAGCTGAAAGAGGCCAATCAGGACAGATATGTGGATGTGTATCAGGGAGAATACAATCTGTTGAACCGGCAAGCAGAACGTACCCTGTTCCCTTATCTCCGTGAGCATCAGATTTCCTTTGTTCCGTATTTTCCGCTGGCTTCCGGACTTTTGACCGGAAAATATGATGAAACGTCAACCATTCAGGGATACCGGGCCAATCTGCCCTATTTTCAAGGAGAAGCCTACCGCGAGAGTCTGGAAAAAGTGGAGAAATTAAAAGCAATGGCCAAATCCAAAGGGGTCAATACAGCCAATTTGGCGTTGGCCTGGTGTTTGCACCGGAAAGAAGTGGACGCAATCATCCCGGGGGCCAGAAACCCGGAACAGGTGCTCTCGAATTTGCGAACGTTGGATGTAATATTGACAGAGGAAGACATCAAGAAATTGGATACGATCTTTTAATCTGGATCGCGGAAAGTGGCAACCTCTCTTTCAAGAATGGAAAGATGGGTTGCCATTTTTTTATGGAACCGGGCGGAAAAGCTCCATCGCACCGTTTGGCACGGGTTTTGCATTTTATTTGCAATGAATGACGGAAAAGGGAGGAACCGAGATGGAAAAGAACAAATGGGGTTTTTCCACCCAGGCGATTCATGCCGGGGTGCGTCACGGGGAAATGGAAGGATCGTTGGCACCGCCCATTTTTCAAACTTCGACATTTGTGTTTCCCTCGGCGGAAACCGGCGGGAACCGTTTTGCCGGACGGGAGGACGGATTTATTTATACCCGGCTGGGCAACCCGACGGTCCGCCTGTTGGAAGAGAAAGTGGCGGTGTTGGAAAAAGCGGAAACGGCGTTGGCTTTTTCATCCGGGATGGGAGCGGTTGCCTCGGTTTTGTTGGGAATTTTAAAGGCCGGGGATCATGTGGTTTGTTCCAAAGGCTTGTACGGATGCACGTACAGTCTGTTTCATTGGTTGCAGGAGCGGTTTCAAATCCGTTTTTCCATGTGTTCGATGAAAGAAGAAGCCGCATTGGAAAAGTCGATCCGTCCCGAAACCCGTTGTTTTTATATTGAAACTCCCATGAATCCCACCCTTGAGCTGGTGGATCTGGAATGGGCCGCAACTGTGGCCCGCAGGCACGGGATCGTGACCATTGTGGACAATACCCTGATGTCTCCGTATTTGCAGCGTCCGTTGGAATGGGGCTGTGACATTGTGTTGCACAGCGCCACCAAATATATCGGCGGTCACGGGGATGTGATTGCCGGGATTGCGGCGGGCCCCCGCCATCTGCTGGAAAACGTGAAAAAAACCACCTTGAAAGATTTGGGGGCGGTTTTGTCGCCGATGGATGCCTACCTTTTGATCCGGGGATTGAAAACATTGGAGGTGCGCATGGACCGCCATTGTGAAAACGCGGGGAAGATCGCCCGTTTTTTGTCGGAACACCCCAAAGTGAAGCAGGTCTTTTACCCGGGGCTTTCTTCTTTCCCTCAGGTTGAGTTGGCCAAAAAACAAATGCGAAAGCCCGGCGGAGTCATCAGCTTTGAGATGAAGGGCGGATATGAAGCTGCCGTCCGGTTGTTGAATCATGTCTCGCTTTGTAAATTGGCCGTCAGTCTGGGAGAAACGGATACACTGATTCAGCATCCGGCTTCGATGACCCATGCGGTGGTTCCCCGGAAGGAGCGGCTGAAAATGGGCATTTCCGACGGCATGATCCGCCTGTCCGCGGGGATTGAAAACGCAGAGGATATTTTGGCGGATCTGGGGGAAGCGTTTTCATCTGTGTGATCGATCTTCCTCTTCCCTTCCGCTAAGATAAAAGTAAGAGGACGGGAAGGAGGAAACGAATGAAAACAATCGCCCTCTGCATTAAAACCATTGACCGGGTGGGCATGACGCATGAGGTGATTTCCTGTCTGTTGGCCGATCATGTCGACATTGAGCGGATGGAGGTGGAATCGGGAAGCATTCATCTGAAAATCCGGGCGGTCCCTTCCGGGGTGTTTAAAAAACTGACGGAACGGATCAAGCAAATCCCTGGTGTGAAGCAATTAGAACCCATTCAAATTCTTCCGTCCGAAATGCGCGAAGGACAAATGAACACCATTTTGGAAACGGTGTCCGAAGGCATGATCCTGGTGGACCAAAAGTTCAAAATTCAGGCGATGAACCGGGCGGCGGCCGAAATGCTGCGCCTTTTTCCGGAGGATTGGGAAGAAAAGGATCTTCCCGGACTTTGGGGAACGGACCTGAAATGTTGCCGGAAATGTTTTCAGTCGGGGAAAGAACAATTGAATGTCCCGGTAACCATCCGCCGCGGTCCGGACATGATTCAAGTGATGGCCAGTTTTATTCCGGTCCGTTCCGGTGAAAAACGGCAGTCCGGTTTGGTGATCGTCATTCGCGACATGAAACAAGTCCGCCAATTGCTGCAGTCTGTCAACCGGAAGGGAATGGTCCAGTTTCAGGATATTATCCATCAAAGTGAAACGATGAAAAGGTGCGTGGAAACGGCCAAAAAGGTGGCACAAATGGAAGCGACCGTTTTATTGCAGGGGGAAAGCGGAACGGGAAAAGAATTGTTTGCGCGGGCCATTCATTTTGAAAGCCGGCGGGCCAACGGCCCTTTTATTTCCATCAATTGTGCCGCCGTTCCGGAGTCATTGATGGAAAGCGAATGGTTCGGCTATGAGGAGGGGGCGTTCACCGGAGCGGGGAAAGGGGGAAAAAAAGGCTTGATGGAATTGGCGCAGGACGGGACGCTGTTTTTGGATGAAATCGGTGAGCTTCCGCTCAATTTGCAAGCCAAATTATTGAGGGTTTTGGAGGAAAGGGCTTTGAGGCGGGTCGGCGGAAACCGGTGGATTCCTCTCCGCGTGCGGATCATTGCCGCCACCAACCGGGATTTGGCGGATCTGGTGCACCGGGGCCGGTTCCGCAAAGACTTGTATTACCGCCTTCATGTGATCCCGATCACCATTCCCCCGTTAAGGGAACGCAAAGAAGACATCCCGCTTCTGGCTGCTCATTTTCTCCGGGAATTTTGCGCCCGTTCCCGCCGTCCGCTTCTTTCTCTTTCATCCCAGGCTTTCCTTCGCCTGCAGGCACACTCCTGGCCGGGAAATGTCCGGGAACTGCAAAATGTGATGGAGCGGAGCGTTTACCTTTGTCCGGAAGGAGAAACCGAATTACAAGAAGTTTATCTGAGCGATGTATTGGATACGGATTGCTCATTTCCCCGGCGCAGTTTGAAAGAACATCTTGCGCAGTATGAAAAAGAACTGGTGCAGGCCGGGATCCGGCGGTTCAAAAGCATACGGAAAACCGCCCGCCATCTGGGGGTGAGCCATACCACCGTTTTGAACAAGATGAAGAAGTATGGAATTTCCAAAAAAGATATTTTTTATTGAAATCAGGGATGGATTGGTTACATCTTTCATACATTGTTCAATGCAACAGGAAAAAAAGCTGTTAAAATAACGTTGTCGCTGAAAACACCGTTAGAAAGGGAAACGACCGATGAAAAAAACCATTTTGTTTACAGGTGGCGGAACCGCCGGCCATGTCATGGTCAACTTGGCACTGATTCCTAAATTTTTGGAAGATGGCTGGAAAGTGATTTATGTCGGTTCCAAAGACGGAATAGAAAAACAATTAGTTTCCGAACTGAAAGATGTGGAATATTACAGTGTTTCGACCGGAAAACTGCGCCGGTACTTTGATTGGAACAACTTTAAAGATCCTTTTAAAGTCCTGAAAGGGATTTTTGAAGCATACCGGCTGATTCGCCGCCATAAACCGGGTTTGATCTTCTCCAAGGGAGGATTCGTGTCGGTTCCGGTGGTTCTGGGAGGATGGTTGAACCGGGTGCCTGCCATCATTCACGAATCCGACATGACGCCCGGGCTGGCCAATAAGATTGCCACTCCGTTTGCAACAAAAGTTTGCACCACGTTTCCGGAAACGGCCAAACATTTTTCCAAGGAGAAAGGAAAGTATGTCGGCGCCATCATCCGGGAAGAATTGAAACACGGGGACCCCGGACGGGGAAGGGAATTGTGCGGATTCACCCAAGAGAAGCCGGTGATCCTGGTCATGGGCGGAAGTTTGGGGTCTGGCGTTATCAATGAAGTGGTTCGCAACAACTTGGATACGCTTCTAAAGCGGTTTCAAATTGTTCATCTTTGTGGGCGGGGAAAGGTGGACGAGTCGATTCAAAAACCCGGCTATTGCCAGTTTGAATACTTGTCGGAAGAACTTCCCCATGTCTTGAACATGGCCGACTTTGTCGTGTCGCGTGCCGGATCCAACGCCATTTTTGAATTCTTGTCGCTGAAAAAACCGATGCTTTTGATTCCGCTTTCCAAAGCCGCCAGCCGCGGGGACCAAATCCTGAATGCGCGTTCTTTTGAAAAAATGGGCTATGCGGAAGTTTTGATGGAAGAAGATTTGACCGATGAAAGTTTCCTGCAACATCTGGAGCATCTCGTGGAAAATCAGGAAGCCTACCGCGAGAAAATGAGTCAAAATTCTCCCGAGCAAAACATGCAAGAAGTGATCCAATTAATCAAATTGACTGCCAAACCGATGTGAAAAGAAAAGGTCTCGTTCCCGGTTGTCACCAGAGGGAAGAGACCTTTTCAGGTTTAACGGATTTTCTTTTTGAAGAAACCGATCAGGACGGCCGTGACGAGCGAACCGGCCAGGATGGCGAGAAGATACAAAAGCGGTTGGTTGACCAACGGTATGACAAAAATTCCGCCATGCGGAGCCGGCAAGGTGATGCCGAACATCATGGTGACCGCACCGGCCACGGCAGATCCCACAATGCAAGAAGTCAGAACCCGCAGGGGATCGGCGGCGGCAAACGGAATTGCTCCTTCGGTGATGAAAGAAGCGCCCATCACGTAATTGGTCAATCCGGATTTGCGCTGTTCGTCAGTGAACTTGTTTTTGAAGAAAGTGGTTGCCAACGCAATGCCGAGCGGCGGAACCATTCCCCCGGCCATGACGGCGGCGTGGGGGGCGAGGTTGCCGGCTTCGATGGCAGCGATGCCGAAGGTGAAAGCGGCTTTGTTTACCGGGCCGCCCATGTCGACTGCCATCATGCCGCCCAGGATCAATCCGAGGATGACGGCATTGGTGCCGCTCATCCCGTTCAGCCAATCCGTCAGCCACTGGTTCAGTGCGGCGACGGGGGTATTGATCACTAGCACCATCAACACTCCGGTGATCAGGATGCCGAAAACCGGGTAGAGCAACACCGGTTTAATTCCTTCTAAACTGTCCGGCAAAACGGAAAAAGCTTTTTTCAATAAAAGGACGACATAACCGGCAAGGAAACCGGCAATCAATCCGCCCAAAAACCCGGCTCCCGCGCTGGCGGCCAAATAGCCTCCGACCACCCCGGGGGCAAATCCGGGGCGGTCCGCCAGACTGCTGGCGATAAATCCGGCCAAAATCGGAACCAAGAAATGAAACGCTCCTTCGTCTCCTCCGATTTTCATCAAAAGTTCTGCCACAGGGCCCTTGGCATCAATGCCTCCAAAGACAAAGGACAACGCAATGAAGATACCGCCGCCCACCACAAAGGGCAGCATATTGCTGACCCCGTTCATTAAATGCTTGTAAAACCCGAAGGAAGAAGGCGCTTTCTTTTTCGCACCTCTTGTCTCTTGATGTCCCTGGTAGACCGGGGCGTCCTGTTTCAAAGCGCGCCGGATGAGGGTTTCGGCCTTGTGAATGCCGTCGGCCACCGGAACCTGAATCACGTGTTTTCCATGAAAGCGATCCATTTCCACTTGCTTGTCCGCTGCGACGATGATGGCGGTGGCCCGTTTGATTTCGTTTTCTGTCAAACGGTTTTTCACTCCGGTTGAACCATTGGTTTCCACCTTGAGGGAAACCCCCATTTCTTTCGCTTTGGCGGCCAAGGCATCGGCAGCCATGTAGGTGTGGGCGATGCCGGTGGGGCAAGCGGTGACAGCCAGGATCATAGCTCCGTCGTCACCGGGTTCTTTTTCGTCTTTCTTTTCTTCTCTGTCCTCATGCCCTTCTGCTTCCTGGCGGCGAACAATGTCCAGCAGTTCTTCTTCGGTTTCGGCCTCGAGCAAGCGTTTTCTAAAATCTTCATTCATCAGCAACGTGGACAAGCGGGATAACGTCTCCAAATGGGTCTCGTTGGCTCCTTCCGGCGCGGCAATCATGAAGAATAAGCGGGCCGGGTTGCCGTCCAGCGATTCATATTCGATCCCGGAACGGCTGCGGCCAAAACCAATCGCCGGTGTCCGGACCGCTTTGGTTTTGGCATGGGGAATCGCGATCCCCTCGCCGATGCCGGTGGATCCTTGCGATTCCCGTTCGAGGATGGCTTCTTTAAACAGATTTTTGTCGGATAAAACCCCGGCTTGATCCAGCTTGTCCACCAGCTCGTCGATCACGGCAGATTTGGTGGTTGCGCCGAGTTCCATCACGATCGTTTCTTTGGTTAACAAATCGGTGATCTTCATTGGATTTGCACCTCCTCAAAGCGCCTCAATGTCAATTTCCTGTCGTAATTGTTCAACCTGTTCTTTGGTGCACAAGTCGGGCGAAAACGCGGTTGCACTGCCGGCAGCCACGGCGGTTTTGAATGCGGAGACCGCATCGTTGGTTTTCTCATAGTCGGCGAGAAAGGCGGCAACCATCGAATCGCCCGCCCCGACCGGGTGAACCACGGTGCCTTTGGGAACGGTGGAGCGATATGTCGCATCCTCTGTAAACAAAAGCGCTCCTTGGCCGGCCATTGATACGATCACATGGGCTGCCCCCGCTTGTTGCAGCTTGCGTCCGTAAACAACCACCTCTTCCATGGTGTTTAAACGGACACCATACAATTGGCCCAGTTCATGGTGATTGGGCTTCAACAAAAAAACGGGACGGTTGGCCGCTCTTTTTAATGCCGGGCCGGCAACGTCAACAGCGACACGGACGCCGCGGGCGCCAAGTATTGCGGTCCATTCCTCATAGACGGAAGGGGACAGCGACGGGGGAATGCTTCCCGACATCACCACGGTGTCTCCCGGCCGGACTTGTTCCAGCTGTTCGTTTAATTGCTGAAACGCTTCCGGAGGGATCGACGGCCCTTGACCGTTGATTTCCGTTTCCTCGTTTTCCCCGGTTTTGAGCTTGATGTTGATGCGCGTATCTTCGTTGACGCGGATCCACCGGGCAGGAATGCCTTCCTGGCGCAACGCTTCTTCGATAAACCTCCCGGTAAATCCGCCCACAAAGCCGAGAGCCGTGGTTTCCGCCCCCAGCCGGTGCAACACGCGAGCCACGTTAATCCCTTTTCCCCCGGGGTATTTGTGTTCTTTCTTCATCCGGTTGACTTGATGGAGTTGCAAGGTTTCCACTTCAACCACAAAATCGATGGAAGGATTCAATGTAATGGTATAAATCATGCCTGATCAACCTCAAATACATAAGTTTTTTGCGCAAGTTTTTCTTTGATCTCCGAAGAAAGAGGGAGTGTAATCAAGGAGGCTTGTTCCAAATCGGCGAATTTGGCAAACGAAACTTCCGATAACTTGCTGGGATCGGCCAGCACAAACGCTTGGCTGGAAAGTTGAAGCGCTTTTTGTTTCAGGCAGGCTTCTTCGGGATCCGGCGTCGTGTATCCGAAATCCGGATGGATGCCGTTGGTTCCCAAAAAACACTGATCAAAGCGGTAACGTTCGATTCCCTCAAGTGCCATGGCTCCGATCAGCGCTTTGGTGGATGGTTTCATTTTCCCGCCCAAAACATAGGCCTCGATGTCGTATTCAACCAGCCGTTCCAAATGCGTCATTCCGTTGGTGACCACCGTGACTTGTTTACCGGCCAGCGCCGGGATCATTTCCAGCGTGGTGCTGCCGGCATCGAGATAGATGCAAGCCCCCCGGTCGACAAACGAACCGGCAAAAAGAGCGATTTCCTTTTTCTCGCGGGTGTGCCGGACCGCTTTTTCCTGAATGGGCATTTCCAACCCTTTGTTTTGAAGCAGCGCTGCACCGCCGTGAACCCGTTTTAAAAGATGTTGTTGCTGCAATTGGTCCAGGTCACGGCGGATGGTGGATTCGGAAGCGCCGGTTAAATGAACCAGTTCCTGCACTTTTACGATGCCTTGCCTTTTTAATAAATTCAAAATGAATTGGTGACGTTGGGGTGTAAGCGTGATCCATCACCTCGCTTCGGCCTTTCCTTGATTGTATCGAAAAAAAAGAGCAAAAACAATTATTTTAAATCAAAACCAATCAAAAACAATCAAAAGCAGGATGAAAGAAGGAGATTTCGTTGTTAATTTACTGGGTAAAATAAGAAATACAGAGAAAAAAAAGATATAGAGCCAATATTTGAAGGGTGTTTGGGCAATAAACAAAGTATTTTAATTCAATGCATAAAATATTTAAGAAAGCTGCGAATCGCGGGATTTAACATTGATTATTATTTGTAAAATTCGAAAAAACAACCCGGCTCGAAATAAGGATGTGAAAGCGGTGTTTCAATTGCTTTTTTCAGGATGAAGACAGGGGCTTGTTTTTATGGATCAAAGTTAAAAATAGAAATTGGTATAAATTACAATCCATAAAATGTTAATTTTTATATATTTATTTCTTTATAAAATAAAATGAATGAAGTAATATAGAGATAACCAACAATCCGAAAGGAAAGATCGGCTATGAATATATTGGAAATGAGTGAAATTGGCAAATTTATTCGTAAAGTCCGAAAAGAAAAAGGGTTAAGATTGGAAGATTTGGCAGACGAGCATATCTCCACGGCGACAATCAGCAATATTGAGCGCGGTGTTCCTCATGTCAACAAAGATAAAGTCTTGTATTTAATGAGCAAGTTGGAACTGGATTTAAATGAAATCCCGGAAATGATCGAAAAAGATACGGAAACTTTGGAAAGTATGCAAGTGCGGTTTGTCGCCATCGAAACCATGATTCAGATGGGAATGCCGGAACGAGCCCTTCATTTGCTTTCGGATATATCGGAAGAATCTTATTCCAGACATCAGGCCACGGTTCATTATTTGAAGGGGAAAGTGTACAGCCACCAGAAGGAATGGCGCAAAGCAGAACGCGAGTTGAGTGAAGCCATCCGTCTGGCTTATCAGGATCCCTATTCCCCGAAAAATCATTTGGAAGCGGCCGGTTATTGCGAACTGGCCTATTGCCGCTTTATGAACAAAGATTATGCACAGGCCCTCCGCTATGTGGAACGCGGGTTGACGGCCATGGAGCAAGACAAATCCAATGAGTGCGATGACCGGACCTATTACTTGCTCTTGATTTCGCAAGTGGCTTACTTGGAAAAGTTGAACCGCACGGACGAAGCTTTCCGCCTGCTGGAAGAATTGTGGGAGAAAATTCCCCGGATTCAAAGCAAAGACATCATCATTAAAATGTACTATTATCGCTCCAAGTTGTTGCGGAGAATGAAACTTTACCATGATGCCATCCGCTATGCCAGAGAAGGGATTCAACGGTCGGTCGGCAGTAAAAACACGGAAGAAATGTTAAAGCTTTGGAGCGGGTTGGGATTGTCTTACCTTGAAATTTCCCAGTTGGATGATGCAGCGACCTGCTTCCATTTTGTCTTAGAACTGGCAGAACATGAAGAAAACTCCCAGGAAGTGGCACATGCCTATTGCCATCTGGGCAAAGTCTATATGTTGCAAGGCAAATACCACGAAGCTTATGACAAGCTGAAAAAAGCGCTGGAATGGGCAGAAAAAATTTATGATCCGCAACTGTTGAATGATGCCCTTTTCACCATGGGCAAACTGCTGAAACAAATGAAGCATTACACCGAAGCGGTTGAATATTTGAAACGGTCCGCCCGTTTGGCAGCCAAAAACAAGCTGAAAACCAATGTGTATGACTGTTATTATGAACTGGCCGGCTGTTATGAAGCTTTGGATGATCAGGATGGCTTCAAATCGGCCACCGAGCAAATGTACTTGGCCCAAAAAGAACTGGAACAACAGCAACTGCGGCAAATTGGTTGACAACTTGCAAAAAGATTTATATATTATGAAGATAAACTGACATAATTTTTACAAGGATCTCTTATCAAGAGAGGCGGAGGGACTGGCCCGATGAAGCCCGGCAACCTGTTGGAACTTGTGTCCAATGTGGTGCCAATTCCAGCAGAGAGAGTTTCTCTCTCTGAAAGATGAGAGTGAGTCTGGCCGGGTAATCCACACCTTTTCATCTTTCAGAGATGAAAAGGTGTTTTTTATTTTTGCGAATCATTGCCTGGGAGAAAACGGTTAAAGGTGGCGATAGGTGTGGGGAAAAAACCGATTGAAGCATATTTGCGCGAAAAAATTGTCATTTTGGACGGCGCGATGGGCACGATGTTGCAGCAGGCGCAACTGACGGCTGATGATTTTGGCGGAGAGCGGTATGAAGGTTGCAATGAAATTTTGAACCTGACCCGGCCGGATCTGATTCGAAACATTCATGAAAAGTATTACCAGGCCGGCGCCGATGTGGTGGAAACCAATACCTTCGGAGCCACCCCGCTGGTTCTGGGGGAATATGATTTGGCGGACAAAACCGAAGAAATCAACCGGGCAGCCGCCCGTTGTGCGGTTCAAGCGAGGGACAAATGGTCGACCGGTGACCGCCCCCGCTATGTGGCCGGTGCCATCGGGCCGACCACCAAGACATTGTCCGTCACCGGGGGGACGACCTTTGAAGCGTTGGCCGAGGGATACTACCGGCAGGCGAAAGCCTTGATGGAGGGCGGGGTGGATTTTCTCCTGTTGGAAACTTCCCAAGACACGTTAAACGTGAAAGCCGGGGGGATCGGGATTGAAAGGGCATTTCAGGACTTGGGCTTCCGCTTGCCGGTTATGATATCCGGGACGATTGAACCGATGGGAACGATGCTCGGGGGGCAAAACATCGAGGCATTTTATCTGTCCATCGAACACCTTCGTCCGTTTGCGGTCGGGCTGAATTGTGCAACCGGTCCTGAGTTCATGACGGATCACATCCGTTCGTTGTCCCGGATTGCCCGTTGCGGCGTCAGTTGTTATCCCAATGCCGGATTGCCGGATGAAAACGGGGATTATCTGGAGACCCCCGAAGCCTTGGCGCAAAAATTGACTGATTTTGCGGATAAAGGCTGGCTGAACTTGGCGGGAGGCTGTTGCGGGACCACGCCGGAACATATCCGGGCCATTGCCCGGGCTTTGGAAGGAAAAAAACCCCGCCGGCCGGTGGAAAGCCATTTGCCCGGAATCTCGGGAATCGACCCGGTTTTCTTGGAAGAGGATTCCCGGCCGTTGCTGGTCGGGGAGCGCACCAACGTGATCGGGTCCCGCAAGTTTAAACGGCTCATCAAAGAAGGGAAATATGAAGAAGCCTCCGAGATTGCCCGCAAGCAGGTGAAAGGCGGAGCCCAGATCATCGATGTTTGCCTGGCCGATCCGGACCGGGATGAACTGGCGGACATGGAAGCATTTTTGAAGCATGTGACCAAAATGGTGAAAGTTCCGCTGATGATTGACTCGACCGATGCCAAGGTGATTGAAAAGGCGCTTCAATATTCCCAAGGAAAAGCGGTGATCAATTCCATCAACCTGGAAAACGGGGAAGAGCGTTTCCGGGAAGTGCTCCCGCTGGTGAAAAAATACGGGGCGGCGATTGTGGTGGGATCGATCGATGAAGAGGGGATGGCACTGACGGCCCGGCGGAAACTGGAAGTGGCGCTCAGAAGTTATGATTTGCTGGTTCATCAGTATGGCATTCCGGAAGAGGACATTATTTTTGACCCGTTGGTTTTCCCCGTCGGGACGGGAGACGAACAGTACATCGGTTCCGCCCGGGAGACGGTGGAAGGCATCCGGCTCATCAAAGAAGCGTTACCCCGGACGTCAACCATTCTGGGAATATCCAACGTTTCCTTCGGGCTTCCGCCGGCCGGGCGTGAAGTGTTAAATGCGGTGTTTCTCTATGCCTGCACCAAAGCCGGGCTGGATTATGCCATCGTCAACACGGAAAAACTGGAGCGTTACGCTTCCATCGGGGAAGAAGAGCGGGAGTTGGCGGAAGCCTTCTTGTTTCACACGGATCACCAAAACTATGACGACATCCTGACCCGGTTTACCAACTTTTACCGCCATAAAAAGGAAAAGAAAAAGCAAACCGGGGTCCGGATGACGTTGGAAGAGCGACTGGCCAACTACATCCTGGAAGGAAGCAAAGACGGCTTGTACGAGGATTTGGATCAGGCGCTTGCCAAGTACAAACCGCTGGATATCATCAACGGCCCGTTGATGGCGGGCATGGATGAAGTGGGGCGCTTATTCAATGATAACCAGTTGATTGTAGCCGAAGTTTTGCAGAGTGCGGAAGTGATGAAAGCGGCCGTCCGGTATTTGGAACCCTACATGGACCGGACGGAAAGCCATACACGGGGAAAAGTCGTTTTGGCCACCGTCAAGGGAGACGTCCATGACATCGGGAAAAATTTGGTGGAAATCATCTTGGCGAACAACGGCTATCAAGTGGTGAATTTGGGGATTAAAGTGCCCCCGGAACAATTGATTGAGACCGCGCGGAAAGAAAAGCCGGATATCATCGGGCTGTCCGGGCTTTTGGTGAAGTCGGCCCAGCAGATGGTGGTGACGGCCCAGGACCTGAAAGAAGCAGAGATTGACATTCCCATCTTGGTGGGCGGGGCGGCTTTGACGAGAAAATTTACAGAAACACGCATTGCCGTGGAATACGACGGCCCCGTTTTATATGCCAAAGACGCGATGAACGGACTGGAACTGGCCAACAGGCTGATGAATCCGGAGCAGAGGGAGAAGATTGAGGCTGAAAAAAACGAAAAGAAAAAGCAGCGGTCTCCATCGCAAACAGAGCAAAAGGAAGCAGGCGCCCCGGCGGCTGTGCAGGGGAAAAGCAAAGTGAACCGCAAGGCTCCTGTTTTTACCCCGCCGGATTTCAAAAGGCATGTTTACCGCGATTATCCGTTGGATTTGCTTCTTCCCTATATCAATTTGCAGATGTTGTTTGGAAAGCACCTCGGGTTGAAGGGGAATGTGGAGCAATTGATCAAAGAGGGGGACGAAAAAGCGCTGGAAATGAAGAGATTGTTTGACCGGTTTTTTGAAAGAGCCAAAAAAGAACGGTGGCTCACCCCTCACGGCATTTATCAATTTTTCCCCGCGCAAGCCGACGGGGATGACGTTTTGATCTATGATCCCGAAACTCCCGGCGTGGTATTGGAACGTTTTTCGTTTCCCCGCCAGTCCAAAGAGCCGTATTTGTGCTTGGCAGATTTTGTGCGTCCGGTGGAATCCGGGGAAATGGATTATGTCGGTTTTCTTGCGGTGACAGCCGGGCAACACATCCGGGAATTGTCCCAAAAATGGAAAGAAAAAGGGGATTATCTCCATTCCCATTTCATCCAGGCGCTGGCGTTGGAAACGGCGGAAGCCTTTGCCGAACAATTGCATCAACAGATGCGGAACCGTTGGGGATTTCCGGATCCGGCCGAAATGACCATGAAGGAGCGCTTTGGGGCGAGATATCAGGGAATTCGCGTTTCTTTCGGCTACCCGGCTTGTCCCGATCTGGAGGATCAGCAGAAGTTGTTTCGCCTGATTTCGCCGGAGGACATCGGCATTCAGTTAACCGACGGTTTCATGATGGATCCCGAAGCATCCGTGTCGGCAATGGTGTTTGCTCATCCGGAAGCTCGGTATTTTAATGCGATATAAGGGGGAAAGATTGATGGGCGAGCAAGGCTTGCTTCAATGCCTGCAACATTCTTTGCTGGTCGGGGACGGGGCGATTGCAACATTTTTGTATCAGCAAGGCGTCTCCATCGGACATTGTACGGAGGAATTGGTTTTGAGCAACCCGTCCCTGATCGGCGAGGTTCATGAAGCATATTACCGGGCCGGGGCACGTGTGATCGAAACGCACACCTTCGGTGCCAACCGCGAGAGGCTGTCGCGTTACGGACTGGAAAGCAAGGTGACGCGGCTGAACCGGGAAGCCGTTCATATTGCCAAAGAATCGATTGGAAGCGATGCCTATGTTCTCGGGGTGATCGGTTCCATCTGTGCCGGGAAAGTGCCGGTGTACGATGAAGAGGAGTACCGGGCGATGTATGAAGAGCAGGCGGTGGCTCTTTTGCACGGAGGTGTTGACGGGATTTTGCTGGAGACTTTTTTTGACTTGAAAGAGCTGCAATTGGCGGTTGAAGTGATTCGCCCGCTCACGACGCTTCCCGTCTTTGCCCAGCTGTCGATGATGGAAATCGGCCGGACCCGGGATGCCTTTACCATCTCTGAGGCTTTTGAGAAGCTTGCATCGCTCGGGGTGAACGGCGTGGGAATCAATTGCCGTTTCGGCCCCGTGGAAGTATTGAGGACATTGGAAAAAACCATTGTTCCCGAGCAAATGATCCTCACGGCTTTTCCCAATGCCGGGCGGCTGGGGATGAGCAACGGGGAACTTCATTACAAGTCGGCGCCGGATTATTTTGAGGAAACAGCCGGCCTCTTGATTGATCAAGGCGTCCGGCTGCTTGGAGGGTGTTGCGGAACCACTCCCGAGCACATCGCCCGGATTGCCAAAGTCTTGAAAGACAAATGTCCGGTTCAGCGGAAAAACCCGCCCCAAGACGGTTACAAACTGTCATCCCATGAAACGATCGTCTTGCAAAGAAGAACGAAACCAACAGTCGTACAGAAAGTCCGCAACAAACAACGAACCATCATTTGTGAATTTGATCCGCCGAAAGATCTGGATATCATGCGTTTCTTGCAAGGGGCCAAAAAACTGAAGCAAGCCGGCGTCGATGCGGTCACGATGGCGGACAATTCCCTGGCCACCGCCAGGATGAGCAATTTGGCGCTGGGTGCCATCTTAAAAAAATATGATATCGAACCGCTGGTCCACGTTGCATGCCGGGATCGGAATTTATTGGGACAGCAATCCCACCTGATGGGGCTTCATGCTTTGGGAATCGATCAGATTTTGGTGATCACCGGGGATCCCACCCGCATGGGGGATTTGCCCGGAGCCCATTCGATTTACGATGTCACTTCCGTTGAGCTGATCCGGATGGTGAAACAGCTGAATGAAGGGATCTCGTTTTCGGGAAGGAAATTAAAACAAAAAGCGCAGTTTGTGGTGGGGGCCGCCTTTAATCCGCATGTACGAAAGCTGGATGCGGCGGTCAAACGTCTCGAGAAAAAAATTGAAGCCGGCGCGGATTTTGTCATGACGCAGCCGGTCTATGACCCGGACGGGGTGATCCGGGTGCATGAAGCGACGAAATCGCTCGGCATCCCGGTGTTCATCGGTGTGATGCCGCTCACCGGGTATCGCAATGCATTGTTTTTGCATAATGAAGTGCCCGGAATTAAAATACCGGAAGATGTGTTAAAACGAATGGAAAAAACGACCGACCGTCAGTCCGGGAAATCAGAAGGCGTCCAAGTGGCCAAAGAGCTTTTGGAAGTGGCTATGGAAAAGTTCGACGGAATTTATTTGATCACCCCGTTTTCCAACTGGCAGATGACAGAGGAGCTGACGCATTTTATCCGGTGGCGGGACAAAGAGATGCATGCCCGTCTCCAGAGCCACACACACGCTTAAAAGAACCAAAAAAAGGGCCCTCCCGTCGGTTCGGGAGGGCTGATCGTTTGAGTACCCAAAACCAAATTCAAAAGAATAGAGAAACGAACCATTGGCCATTCGGGGGAATGATTCATCCATTTGGAGAGGAAATGACGCCCTTATGGAACGGGAGGGCTGTCATGTAAGCAAAATGCCAACAAAACAAAGGTGATTCACTTTTTAAAAGGCACATCCTTCGAAATATGGTCGAGAAACATATCTCTTGCCATTTTAAGCACCGTTCTTTTCACAGCAGGGCGAACCCGCTTGTGAATGACACGATACTTGTACCCCAGACGCTGGTCGGCAAAAGATTTCGAGGATCGATCACGTACGACCATATTCGCCCCCTCCTTTCTAACTTGTATTAGACATCGGTAACCAACAATTCCTCCTTCGTGACATAAGTAGTCAAATCATTTTATATTTTGACAAAAACAGACATTATTGATATGAGGGCGGATGGGGATTTTTTCGCTTTCTTCCTTGTTTAAAAGGGGTTTTCCGGTTTGTTGACGAATGGATGATATAGCCAAAAATAACGAATTTTGCTTTTAAATATAAATAAAAAGATGCTGTGAATGGGCTTATTCGTGGAAAACGCGATTTTTTCAAAAGGGGAAATGGGTGAACAATGATGCAGGATCAAATGGAGAGAAAAAAAAGAGTGGAGCGTTTGGCGGACCAGATTGAAGCGGAGATATTAAATGCGATCCGCGAAGGCGGGCCTCAACCTTATTACACGGAAATGTATTTAAATTGCGCGATCTGTTATCAGGAAAAGAAGAGAACCGAATTGAGAATCGCCGAAGATCCCGACCAGATCTTTGATGAATTTGCCGTGTGCTTTGACTGTATTGCCGGGCGAAACCTGATGCTTTCCCATTCGGAACGGGCTCTGGATTTTGAAGCGAGAACGTTGGCCATCTTGAGGATCAAAAACGGTGTCATGAAACCCCAGGATTGGGAGGAAGAAGAGGAAGCTCTTTAAATCTGCATGAAATCACCCCTGTTTCATGGTTTTGTAATATTCCCATTCTGTACAAATTTATTTAAATGTAGTATACCTATTTACAGACGGACAAGATTCGGGGGGTTTTGATCATATGAATGGGAATATTCTGGATTCATCAGGAGTGATTATCCTTTTTTTGTTGTTTATTTCTTTCATTCTGGGTACCTTGTATGTACGCGAAAGAATGAAAAATTAATCCGATACAGGTGCAATCAAGGCCATCCTTCCAGGGGAGAATTTGGGAAGGATGGCCTTTTTTCAGCAATGATGGTGAGGGCTATCCCACCGGTTCCGGTCATGAGGGGATGAAGAGGATTCATACGGATGACAGTGGTAAGGTCTTCTGCCATGGGGATGACGACGGTGAGGATGTCTGCAATTATGCTTGCTCTCACAATACCTCATATACCATCTGAGCATTTCCAGCTCATACTTATGGCAAATTTTGAGATGGTGGTACATGTGCCGAAGCCATCTGGGATCACAGGGGATTTCATGCATGGGCGGCATGCAGGGCATCGGCATGGGCATGGGATGTTCCGGCATAGCCGGCGGTTGCGGCAAAGGCTGCGGTTCGGGCATCGGCATGGGTTTTGCTGGTTTTTCCATAATGCACACTCACTTCCTTCTCTTCATGATGACAGTGTATCCTATGAATGACCAAGGATGGATGTTCCAGAAAAAAAGCCTAAAAAATTGTGAAATCCTTTTGGACTTATCGGAAACGGGGAGGATTTGCATTTACCCGGAGCGGCCGTTGCGCTATAATGAGATGGACAAAAGCCTCGGATCCAACATCGGGGTCAGGAGGGAAAAACATGGAAGTCGTAAAAATCACACCCAGAGGATATTGTTACGGAGTGGTGGATGCCATGGTTTTGGCACGCCAAGCCGCCCAAAACCTGGATCTGCCCCGTCCGATTTATATATTGGGAATGATTGTTCACAACAGCCATGTTGTGGAAGCATTTGAAGACGAAGGCATTATTACCCTGGACGGAGCAAACCGGTTGGAGATTCTGGAGAAAATCGACAAAGGGACGGTCATTTTCACCGCACACGGGGTTTCTCCCGAAGTCCGCCGTCGCGCCCGGGAAAAGGGTTTGACGGTGGTGGATGCGACTTGTCCGGATGTTACGCGGACGCACGATTTGATCAGGGAAAAGACGGCCGACGGATATGAAGTGATTTATATTGGCAAACAAGGCCATCCCGAGCCTGAAGGGGCCATGGGAGTGGCTCCCGGGAAGGTTCACTTGATTGAAAAAGAGGAAGATATTGACCGGCTCCAACTCAAAACGGACCGGTTGCTCGTCACCAACCAAACCACCATGAGCCAATGGGATACCAAGCATTTGATGGAAAAGGTCAAAGAACGGTTCCCGACGGCAGAGATCCACAATGAAATTTGTCTGGCAACGCAATTGCGGCAAGAAGCCGTTGCGAAACAGGCGAAGGAAACGGATCTGGTTCTTGTTGTCGGGGATCCCCGCAGCAACAATTCCAACCGGCTGGCTCAGGTGGCCAAAGAGATCGCCGGCGTGGATGCGTACCGGATTGCGGATGTGACAGAAATTAATTTGGACTGGCTCAAAGGGAAAAAAGTGGTCGGCGTGACGGCGGGTGCGTCGACGCCAACGCCGATTACCCGCGAAGTGATTCGCTTTTTGGAGCAGTTTGACGAAAATGATCCGAGTACTTGGGAACGCAAACAGGAAGTCAGCATGAACAAAATTTTGCCGCCGGTGCGAAAGAAAAAGTTACAACCGAAAAAATAACCGGAGACTTTCAAGTCCCGGTTTATTTTTCACTCATTTCTTTATACAATTCTGTCAATTTGCGGACCGAAAAAAAGCATTATTTTCGGGGATAGTGTGCGGCCATAAAATCATAGCATTGATTCATGGTGCCGCGAAATTCAATGCGATGGTCCTTTTTCATCGGATTATACCAAGCGAAATAGTTATCTTCATGAATGATCGATGGCGGGAGTTTTTCTGAATCGCGGACGACATAATACATTTTTTCGAACACACCTCCTAGATGTATTATGTCCAATAAAAATAAAAATTAACCATCATTTAACAGAACGGCGGGATACCGGTTTTTCCAACAAAGCCAATGGAACGGCTGCTTTTTCACCGGAATGTTCCCAATTTCCCCAAGCCATCACTCCGTTGAGATATTCGACATAAAAAGGAATGTTTTTTCCTTCCACTTGATACCAACAGGCAGTTTGGACGGTCGCGGGATCGATCAGGTATGAACGCGCAAGATTGATTTTTTGTTCCAAAATGGCAAGTTGTGTATCCAAACCTTGGTCTTTTGCTTTTTGTTTTTCCCGGTTCAGGCGCTCATTTTCCATCTCAAGCGCATCTTTGGACATTTGGCTGAAACGTTGCATCGTATCCTCCTTTTTTTGCAATGCTCCTTATCATTGTACCGGGAGGCCGGGATGAAAACAACCTGAGGACACCGACAGGGGGTGGTGAAGATCGCTGTCGTGCTGCTGTTTATTGACGGGGTCGGCTTGGGGGAGATGGCGGATCACAATCCCTGGGTGACGTATCCGACTCCTTGCATCCGTCAGTTGTTTGGCGGAATGCCGTTGGTGAGGGAAGCGGCCGGCCGCCATGGTCCGGACCTTCTTCTGCTTGAGACCGATGCCTGCCTGGGCGTGGAGGGGCTTCCGCAGAGTGCCACGGGCCAGGCGACGATCTTTACGGGAAAAAATGCAGCCCGGGAGATGGGAAAACACATGAGCGGGTTGCCGTTTCGAAGGTTGCGTGAATGGGTGCAAAAAGACAACATCTACTTACAGTTTGAAAAAAAAGGCTGGAAAGCGACCTTTGCCAATGCGTACACCAAAGAGTATTTTGAACGTCCTGCCACCAAGCGCGGTTGGGTTTCGGTCACCACGGCAACGATCCAATCCAGCCGGGAGCCGGTTCGATTTTTCCCGGAATTGGTGGAAGGCAAAGCGGTGTATCATGACATCACCCGGACCATCCTGAAAAAAACCGGGATGGATGTGGAGGAAATCACGCCGGAACAGGCTGCCCGCCACCTTTGGTCGATAGCCCGCGATTATGATTTGGTTGTCCATGAGTTCTTCTTGAGTGACCGGGCCGGCCACAAACAGGATCCCTGGTTGCTTCAATATGTGACGCACCATTATGATCGTTTTTTGGGGGAACTTGTGCGGTTGAAAGGGCCGGAGGATACGATTGTATTGGTCAGCGATCATGGAAACAGCGAAGATTTGCGGGTGAAAACCCATACCGCCAACCCGGTTCCCACCCTGGTGATCGGGGACATTGACGCATTCTCGGAGATTGACACCGGAGCGTGGGATTTAACGGGAATTGCTCCGCTGTTGCACCGGATCGTGTCCAGGAATAAAAATGGGGTAAAGGATCGGTGATTATGCGTTCAAGATATATACCACAAGTGACAGAAGCAGCCATTCCGGAGGACGGAGGCTGGACCGAACTCCGTGCGGATGGCACGGATACGTTGGTGTTGTCCATTCCGGAGTGGGCCGGCGATGTCAAACAATCGGAGGAAGCGGATGAATATGTCTGGATGTACGACCGCGGCAATGACGCTTATCTCTTTTGTTTCCGGTTGAAAGGGAAACGGGAATATGCGGTTGCGTTTCCGAGGGAACATGCAGGGATCCTCTTGAAAGACAAACGCGCTTACGCGCCCTTTCATTTGTTGATCACGAGTCAACCTTTGTCAGATTCCGATTCGTTGGATCCTTGCTTTTTGTTCCGGAATATCAAATTAAAAAGGCATCCCCAAGCCGGATGGTGAAGAAGACAAAAATCCCTTTTTTTCTTTGAAAAGAAGGGGATTTTTTATGTTTCAGCCATCGTCCATGTTGTAGATGTATTCTTGCCGGGGATGTTCGTCGTCTTCCCGTTCTTGTTCGCTTTTGAGACGGTCCAATAATTTTTTATATTCATCGGCTCTTGTATAAGGCGGCTCGGTTTCCAACACCTTGGTGAGAGCCCGGATGACAATGCCTCGTTCTCTGGGTGTCAGGTACATAAAAGAAACCCCCCGGGATTTAGGGTAATCAAGATCTAAATTATATCCTACCCGCATTAAATAAAAATTACACGACAGATCTGTCTTTTTTGTGATGTTTTTATGTCCGATTGACATGAATCCGGGAAAAAAGCCGTTTGTATTCCGGAAGACAGGGTAAAAGTTACTGATGATAATATCGGGCAGGTTGGCAAAAGCTAAGGACAGCGGAGTTGCGGAAAGAAAGATGATGGAGGAGAGTTGAATGAAAACCACTCAAACCACTCCACATAATGTATCTTATGAAGTGGATGAATTTAATAGTCGCATTAAATTGATCCAATACAGCCGGTACGATGTGGAGTCCCTGTTGAAACACCTGGAAGAATTGGCCAAAGAAAAGGATATCGGTAAAGTGATGATTTATGCAAACCCTGAGGACATCTCTTTTTTTGAGAAGCTCGGGTTTCAAAGAGAGGGAGAAATCAGCGGTTTTTTCCAAGGAAATCCGGCTTGTATTTTGTCCCGCTTTCTGGAAGAGGACCGCGCGCATAAAAAAGATGAGGAGAAAAAAGATCAAATTGTGGAGATGGCAGAGCAGGCCGAAGCCATTAAAGAGCGTCCGCGTTTGGATCCAAAGTATCAATTGCGCCATGCCGTGAAAGAAGATGCCGAGGCTTTGGCGAAGTTGTATCAGCTGGTTTTTGAAACGTATCCCACCCCCATTCATGATCCGGATTTTATCCGCCAGTGCATGGACCAGGATGTCTACTTCACGGTGGTAACCGAAGGGGATCAGATTGTCAGCTCGGCATCGGCTGATGTTTTTCCGCATTTTCAATGTGCGGAAATCACTGATTGCGCCACTCACCCGGATCATCGGGGAAACGGACTGTTAAGTGCCATTATTTATGGTCTGGAATTAAGAATGAAAGAAAAAGGGATCCCTCATCTGTTTTCATTGACCCGGGCGGTTTCGACGGGAATGAATATGGTGATCGCCAAGCTGGGTTTTGAATATAAAGGACGATTGATTCAAAACAGCCAGATCTCCGGGGATTTTGAAGATATGAATATCTGGGTGAAAAAGTTGTAAAAAGGCGGGCGTTGGCAAGAAGGAAATTAAAGCGGGACCGGATCCCGCTTTTTTTAACAAATGCTCCGGCAATGATTGGCCGTGGATGAGACAGAGAAAACCTGGATGGGCAGGTTCGTTGCAGGATGACTCGGATGATTCGAAATATTGGTTTTAAACTTTTTAAAAAGATCGCAGTGAAAGGGAATTTCGGTTAAAATAACTATTGAAGTTGTATACAGATTGTGTTAAGTTAATCACTGTGACATTGAGCTAGTAGGATCCAGGATTCACTTAAAGGGTTGGGACCTCACTGGACTAACCTTCCCCCGTGGTGAACAAGCAGATCCTAGCGGAATTTGGCTCACACCAACTTTTTGCTAGGAAGGGGGCCGAAAGAGATGGAATTTTCTACTTTCGGAAGACATGTAGCCATGGATGCATGGGGTGTTGATTTCGATCTGCTGAATGATGTCCAGCGTTTGGAGGAACACTTGAAAGATGCGGCAAAAGCCTGCGGAGCAACCGTTTTGTCCGTCCAATCGCATCAGTTTGAACCTCAAGGGGCCACTGTTTTAGTGTTGCTCTCAGAGAGTCATCTGTCCATTCACACGTATCCGGAAAAAGGGTTTGCCGCTTTGGATTGTTATACTTGCGGTCATACCGTTGATCCCATGATTGCCATTGAGCACATGTTCAATGTATTAAAACCCTCCCAAGCCTATCACAAAATGCTTCGGAGAGGTGTTAGGCCTATTGAGGTTGTCCAACCAGAACCAGCAATACGACCGATGAAAAAAATGACGGTTTAAATAGGGAACGGTGGGAATCCAAAAGCATGTTTTGGATTCCTTTTTCATTTAAAAAAAGCCGAAGAACATGTTCTTCGGCTTTTTTTCGTCTTTATGATTTTTGTTCTTGGATGAACCGGCGGACTTGATCCCCGTCTTTTTGGTTCAACAGTCCCGCCGCCAATTTTTTGGCTTTTTCCGAATCGGTTTGGCGGACTTTTTGTTTCACTTCCGGAATGGTTCCTGCACTCATGGACAATTCGTGCAGGCCGAGTCCGACCAACGCTTCTGTCATGGCGGTGTCACCTGCCAATTCCCCGCACATGCCGACAACGATTCCGGCTTTTTCCGCGGCGTCACAGGTCATTTTGACCAGGCGCAACACTGCCGGATGTGCGGCATCATACAAATGAGCCACTTTCTCGTTGCCCCGGTCTGCCGCCAGGGTGTATTGGGTGAGGTCGTTGGTTCCAATGCTCATGAAATCCACTTCCGGCGCAAGTAGATCCGCATTGATGGCGGCTGCCGGAATTTCCACCATGATGCCGACGGGAATGTTTTCTGCGAAGGAAATGCCTTCGTTTTTCAGTTCATTTTTGCACTCATCCAGCAGCGCTTTGGCTTGGCGGATTTCGGCGAGGTTTTCGATCATCGGGAACATGATCCACAGATTTCCGTGGGTGCTTGCCCGGAGCAGTGCACGCAATTGAGTTTTGAAGATGTCCGGGTTGGAAAGACAGAAACGGATCGCCCGGTGTCCCAAGAACGGGTTTTCTTCTTTGGGTAATTCGGCATAAGGCAAGTCTTTGTCGCCGCCGATATCCAAAGTCCGGATGACCACGGGGCGGTCGCCAAACGCTTTCAAAACTTTTGCATAAGCGTCATATTGTTCTTCCTCGTCAGGCCAGTGGTCATTTTCCAGATAAAGAAACTCGGTTCTGAACAAACCGACCCCTTCGGCATGGTTTTTCAGGGCGATTTCCACATCATTTAAACTTCCGATGTTGGCGAAAACCTGAATCCGTTTTCCATCAGCTGTATAAGCATCGGCTTTTGCTTCTTTCAATGCTTGCTCGCGTGCTTCGTTTTGTTTTTTGATCTGTTGGCGGATCGCTGCTTCGGTTTCTTTGTCCGGGTTGATTTGGATGGTTCCCTGATCCCCGTCCAACACAATGATGTCGCCGTCTTCAATTTGACGAATGGCCTCACCCAGTCCCAATACGGCCGGAATGCCCAAAGTCCGGGCCATGATGGCGGCATGGGCGGTTTTGCTTCCGCGTTCGGTCACCATCCCGCTGATTCCTTCCGGGAATTGGGCCGTGTCGGAAGGAGTCAATTCTTCCGCGATGACAACATGCCCCGGTTTTAACAAGGAAGGATCAAAAGGTTGTTTGCCGGATAAAATCAACAACAAACGGGTTCCGACATCACGAATGTCGTCGGCACGGGCTTGCATGTATTCGTCATCGAGCGAAGCCATTAACTGGCTCATTTCATCGGTGACTTCCTGGCAAATGGATTCCGCGTTTTGTTTTTTGCTTTGAATCCGGTTTTTCATTTCTCCCGTAAAACCGGGATCGTCCAAGAAGGCGAGGTGTGCATCAAAAACAGCGGCCTCTTCGTCACTCATCCGCCGGGAAGCGATCGAACGCAGCTCCTGGATTTGTTCCCTGGTTTGTTCAATCGCTTGATTTAACTTTTCCACTTCGGCATCGGTATCGGAGATGGAGCGTGTTTCCACAACCGGTTTTTCTTTGCGCCACCAAATGGCCTGTCCGATATTTAACCCCGGTGCAGCCCCCACTCCCTTGATGTGTTGGCTCAACATGAACCCTCCTTAAAGTTAAGCGTTGAGTTGTTCGATAAATTGTGCCAATTGGTTTACGGCTTCTTCAGCGTCTTCTCCTTCAGCCTGAATGACAATTTCATCATTTTGTTTGGCTGCGAGCGACATGACCCCCAATAAGCTTTTGGCATCCACTTCTTTTCCGTCTTTCACCAATTGGACTTTGCTGGAAAATTTTCCGGCTTCTTTCACCAAAAGTGCTGCCGGACGGGCATGCAAACCGCTTGGATTGGTAATGGTTACTTTCTTTTGAGCCATGTGACATGTTCCTTTCTTTTTATCATTTTGGATTTTGACTGGCATATCGTGTACAAGGTGGAAAGGATGACAACCTTTATTCTGTCCCATGCAATGAACGGTAAGTGGATAAAAGCAATGCCGCCTGTTTTAGCAACTGATCTCCGTTCATCGTGGCAAAAGCAACCGGGTCGACTTGCGCAAACGGTTTTCGATGGGCTTTTGCGACCGGTTCGATCTCGTTTCGGAGATGGCTGATTTGGGGTTCGATCATGATGAGATCCGCAGATTGGAGATGTTCGCTCCAATCTTTGACGCCGACTGCTTTTGCCCTTAAAGCAATCCCCTTTTGGGAAGCTGCTTCATTGATTTTCTGGCACAATACACTGGAAGTTGCCCCCCAGCTGCAAATGACGAGCAGGCGGATGGTGTGGTTCATTTCATTCCTCCGCTTCTTAAAGAAACGATGTTCCACCTTGGTTTTAGTAATAAAAAATAATGCCATTTCATTTTAAATGCAAAAAGCATGCCAAACAATAAAACATACCGATTGGAAAGATTTTTCGCATCGGATGAGATTGGACACACCTGTGTGCAGCAAAATTACACACAAGGGTGGAACGGTTTAAACGGAAGACGCCGACAAACGGGTCATTTCTTGTGCCGTCATCGCCGGATATTGAACGGAAAAGACGGATTCCAGTTGGTGCAAAAGGTTTTTCCATAAATAGGATGGTTGTTCTGGCCGGGATTTATGCCCGCCACCGTGATTTTGGCGGGACGTTTGATTGATTTGTTCTTTCAGCAGTTGATCGGTGTAAATCGCCAAATGCATCCAGATCCCCAGTTCGCGTTCGGGGGTCCACTGAAATGTTTCTTGAAACGGCGCGCGATGTTTTTGGATCAGGTCGATATATTTTTTGGGATTAAAGTGGGTGACCGTCTCCCGCAATCCTTGTTCCATTAACTGAAAGAGCCGGTTTTCGGGTTCCGGTTTCATGTCGCGTTTAAAAGATGAAGTGCCCGGGCGGCTATTGGATAACAGTTCCTTCAATTTGTCCCATCCGGCGGGTTGGTACAGTTCCCAAACCGGAATGTATGGAACATCTTTCATCTTGGGGGGGACCGTCCCGACCACGGCGACCAGATGACAGGATTTCGCCAGTTCTTCCAACTCCCCGGATTCGCGTTCAAGCGGATCGATCTGCACCGCACGGATCAACACGTCCTGGTCTTGCTCCGGCAAGTGTTGTTTCAGCCAAAGTTCCAATGAAACCGCCGCTCCTTCGCCAGTTAAACAAACCGTGGCCATCACCCGCGGCTTCGGATCGGATGAACGGGGTTGATACAACGAGAAAAAAAGGGAGATTAAATCCAATTCATCTTTCGGCAAACGGATACCCAACGCTTGTTCCAAAGCGGTTCCGATCTGACCGGCCAGTTCTCGGTAAACCGGTTCAATTTTCAACCCGTTAAACGTTTTTTTCGCACGGGGTCCGGGTTGTTCCAAATAAGACTGGATGTGCAGGGCCAGGGCGTTGATCTTCGTGCCGGATATCTTTTGGGCCAGAGGATGGTTCCAATGATCCACACATTGCCCGAGCACCTGCCGGATCGATTGGAACAGACGGGTTTCCTGATCCCCGGAGGGTTGTCGGTTTTTGGCTGAGTGCAAAAGACGGGTGATATATTCATTGACCGTTTCCTGCAGTTGCCGGTTTAATTCTGCAGGCGAAATGTTTTGTTTGCTTAATTGTTCTTTGGCTGCCAGCAGTTCACGGTAGATGTTGCCCGCTTCGTCTGTTGTTTTTGCTTTTGCCTCTATGGGTGCCGGTTGATCTTTCATTTTGGCTTCGATGGCGGCCGAGATCCAGCCTTGTTTGCGCAGATGGGCCGGCAAATCATGCAGTTGAATCACCACTTCTTGTCCGGAACGGTTCATGTGTCGGAGGAAAGCGCGGGCGCACGCAATCTGGATATCGCTTTTTAATTGGCCGATGTTTCCAAAACAAGGATAAGTCAAAAGCCGCGAGCGGCATTCGGGGGACAGGGAAACGGGAATGTTCATCTGTTTGGATTCATTGAGGAGAAATTTTTCGATCAATTGTTCCCTCACCTGAACCGGACGCTTTCTGAGCGGCGGAATTTCAATTTGCACGGAGAAACGGCGCTGTAAGGTCGGCAATAACGCCTGTTCAGGAGGTTCGGTGGTGGCGCCGATCAGCCGGATGCGGGCAGGGTGTTCCACGGAAGCTTCCCCCAGGCGACGGTAAAATCCTTGGTCCATCAGGTAAAAAAGCATTTCTTGTCCCGATGGGGGAAGACGGTGGATTTCATCCAAAAACAAAATGCCGCCATTGGCCCGCTCCACCAACCCGGCCCGGTTTTCCTGCGCACCGGTGTAGGCGCCTTTCTTCACGCCAAACAGTTGAGCCAGAAGCAATTCGGGGTTTTGGGCGTATTCCGCACAGTTAAAAGAGACAAACGGAGTGTTTGGCGGAAGGTAATTTTTTTCGATGGCCACTTCGACCAATTTTTTGGCCATATAGGTTTTTCCGACACCGGTTTCCCCGGTAAACAAGATGGGAAGCCCTTTGGGAGGATATAAAAGAGCTGCCAGGGCATCGTCCAGCAATCCGTCATCTTCAGCCGGTTTCTGGCGGGAGGTTGCCTGGATTTTGCCCGGGTCATCCGCAGGAAAATACCGCACCGGGCGACCCGCCTGTTTCCGGGCGCGTCCCAGTTTGACCAATTCATTTAAATACCGGCTGGCGGTGGAACGGTTCAGGCCTGATATCTTTCCGACTTGTTGTGCCGTCATTCCTTCCGGGTTTTCCAGGCAGGATTGACGGAGAACTTGTTCGATCCAATCCCGCTTTTTCATGGTACCGCCTCTTTTTCTCATTCTTCTAAGTATCATACACACTTTGCACACTAATTGTCACCCGAGCGTGTAAAAAAGGCAAGAAAAAATGAAATCCAAATTTAACCGTACACCGGCAAAACCGATGATTTTCATTTTTTTCGGGCATCGCCTGGGATGTGATGTTTTGGTACAATAAACAAAGATTGACTGAATCTCCGGACTCTTTGCCCGGCAAACTGGAGGGAAATCGATTTTGCATGAAAAATGGGAAGCATTAAAAACGAAGTTGCGCGAAATATATGATTTGGAAGCAACGATGGCCATATTAAGCTGGGATCAAAATACATACATGCCCCCGGCTGCAGCGGAAGCAAGAGGACACCAACTGTCCCTGTTGGGGAAACTGGTGCATCAGAAAAAAACGGATCCCCGGTTGGGCGAATTACTGGAGGATCTGGAAAAAGCGACGGCTTCTTCATCCTTGGATTCCGATCAGGCAGCCATCGTCCGGGTTGCCAAACGGCAGTATGAGGAAGCACAAAAAGTTTCGGCGGATTTCATGGCCCGTTTTTACAGGCATATCACCGAAACCAACCAGACGTGGTTGGAAGCGCGGGAAGCCAATGATTTTGGCAAAGTGATTCCTTACCTGAAAAAGACGTTGGAACTCAGTTTGGAATATGCCGACTTTTTTCCGGAAAAAGAGCATGTGTCCGACCCGTTGATCAACCGTTCGGACTACGGGATGAAAGCGTCGACGCTCCGCAAGTTGTTTCATGAGTTGCGAAGGGAATTGGTTCCCTTTGTGGAAGCGGTGACGAAGAAGCCGGCTTCGGACCGTTCCTCTTTGGAGCAATCTTATCCGGTGCAAAAACAGCTGGATTTCAGCAAGGAAATTATCAAGCAGATGGGATTTGATTTCAACCGCGGGAGAGTGGATTTGTCGGCCCACCCATTTATGACGCGGTTTGCGGCAGGAGATGTTCGCATCACCACCCGCGTCAATGAACGGGATATCAGCGAAGCGTTGTTCAGTACGATCCATGAAGCCGGGCATGCGCTGTATGAATTGGGGATTCGCCCGGAATATGACGGAACCCCGCTTTATGACGGGACCTCTTCCGGGGTACACGAAAGCCAGTCGCGTCTGTGGGAAAATGTGATTGCCAGAAGCCGGGAGTTTTGGACCTATTTTTATCCGCAATTGCAGGCCACGTTCCCGACCCAGTTGGGAAGGGTGACACTGGATGAGTTTTACCGGGCCATCAATCATGTGAAGCGGTCGCTGATCCGTACGGAAGCGGATGAATTGACATACAACTTGCATGTGATTATCCGCTTTGATCTGGAACTGCACATGCTGGAAGGAAAACTCCGGGTGGAAGATTTGCGTGATGCATGGAATGAACGTTATCAGTCCGATCTTGGAATCACTCCTCCCGATGACCGTTCGGGCGTATTGCAGGATATCCATTGGTATGCGGATTTTATTGGCGGACAGTTTCAGGGCTATGCGCTTGGAAATATCTTAAGTTGCCAATTTTACGAAGCGGCATTAAAAGATGCCCCTCACATCCCGGATCAAATTGCACACGGGAGCTTTACCGCTCTTCATTCTTGGTTGAAAGAACAGATCTATCAGCATGGAAGCAAATATACAGCAGATGAATTGATCCGGCGGGCAACCGGATCGGAACTGACCATCCAACCCTATCTGGATTATTTAAGAAAAAAATACAGTGAATTATATTTATAGGAGATTCTGACAGCAAATGTCCCGGGGGCATTTGCTTTTTTCTAAAGGAAAAAAGCCGGCTGTGGTATACTTATATTGTAAATGTAAACTATTTATTTCGATTTGGTTTACAATTGAATTGGCCCGACACCGGTTGATCCGGAGATTGGGTTCATGCATTTTTAAGGAGCAGGAGGTTTCTATGACACTTCATTCTTTCAGAAGCTTGTCCAAATGGGAAAAGTTGGCGGATAAGGCGCTTCAAGGAGAAACATTGAGCATGGAAGAGGGCCTTTCGGTGTTAAATGCACCGGATGATGAATTGCTGCCTTTGTTGCAAGCCAGCTTCCGTGTCCGGTGCCATTATTTCGGGAAAAAGGTCAAATTAAATATGATCATCAATGCCAAAAGCGGGCTTTGTCCGGAAGATTGCGGTTATTGTTCGCAATCGGTCGTTTCGCAGGCTCCGGTTGAGCGATACAGTTTATTGAAAAAAGAGGAATTGGTCGACGGGGCAAAAGAAGCCTTGGCACGAAAAGCCGGGACCTATTGCATTGTGGCAAGCGGGCGCGGACCGACCCGACGTGAACTGGATGAAGTGGTTCAAGCGGTTCGGGAAATCAAAGAAAAATATCCGCTAAAAATTTGCGCTTGTTTGGGGATCTTGAATGATGATCAAGTCAAACGGTTAAAAGAAGCCGGCGTGGACCGTTACAACCACAACCTGAATACCGGCGAAAAACACTATGAAAACATCACCACCACCCATACGTATCAAGACCGGGTGGAAACACTGCAATTGGTGAAGAAGGGGGGCATTTCCCCTTGCTCCGGCTATATTGTCGGCATGGGGGAAACCCAAGAACAAGTCGTGGAAATGGCTTTGGCCTTGCGTGAACTGGATGTTGATTCGATCCCGGTGAACTTCTTGAATCCCATCCCCGGAACGCCTTTGGAAGGGATGAATGAATTAAATCCGCGTTATTGTTTAAAAGTGCTTGCGTTGTTTCGTTTCATATGTCCGCAAAAGGAAATTCGGGTTTCGGGAGGAAGAGAAGTCAATTTGCGCCATTTGCAAGCATTGTCCCTCTATCCTGCCAATTCCATTTTTGTCGGGGATTACTTGACGACAGAAGGCCAATCGGCCTTGTTGGATCATCAAATGATACGGGATATGGGATTTGAGGTGGAAGAGGCAGAAGAAGATTGAACTTTTGCCTTGTGAAAACGGCCTGACAAAAATCCAAGAAAGCACATTGATTGATCCGCTCGCCGTGAGGAATGTATGGTAAGATGGGAGTAAATTACATAATGATGAAAGGATGGAGCGGATTTGTTTAAGAAAATTCTAGCTTCTTTGGGAGTGGGAGCGGCCAAAATCGATTTGGTTTTGGATTCCGATGTGGTCACCATGGGTGAAGAGGTCACCGGAAAGGTGTATGTTGAGGGAGGCGAAGTCGAACAGCTAATCGAAGAGTTGGAAGTCCACTTCAATCTGGCGTCCTCTTTTAAAAAGGACGATGAAATCAAGTATGTCAATGAAACCATCGCAACCATTCCGGTGATGCAGGAAGAATTTGTGGTCCGGCCCGGGGAAAAAAGAGAATTTGATTTCTATTTTAAATGTCCTGAACTGCTCCCGGTTTCATCCGTCAACACCCGTTATTATTTCCAATCCAATTTGGAAATCATAAGCGGCATTGATGCCAAGGACCGGGACGTTGTCGATGTAAAGCCGTCGGGCCTTCTCAAAAACTTTTTGGGCGGTTTTGCAAAGCTGGGCTTTGTTCACTATGGAGAAGGGTATACCGGCCAACGGAACGGAGGCGTCCAAATCATCCAGTTTCATGCCACCGATTGGATGCGCGGCAAATTTGATGAAATCGTGTTTCAGTATAAACCGAAACAGGCGGTAAACAGCGTCAGAGGATTTTTTGAATTGGATAAGAAAACCAAAGGGTTGATCGGCATGCTGGCAGATGAGCTGGATTTGGATGAAAAAAAGGGAGCTTTTGAATTCCGTGCGGAAGAACTTTCCTCTGAAGAGGCGGCGGCAGAAACCATACGCAATTTCATCATCAAAAATTCTTCCGGATTAATTACCGGATAATTATGGAAATTAATGATTCCCTCGATCCCGATGGACGAGGGATATTTATTTACATAAAATAAACTTCTTGGAAACAAAGATTCAACCTGTAAAATCAAATTTTGTTTAATTTTAGTTGTAATTAAAATTACTGGTTAACAAAGACATGGAATTTTTAAATTTTCCCGGGAGGAAAGAATTATAAAAAGATATAAATATATATATAAAACTTTTTTATGACAAAGTTTTACGAAATAAAACAGAAAATCATCCAGGTCTTTGTGGGGGGAGGAGCAAACCGATGATATATATCTGTTTGCTGATACTGTCGTATTTGTTTATCAGCATCAACCGGGCGTTGTTGGGAATCCCGGGTTTTTTCTATTATTCCAGTGTCCGGCCGGTCTTGAAAATGTACTTCCGGGATAAGCTTTTTAAAGTGGAAGAAGTGTATTATTGGGAAATGGCCGAATCACTGGGAGACCGGGCTTTGTGGTCGATTTTGCCGGCGTATGTGTTGGCGTTTGACTTGTTGGATCTTCCGAATGTTTGGTTGAAAGCGGGGACTTTCCTTTTCATCAACTATTTGTGGTGCCTCTTTTATGCCGCGGCTTTGGTGAAAGAGTATATTCCCCAGACCCCCGCATTGAGACCGCGTGTGATGCGGGCAAGCAATCATTTATAAATTAAGGTGGAACGTTGCTCAGGCATCCGTCGGGGATGCACCGGGCAACTTTTTGCTTTCTAAAGGGATGTTTAAAATAACAAGGAATCCAACTGTTAATTAATAGATATTTTAAAACTATTTAGAAATATATGTTATAATGAATGTAACCATGAATGGAAAATTTCATGAAATCTGGGTTTTCTTTGGAAGGGAGGAAAGGGATGAAAAAGGGGTGGACCGCCTTTTTCGCTTTTTGGCTGGTTGTGGCGGCGCTTCCTTTATCACACAGCTTGGCTCAGGATGCCTATTCGATTCGGTGCAGTGTCGGTTTTGATGAACAAAGTGAACGGTATTATGTGTATGCGCGGCTCACGGTTGGATCCGGCGATCAAGTGGAAGGAAGCTGGTATTATTTTGACCGTGAACACAACCAATCGTTCCGCGAGATTGGCGATCGCGATGTCTCTTTTTTAAAGATCGGGAATGATGCCGGGAAAACCGCGGCACTCCTCAAGTTTGACGGGATTATCAACCGCAAGCCGTATATATTGGAAGAAAACTGCACGTTTACCCGGGAAGGCATTCGGTTGCAAGTGTCACCCTCCCAAGAGGGCATCCGCGCTTCCGGGGAAATTTTATATGGGAGTCAAGCGGCAGGAAAATGGCATTTTCAAATTTTTGATCAACAAGGACAAGAAAAAGCTTCCATTTGGCTCCGGCAAAACGGGGAGACCGCAAGCCACCGGTTTGAGGCGCTTCCTCCTGGCGCTTATCAGGCACAGCTCACCTTTGACGGGACGATCAACGGCGACCGGCGAATATTAAGAGATGCTTATTCGTTCCAAGTCTCTCCCGAAAGCTCTTCACCGGCTTCTGAAGACGAACCCGGCTTGCCGGATTCCGGTCCGAATCCTTCGCAAAGCAGCTCCACTCCGTTTTTCTTCACACCCGTTGCCATCTTTTCGGTTGTCGCATTGGGGGCGGGAATCATCATTTGGATCGTTATTTATCGAAAAATGTGACGAATCAAAAGGAACCGGATCGTTTTGAAAAAATATTTTTGTCAGAAGGAATTAAAAAGTCGATAAAAACCCTTGACGAAAATAAAAAACAGAGAAATAATATTATTGAAATTAATTATAAACAAAATAAAATTTGTTAAGTTATGAATTGGTGTCAATCCTCTTGTAGTCAAAGCCGATCCTTAGGGATAGGTTTTTTTCTATCCCTCAAGTGAATGACTGTTCATTCAGACGGGGTTTTTTAAAAGAAGAGAGGAGGAGAACTCTTGCGACACATTCAAAAAGCAGCAGTGTTGGGCGCAGGTGTCATGGGGGCATCGATCGCCGGGCATCTTGCGAATGTAGGAATTCCCACTTTGTTACTGGACATTGTGCCGCGCGATTTGACGGAAAAGGAAAAGCAGAAAGGACTGACGCTTGAAGACCGGGCGGTTCGCAACCGTTTGGCTCAGGCCGGGAAAGACCGTTTGTTCAAGGAAAAGCCATCTCCGCTTTATACGAAGGAAGCGGCTGAACGGATAGAAATCGGAAACATGGAAGACGATTTTGACCGCTTGTCCGAGGTGGACTGGGTGATCGAAGTCGTTGTGGAAAATTTGGAAATTAAACAAGATTTGTTCAAGCGCCTGGAAAATGTTTGGAAACCGGGCATTGTGGTCAGTTCCAACACTTCGGGCATTTCCATCAATAAGATGGTGGAGGGCCGTTCCGAAGAGTTCCGGAAGCATTTTTTGGGGACGCACTTTTTTAACCCCCCGCGCTATATGAAATTGTTGGAGATTATTCCAAATGAAAAGACCGATCCTGCTATTGTCGAAGGCATGAAGTCTTTTGCCGAGGAGGTTCTGGGCAAAGGGGTGGTCATATGCAAGGATACCCCCAACTTTATTGCAAACCGCATCGGAACTTACGGGCTTCAAGTCACGTTAGAGGCGATGGAGGAAATGGATCTCGGACCGGCTGAAGTGGACGCGATCACCGGACGTGCCATGGGGCGGCCCAAAAGCGCCACCTTCCGTACCCTGGATCTGGTGGGATTGGATACGTTTGTCCATGTGGCAAACAATGTGAGAGAAAATGTGGATGATCCGGAGGAAAAAGCCGCTTTTGAGGTTTCTCCCCTCCTGAAAAAAATGGTGGAAAACGGGTGGCTCGGTGAAAAGAGCGGCCAAGGATTTTATAAACGGGTGAAAACGGAAAAAGGAAAAGAGATCTTGGTCTTAAATCCGAAAACGCTTACTTATGAACCGCGCCAAAAACTGAAAGCCCCTTCACTGGAAGCGAGCAAACGGGCAAAAGGGCTGCCGAAAAAATTGCGAGCTCTGGTTTATGCCGATGATGTTGCCGGAAAATTGGCTTGGACTATCACGAAAAAAGTGCTTCTTTATTCCGCTGCCCGTCTGGAAGAAATCGCCGATGACATCACCAGTGTGGATCGTGCGATGAAATGGGGATTCAACTGGGATTTGGGGCCGTTTGAAATGTGGGATGCCGTCGGGCTTGAAGAATCCGTCAACCGGATGCGCGAAGAAGGAGAAACCATCCCGCAATGGGTGGAAGAGATGCTTCAGTCCGGAAAAACCGCTTTCTATCAAACGGAAGACGGAAAAACCCGGGTGTTCGCGATTGGCGGCAAGTATGAAGAAGTAAAAGAGCATCAAAAAGCGATCTCTTTGGCCCGCTTGAAAGAACAAGGGAAGAAAATCTTCGGAAACCGGGGAGCCTCCCTGATTGACCTGGGCGATGACATTGCTTGTCTGGAAATCCATTCCCCCAAACAAGCACTGGGGCCGGAAGTGATCAGCATGATCAACAAATCGGTCAAAGAAGTGCGGAAGAATTACCGGGGACTCGTCATCAGTGCGGAAGCGCCCAACTTCTGTGTCGGCGCCAACCTGATGATGCTCTTAATGGAAGCCCAAGATTACAACTGGCCGGAAATCGATTTGATTGTTCATCAGTTCCAGCAAGCCATGGGCTCTTTGCGGACCCTTGAGAAACCGGTCGTTGCCGCACCTTATGGCATGGCGTTGGGCGGCGGCGTTGAGGTGTGCTTGCCGTGTGACCGGATTCAGGCAGCGGGAGAAACCTATATGGGGCTGGTTGAAGTCGGTGTCGGTTTGATTCCGGGCGGTGGCGGCAACAGCGAAATGTTGCTCCGCTTCACCGAAGGCGTGGATCCCAAAGACCGGATTTCTTTGCAGCCTCTGGTGAATCACATCTTTATGACCATCGGGCAAGCCAAGGTGTCAACCAGCGGTGAAGATGCCCGTAAATATAAATTCATCCGTCCGTATGACGGTATTACCGTCAACAAAGATCATTTGATTTACGATGCAAAACAAGTGGCGCTGGGACTTTACAACGCAGGTTATAAAGCGCCTCAACCGCGTAAAATCCCGGTGGTCGGGGAAACGGGATACAACACGCTGAAACTCGGGGCTTACGGTCTCTTGAAGTCGGGATATATCAGTGAGCATGACTACAAAATTGCAAGCAAACTGGCTTTTGTTCTGTCCGGAGGAAATGTGCCGGAAGGAACGCTGGTGGATCAGCAATATCTGTTGGATCTCGAACGGGAGGCCTTTTTGAGTTTGATCGGAGAACCCAAAACCCAACAAAGAATGCAACATATGTTGGCCAAAGGAAAGCCTCTTCGCAACTAACATTTGAAAAGGGGGAGAAAATATGCGCGAAGCAGTCATTGTGGCCGGCGCCCGTACTGCGGTGGGAAAAGCGGGAAAAGGGAGCTTGCGCAATTACCGGCCGGATGAAATGGCCGCAGCTGTTGTTTCGGATCTGATGCGGCGTGTTCCTCAGGTGGATCCCAAGGAAGTGGAAGATGTGATCTTGGGATGTGCGTTTCCTGAGGGAGAGCAAGGGATGAACCTTGCGAGAATCGTCGCTTTGAGGGCGGGACTTCCCACGGAGGTTCCGGGAATGACCGTGAATCGCTTCTGTTCTTCCGGCCTGCAAACCATTGCCATTGCGGCGGAAAAAATTATGTGCGGATTTGCCGACATCATGATCGCCGGCGGTGTCGAAAGCATGAGTATGGTGCCGATGGGCGGATATAAACCGGCGCCCAACCCCTATCTGATGGAACATTTGCCGGAAACCTACATGTCCATGGGGCATACGGCGGAAGAAGTGGCAAAGCGGTACAACGTGACAAGAGAAGATCAGGACCGTTTTGCCCTGGCCAGCCACCAAAAGGCGGCGGCAGCCATCAAAGCGGGGAAATTTAAAGATGAAATCGTTCCGTTGACCGTGAAGGAACATTTCTTTGATGAAAACGGAAAACTGCAAGTCAAAGAGCGGGTCTTTGACACTGATGAAGGCGTTCGTCCCGACACCAATCTGGAAGTGCTTGGGAAATTGCGTCCGGTTTTCCACGTGAACGGAACGGTGACCGCGGGGAACTCTTCGCAAACGAGTGACGGAGCGGCCGCTGTGATGATCATGTCCCGTGAAAAAGCCGAGGAACTGGGTGTGAAACCGCTGGCGATTTTCCGCGGATTCACCCTGGGCGGGGTGGATCCGGATGTCATGGGAATCGGTCCGGTGGCAGCCGTCCCCAAATTGCTTGAAAAAACGGGCATTCGCCTTGAGGACATCGATTTGATTGAGCTGAATGAAGCCTTTGCTTCCCAATCGGTGGCCGTGATCCGGGAGTTGGGACTGGATCACGAGAAGGTGAATGTCAATGGAGGCGCCATTGCCTTGGGCCATCCCCTGGGATGTTCCGGAGCGAAATTGACCGTTTCCATCTTGGGAGAACTGGAACGGCGCAATCTTCGTTACGGGCTTGTCACCATGTGTATCGGCGGCGGCATGGGAGCTGCGGGCATTGTGGAACGGGTAAGCTGACCCGGCCAATCCATCAGGTTTTAAATTAACGGGAGGGAAGAAAAATGACAGATACAAAAGCAAAAGGCGGAGCTTATTTACTGGAGCAAAGAGATCCGGAAACCGTGTTTACCCCGGAAGATTTTACAGAAGAACATAAGATGATCGCCAAAACGACCGAAGACTTTGTCAAAGACAAAGTATGGCCGGTTTTGCCGGAAATTGAGAATCATCAATTTGAACATACCGTGCGTTTGTTGAAAGAAGCAGGAGATTTGGGACTCCTTGGTGCCGACGTGCCGGAGAAATATGAAGGGCTGGGGCTGGACAAAGTCAGTTCCAGTTTGATCACGGAGAAAATTTCTCTTGCCCGTTCTTTTGGTTTGTCCCACGGGGCGCATGTGGGGATCGGATCCCTTCCGATTGTCTTTTTCGGAAATGAGGAACAAAAGAAAAAATATCTGCCGGATTTGGCCTCCGGACGGAAACTTGCCGCTTATGCCTTGACGGAACCCAGTTCCGGATCAGATGCCCTGGGGGCAAAAACGACGGCGAAATTAAGCGATGACGGCAAATATTACATCTTAAACGGGGAGAAACAATGGATTACCAACTCCGGCTTTGCCGATGTGTTTATCGTGTACGCCAAAGTGGATGGCGACAAGTTTACGGCGTTCATCGTGGAACGTGACTTCCCCGGTGTTTCTGTCGGGCCGGAAGAAAAGAAAATGGGGATCAAAGGTTCATCCACCCGCACCTTGATCCTGGAAGACGCCAAGGTTCCGGTGGAAAACCTGCTCGGAGAATTGGGTAAAGGGCACAAAATCGCCTTTAACATTTTGAATATTGGCCGTTACAAACTGGCCATCGGTACCGTGGGTTCCTCCAAACGGGCCATCGAGATCTCGGCGCAATACGCCAATGAACGGAAACAATTTAAAGTCCCGATTTCTAAATTTGGCCTCATTCGCGAAAAATTGGCCAACATGGCGACAAAAGTGTATGCTTCGGAAAGCTTGGCGTACCGGATTGCGGGAATGTTTGACGCCAACCTGGAAGGAGTGGAAAACGCGGAAGGTTCCGTGGTGGCCAATGCGATCGGAGATTTGGCGATCGAATGTTCCGTGTCGAAAGTGTTCGGTTCCGAAGTGCTCGATTATGTGGTGGATGAAGGGGTACAAATTCATGGCGGTTACGGTTTCATGAATGAATACGAGATTGAAAACATGTATCGCGATTCCCGGATCAACCGCATTTTTGAAGGAACCAACGAAATTAACCGTTTGATCATTCCGGCCACCTTGATGCGGAAAGCATTGAAAGGGGAATTGCCTTTCTTGCAAGCCGCGCAAGACCTGCAAGAAGAATTGTTGACCATGATGCCGTACTTCCCGGATGAAGATGCTCCGGTCTTGGAAGCTGAAGAACATTATGTGGAAAATGCGAAGAAAATCTTCTTGATGGTCGCCGGACTGGCCACGCAAAAATACGGTGAGAAAATGCAGAAAGAACAAGAGTTGTTGCGTGACCTGGCGGATATCGCCATCGAAACCTTTGCCATGGAGAGTGCTTTGTTGCGCACGAAAAAAGCCATTCTTAAAAATGGTGAAGAAAATGAACAAGCCAAAATCGATTACACCGTGGCCTTCATCTATGCTTCGATGCAAAAAGTGGATGCACTGGCCCGCCATGCTTTGGCAGCCATCGAAGAAGGCGATGTCCTGCGCACACAACTTTCGGTATTGAAAAAGCTGACCCGGATTCAACCGGTAAACGAAGTGGAACTGAAACGCCGGATTGCCGCCCGGATCATCGATGCCGAGAAATATGTGGTTTAATCGGCGTTTTCAGGCTGTTGACAAAATCGTCAACAGCCTTTTTTTATTGAAAAATTTCCTTTCATGTCTTTTCAATGACGGTTTCGTCCTGAAGCAGATGTTCGCTTTGCTCCGGGGAAGGCAGGTGAACGAGGAAACGTCTTCCGCCATGAACGTGCGTTTGAAATTCAGCGGCTTTCAGGGAGCTTTCAGGGATTTTATATCCAAATATTTTTTATTATTTCTATATGATGAATCGGAATCAAATCCCCCCTTTTGCATGTGTGAAGAAGAAAAGGGGAACGAAAGGGAAGGGTTAAAAAACCTCTTTTTTGCCTAGAAATTTAAAAAACCAGCGATGGTAAAACCATTCGATGACGGCATAGAGGATCCCGGCGGTCAAGGAAATTTGAAAAAGCGGCACTTGGTTGATTTTAAAGTTTTTGGTGCCGATATCCATATCAAAAAAGTAAGTCCCGATGAACCAAACAATGAGAAAACTTAACAAGGCATCCGACAGAGTGGTGAACATATTCCCCATTTTCAGCAGCAAAAAGAAATCCCCCAGATATCCGGCCAATGCAAGAACAATGCTGACAAACAGAATCGATTTATAATCAATGTCGTAAATCAATCCCAACGTAAGGTAGAGAAGAAAAGTGACATAGATAAACTTGATGATCAGATGGTAAGTATGATTCAACGCGCAAGCTCCTTTCCGGTTTTTTGTTATTATTTCACCGCCATAAACGCCTATGCATGCGATGGATCAATCGGTGGTTTCATACAGCGCCAGCCACGCGCGGATGGCTTGATTGAGTTGCCGTGCAGCTCGGGTGATTAAGTGATGCGGCTTGTGGTTCAGCGGAAAATGAGTGGAATTGGGCAGGTTTTTGGTGAGAACTTCGGTATATTTGCGGAACCGGTCATTCCGGGTTCCCGAGAAAACCAAAACAGGTGCCTGAATGCCCGGCAGGAGCTTGGTGCCGTTAAATGTTTGGCTGTATTGAAAGTATTGCTTGATGTTTTCCGGGTTTCCCACGCGGGCTGCGGCATGGAGATAAGAAAACATTTTGCGGCTGCCGGCGTTGGCCATGCAAATGCTCCGTGACAAAAACGGAAAGCCGATGCGGTTGCACAAAGCCACAGCCAGATCCAATTCCGCTTGGATGATCGGATCAGATATTTCTGAAAGCGCACTGATTAAGATTCCGCCCAAAAATCGTTCGGGGTGGCGATGCAAGGCGTTTAACGCCACGCTTCCACCTGTGGAATACCCGGCCAGATAAGCTTTTTCGATTTGCAAGTGATCCATCAGGCGGCAAAGATCCTGGATGATTAACGGATAGGTCACCGGCTGGCGCGACGGGCCGCTGAATCCATGGCCGCGAACGTCAAAAAGGATCAGTTGATAACGGTGTTTCAAATCTTCTTTCTGATATCGGAAGACGCGGCTGGTGATCAGCGGAGGATGGATAAAAATGATGGCAGGGCCGTTTCCTTCCGATTCGTAGTAAAGCCGGGTTCCGCCGCAATCCAAAAAGGGCATTTTTTTCGCCTCCTTCGCTTGTTGGCTTTATTTTGGCAAGAAGCTGGAAAAAGTATGAGAAAAATGCCCGCAATGGTGGCAGGATTTTGGGGGCGCCGGAGGGAAGATTAAGCAAAACCGGGTTTGCTTGTACAAGCCGGGAATGAAAGAAAACCGCAATTTTGATATTTTTGTCAAAATATCGACAAATTGCAGGGATATTTTTGGCAAAAATTTCTATATAATGGAAGAAACAAAAGCAGAGTCAGAGATGGAGCTGATCGGCGATGGAAGAATTGCAATCTTTGTTGCATGCGGTGATGGAACGGATTGACATGCAGTCTGCAAGCATTGAACAGATCAAAACGGATATCTCGGATTTAAAAAAGAATTTGAACAAGGTGGAGCAAAAAGTCGACCGGATCGAATCGCACGTCAACGGAATGAAACAAATGGTGGGAATGATCAAAGAGGAACTTTCCTCTATCGACCGCTCAAAGGAGAGGCTGGATCAGGTTCTGATTGAGGAAGAAAATTGGCAGGAACAGATCACACAGGCTTTGGCCTTATGTTCCAAAGAAAAGAAGAATCAGCTTAAAAACATCATTGATCAGCATGTAGGGTAAGCCCGGACACGTTGTTTGGGTTTTTCTTTGTTTTGAATCGGTGTTATAATGGATACGATCTGAAGTGTCCCTTGATAAAGGAGGAAGCAAAGTGAGCATCAATGGTGTGGAATGGCTGCTGATATTTGTGGTGGCACTCATTTTGTTTGGTCCGAAGAAACTGCCGGAATTGGGACGAGCCCTTGGGAAATCGCTTCGAGAATTTAAAAAGGCCACCAGCGGGGTTTTAAGCGAAGAAGATTCGGGACAAGGAGCAGAGGCCAAGCCGGATGCACCCAAAGCGGAAAATGCCAAGACCGAAAATCCGAAGGCGGAAACCCAAACCGTGAAAGACGAAACAAAAACACCCAGCCTCTAAAGACCAGAGGTGGGTGTTTTTTTGCTGTTTCCGTTCAGCAACAGCGGCGGATGTCGCCGCTTCCGTATCGTTCATCGATGGCCTGGCGGTAAAATTCGGCTCTTGTCATCGGGGTTTGGTCCGGATGATGTTTTTTAAGGTGCTCAAGATATCGGTTGTAATTGGGGACACCGGCCATTTCATTTAAATAAAAAGCAATGGCCCGGCAGGATTTTTTGATCCATTTCACCATTCAAATTCACCCCTTCACGGTTTTGGGTTGATGCGGAACATACGGCGCTTCTTTTGCCGACAGGGGTTCGTGTTTGACCAGCACCTTGTACCAGATGCGGGCCGCATCCACAATAATCACAAGCACAAAAGCAATGAACAAGAAGGTTAAGACGGCATCAATCTGATTGTTCAAAACGATGCGTTTCATTTCTTCAATCGATTGCGCCGGACCCAGCAACTGGTTGTTGGCAATCGCTCCGGAATATTTGTTGGCCGCCGCGATAAATCCGATCGAAGGATCGGAATGGAACAACTTTTGCCATCCCGCTGTCATGGTGACGATGGTCAGCCATCCCAGCGGAATGAACGTTACCCAGGAGTAGGCGGCTTTTCCCATCTTGATCAAAATAGTGGTGCCGACAACCAGCGCAACGACCGCGAGCATTTGGTTGGCGATCCCAAACAGGGGCCATAACGTGTTAATGCCGCCCAACGGGTCGATGACGCCCTGGTATAAAAAGTATCCCCAGCCGGCAACGACCAGTGCGCTCGCCAGGATGTTTGCCGGATAAAACTTGGTGTCTCCCAGTTTCGGGACAACCCTTCCCATCAAGTCTTGCAAAATGAAGCGGCCCACTCGGGTACCGGCATCAATGGTGGTCAGAATGAACACGGCTTCAAACAAAATGGCAAAATGATACCAGAATGCCATCAACGATTGACCGCCGATCACTTCAGAAAAGATGACGGACATTCCGACGGCAAGGGTCGGAGCTCCGCCGGTGCGGGAAAGAATGGTGCTTTCACCGACCGATTCAGCCAGTTGCGACAAATCCTGTGGCGTTACGGTGAATCCCATCTCCGTCACGGCCCGGGCTGCCGAAATGACGTCATTTCCGATCACCGAAGCCGGACTGTTCATGGCAAAGTACACACCGGGGGTCAGGATGCATGCCGCGACCAATGCCATGATGGCGACGAAAGATTCGGTCAGCATTCCTCCGTATCCAATCATGGTGGCATGGGATTCCCGGGCGATCATTTTGGGAGTGGTGCCGGATGAAACCAAAGCGTGAAATCCGGAAATGGCACCACAAGCGATGGTGATAAAGACAAACGGGAACAAATCGCCGGAGAACACGGGACCGGTTCCGTCAATAAATTGGGTTAAGGCCGGCATTTGAAGATCCGGCAAGACAATGAGAATGCCGACAGCCAGTCCGAAAATGACCCCCACTTTCAAAAAGGTGCTTAAATAATCGCGTGGAGCGAGCAAAAGCCAAACCGGAAGAACCGAAGCGACAAAGCCGTAAATAATCATCATCCAGGCGATGGTGGTGCCTTCAAACGTGAAGTGGGAAGACAGGGCTGGATGAGCGGATACATATTGTCCCCCGTAAATGGACAAGAGCAACAAGGCAAACCCGATGATGGAGGCTTCCAGCACTCTCCCCGGCCGCAGATAGCGCATGTAAATGCCCATAAATATGGCGATGGGGATCGTCATCACAATGGTGAACATTCCCCACGGGCTGTGTGCGAGCGCTTGTACAACCACCAATGCCAAAACCGCCAGCAAAATAATCATAATTCCCAAAATGGCGATGGCAGCCGTGAATCCGCCGACCGGGCCGATTTCTTCGCGTGCCATGTCACCGAGCGACTTTCCGTTTCGCCGCATGGAGCCGAACAAAATGATAAAATCTTGCACGGCCCCGCCAAGCACCACGCCGACGATGATCCAAATCGTTCCCGGCAAATACCCCATTTGTGCCGCCAAAATGGGACCGACAAGGGGACCGGCGCCGGCAATGGCCGCAAAATGGTGGCCGAACAACACCCATTTGTTGGTGGGAACATAATCTTTGCCGTCGTTATGAATTTCTGCCGGAGTTTTCCGATTGTCATCCAATTCGAAAATTTTCCGCGCGATAAAACGGCTGTAAAAACGGTAAGCAACCGCATAGGTGCAGACGGCGGCGATAATCAGCCAAAATGAGTTCACCGATTCGCCGCGGTTTAAGGCCAAAACGGCCAAACCGGCGGCGCCTAATACGGATATTCCTCCCCATATGAGAATGGACAATAGTCGATTTTTCACTTTCAACCCTCCTGCTGATGAGAATTCGTCCGAACCGGTTGAATGGCGTTGCTTCATCGAATTCATCAAAATATTTATTGAATTTTATCATTATTATACTGGAGATTTTTCATGATTTCGACAAAAATATTTCCGGTTTTCGTCAAAAAATAAGGTCTCGGTTCCCACGGACCTGTATTTAAAAGGACGGAGCCAAAGAAAAACTAATGAAATTTACGGTTTTATGCTATACTGTGAGAAGTTAAAGTGGAAGAATAATAAGGCACGCGATTGTTTAGCGGAGGTGAACGAGATGGCGATTTCCAAAGAAGAGGTTTATAAAGTGGCTGAACTGGCCCGTTTGAAATTAAGTGAAGAGGAAGCGGAGCGGTTTACCAGCCAGTTAAATGATATTTTGGAGTTTGCCAATAAATTGAACGAATTGGACACAGATCATGTGGAACCGACCAGCCATGTTTTACCGATGATCAATGTGATGCGGGAAGATGAAGTGCGTCCGTCCCTGGACCGGGAAAAAGTATTGAAAAATGCACCGGAACATCAAGACGGAATGTTTCGTGTGCCGGCAGTTTTTGAAGAGTAAGGGGGAGAACGATGTCGCTGTTTAATGAATCCATAACGAGCATACATAAACGCTTGGCAGATCGTGAAATTTCGGCCACAGACCTGGTGAATGAATCCTTGCGGCGCATTGAAGAAGTCGACGGACAAGTGAAAGCTTTTGTTCACGTGGATGCGGAAGGCGCCCGAAAGCGTGCGGAGGAGTTGGACAAGAAGCTTGCAAACGCTTCGGAAAAAGGTCTGCTCGCCGCTTTACCGGCAGGCATCAAGGACAATATTTGCACCGAAGGCATGACCACGACGTGTGCCAGCCAGCTTTTGTCCAATTACCAGCCGATCTATAACGCCACGGTGATGGATAAATTGGAACAGGCCGAAGCGGTGACGGTGGGAAAAATGAACATGGACGAATTTGCGATGGGTTCCTCCACGGAAAACTCCTCTCTCCACTTGACCCGCAATCCGTGTGATCTAAACCGGGTACCCGGAGGATCCAGCGGAGGTTCGGCCGCAGCGGTGGCTGCCCGCGAAGTCTATTTCTCACTGGGATCGGATACCGGCGGATCGATCCGCCAACCGGCAGCATATTGCGGCGTGGTTGGCATGAAGCCGACCTACGGGCGTGTTTCCCGTTATGGTTTGGTGGCTTTTGCCTCTTCGTTGGATCAAATCGGGCCGTTGACGAAAAACGTGGAAGACACCGCTTATGTCTTGCAAGCCATTTCCGGTCACGATCCTCATGACACCACCTCGGCCCCGGTAGAAGTGCCGGACTATCTGTCCGCTTTGACCGGAGAGATCAAAGGCATGAAGGTGGCCGTGGCCAAAGAAATGTTGGGAGAAGGTATTGATCCTTTCGTACGTGAAACGGTTCAAAAAGCGATTGACCAGCTGGAAAAAATGGGCGCACATGTGGAGGAAGTTTCCCTTCCCCATATGGAATATGCGGTAGCGGCCTACTACATCATTGCCCCGGCGGAAGCCTCTTCCAACCTGGCCCGCTTTGACGGCGTGCGGTACGGGGTTCGCAAAACCGGGAAAAACTTGTTGGATCTTTATCTGGAATCGCGCAGTCAGGGCTTCGGTCCCGAAGTGAAACGGCGGATCATGCTCGGAACTTATGCCCTCAGCTCCGGTTATTATGATGCTTACTACAAAAAGGCACAAAAAGTGAGAACATTGATCCGTCAGGATTTCGAGAACGTATTCAAGCAATTTGACGTGATTGTCGGACCGACCACGCCGACAACGGCCTTTAAAATCGGCGAACAGGCGGACGATCCGCTGACCATGTATATGAACGATATTTTGACCATTCCGGTCAATCTGGCAGGATTGCCGGCCATTAGTGTTCCGTGCGGTCTGGCAGACGGCATGCCGGTTGGTTTGCAGATCATTGGCCAGCCTTTTGCCGAATCGACGGTATTGCGCGTGGCTCATGCCTATGAACAACAAACTGAGTCATTGCCGGCTCCGATGGTGGGAGGGAACGCAGAATGAGTAAATATGAAACAGTCATCGGTTTGGAAGTTCACGTCGAACTGTCCACGAAATCCAAAATCTTTTGCGGTTGTTCGACTGAGTTCGGAGCTCCCCCCAACACGAATACCTGTCCGGTTTGCCTGGGGCATCCCGGCGTGCTTCCGGTATTGAACAAACAAGCAGTGAATTTCGCGATGAAAGCCGCCATGGCCCTGAATTGTGAGATTGCCGAATACAGCAAGTTTGACAGGAAAAACTATTTTTATCCGGACAGCCCGAAAGCTTACCAAATCTCTCAATATGATCAACCGATCGGCCAAAACGGATGGATTGAAATCGAAGTTGACGGAAAAAAGAAACGCATCGGAATCACGCGCTTGCATCTGGAAGAAGACGCCGGAAAGCTCAATCACAGCGATAACGGCGACGGTTCCCTGGTTGATTTCAACCGTGTGGGCGTGCCGCTGATTGAGATTGTATCCGAACCCGATCTCCGTTCACCGGCCGAAGCCCGGGCTTACTTGGAAAAATTAAAAACGATCATCCAGTACACGGGTGTATCCGATGTCCGGATGGAAGAAGGTTCGTTGCGTTGCGATGCCAATATCAGTTTGCGTCCGGTCGGCCAAAAAGAATTCGGCACAAAGACGGAAATGAAAAACTTAAACTCGTTCAAAAACGTGGAAAAAGCGCTGGAATATGAACAAAAACGGCAACAGGAAATTTTGGACCGCGGCGAAAAAGTGGTGCAACAAACCTTGCGCTGGCTGGAACAGGAAAACCGGACGAAAACCATGCGCAGCAAAGAGGAAGCGCACGATTACCGTTACTTCCCCGAACCGGATCTGGTTACGCTTCATATTGACGAAGCTTGGAAAGAAGAAATCCGCGCAAGCATCCCTGAATTGCCGGATCAGCGAAAAGAACGGTACCAAAAAGAGTTCGGGCTCAGTGATTATGATGCGGGAATTTTGACCAGCTCCAAAGCCGTTGCCGATTTTTATGAAGAGACAGTGACGAAAAAAGCGGATCCGAAACTGGCTTCCAACTGGATTATCACTGAACTGTTGGGATACCTGAACCGGGAAGGCATTGAAATCGAAGCCATCCGGATGACACCGGCTCATTTGGCTGAAATGATCTTATTGATCCAAAAAGGAACCATCAGCAGCAAAATCGCGAAAAAAGTGTTCAAGGAAATGCTGGATACCGGAAAAGACCCCGGCACCATCGTGAAAGAAAAAGGATGGGTCCAAATCAGTGACGAAGGGAAGCTGAAAGAGGAAGTCGCAAAAGTGATTGCCGCCAACCCGCAATCCGTTGAGGACTTTAAAAACGGAAAAGACCGGGCGCTTGGTTTCCTGGTTGGTCAGGTGATGAAAGCAACCCGGGGCCAAGCCAATCCGAAATTGGTGAATGAGTTGATCTTAAAACAAATTCAATCGTCCAATTAAAAAGCTCGCCTTTCGGCGGGCTTCTTTCTAATCAGAAGGAGGCTTGGTTGTGCTGCTTTTTCATCTTGTGATTATTGCGCTTCTGTTGGGGGCGGGGGTTTATTTTTTATTTTTGGTGCCGGCTCCTTATGAAGCGGTTACTTTTTTGATTTTTGCGTTGTACTTTTTGTTGACTTATTATGAACGGACGGCCCGGGCGTTTCCCAAACCGGTTTATTGGGTGACGGTTTTTTTGCTGGCTTTAAACGGAGTGGCTCAGGTCTTTTTTTATGCGGAAGGCCTGATGAATGGGATGATCAGCTTCTTTTTTGCTCTTTTGACATTTAAATCCATGCAGAAAGTGGCAGATCATTCAAAATAAGGGGATGTGTGATGGCGGAAAAAATCGGGGTGCTGGTGATTGCTCATGGTTCCAGAAGCAAACAGTGGGTCCGGTTGGTTGATGATGCCGCAAAACAGGTAAAAACGGACCATCCGCTTACGGTCGGTTTTTTGGAACTGGTGAAAGGGCGGAAGATTCAAGACGGAATTGATGCATTGGAAGCCCAAGGGGTAAACCGGATTTTCGCCATCCCTTTGTTTGCTTCTTCCGGCAGCAAACATATTGAAGAAATCCGGTTTATGTTGGGGCTGACCGGCCGTCTTCCGGCCGCATCCGATGCCGCACCGTTGAACGTGCATGCCAAAGTGGCGATGAGTCCCGCGATGGACGACCATCCGTACATTGCGGAAATGTTGGCCAAAAGAATCCAAGCTCTTATCCGGAAACCGGAGGAAGAGGCGGTTTTGCTGGTGGGACACGGAAATGGATTGCCTGGTTTCAAAGAGAAGTGGGAAGCCGGAGTGAACGGATTGGTGAAGCAGCTGCGGCGAAAGTTTCCTTTGGCCTGTATCACCTCTGCCTCCCTTTCATCGGACGAATTGCGAAAACGGGCTGATGCTTTGAGTCAGAAATACCGGGTGTTGGTTTTGCCTTTGTTTTTAAGCGAGGGGTACTTCACTGACCAACTGATTCCCTCCCGTTTGGAAGGATTGAAGGTGGAATACCTCAGGTCGGCATACTTGCCGGATCCGGGGGTTTCCCATTGGATGGAGGCCATGGTGGAGGACCTGAAGAAAAAGACCAAGTCATAACAGATGACTTGGTCTTTTCTTTAAGATCCGGCAATTTGTTCAATCCTCCGGCAAACTTCTTCCGGGGTCAGGCCGCTTGCGCTGATGACCGGACAGTTTTCCACTTGGTCTTGCATGCCCATTAAATTCTGATCTTGTCCGGATATGACAATTGCGGCATAATTACCTTGATTTTGCAGTGATTCCGCTTGATATTCCTCCACTTGGAAACCTCTTTGGCTCAAGTAATCACGGACGGGCGATAATCCGGCTTCCACTGCAACGCGTTTCATGATTTAATCCCTCCTGTTTCTTGGTACGTTGTTAGTTTGATGGAAATGGCCCGGAATTATACGAAATGATGTGGGAGGAGAGAGGATGGAGAAAATCCGTTATTGGGGATGGATGGGATTTTTATTGTGGATGATCGTTTTTTTGCCTTTGTTGCCGGCAGAGGCCCATCCGTTGCATCTGGTGTCTACGGATCTTTCGGTCGAAGGCAATCAAATTCATGTCTCGATGCTGATCAATGAGCCCCTGTTGGAACAGGTGGCGGGGAAGCAGCTGGTGCTGAAGGAAAATAAAGTGCGTGAAGAACAGGAGAATCAAATCGAAAGCTATATAAAAACACGGTTTGTTGCAAAAAATAATAACCGTCCGATGCCATTCACATTGAAAGAAATCACCCGGCCGGAACCGGGGCACTACAGGGTGGAGGGAGTGTTTGTTTCCACGGAACCGGTTGGCAAAGTGGATTTGTCCTATCAAATGTTTTTTGAATTCAACAAAAGCCAACACCAAAACGTGGTCAAGATCCATAACGGGGATCAGGAAGGGCATTATGTTTTTCATGATGACAACCGGCATCTGACTTTTTCCAAACAAACGGATTTGTCGGTTTGGCTGACGGCCAAAGAGTTTGTTTATATGGGAATGACACACATTTGGTTTGGGTTTGATCACTTGGCTTTTTTGGCGGGTCTTCTGGTGGTCGCGGGAAACGCGAAAAACTTGTTGAAGGTGATTACTTGTTTCACCGTTGCCCATTCCATCACGTTGATTTTGGCCGTCATGGACATTATTGCAGCCCCCTCCAAGTGGGTGGAAGTGCTGATTGCACTGACCATTGTTTATGTTGCAGTGGAGAATTTCTTTTTCCGGACATACCCTCATCGACTGACGGTGACGTTTTTCTTCGGATTGATTCACGGTCTCGGGTTTGCCGGTTCGCTGGCCGATATCCACTTGCCCAAAACCAATTTTCTCACCGCCCTTTTTTCGTTTAATGCGGGGATTGAAATCGGGCAATTGCTGGTGGTTTCCCTTGTGTTCCCGTTGCTCCGGCGGATCCGCATGCAAAACGGGGCGCTTGAGCGCCGGGCCATCCGGTGGGTTTCGGCGGTGATGGCGGTGTTGGGAATTTTGTGGGTGGTGGAGCGGGCTTTTGAGATTCAGATTCCGTTTTTCCCGATTTGAAGAAGAATGAATTTGTTTTTGTTATAATTAATTATTAAAGATGAACAATACTTTACATTTATAGAAGGATGTGTCGTTCATGGCAAAAAGTCATATCGGAGTAATCGGACTGGCAGTGATGGGCAAAAATCTGGCTTTGAATATGGAAAGCAAAGGTTATACCGTATCTGTCTTCAACCGTTCTCCGGAGCGGACGAAAAAGCTGACCGAAAAACACAGCGATTTGAATATCGTTGGTACATATACCATGGAAGAATTTGTTCAGTCTCTTCAAAGGCCGCGCCGGATCATGTTGATGGTCAAAGCCGGCCAACCGACGGATGACATGATTCAACAACTGAAAAAATACCTGGAACCCGGCGATATCGTGATTGACGGCGGCAATGCCTTTTACGAGGACACCATTCGCCGCAGCAAAGAATTGGAAGCCACCGGGATTCATTTTATCGGGGCCGGGGTGTCCGGAGGGGAAGAAGGAGCTCTGCACGGACCGGCCATTATGCCGGGAGGATCCAAAGAAGCCTATGAGCAGGTCCAACATATTTTGACCGACATTTCCGCCAAAGTAAACGGCGATCCCTGCTGCACCTATATTGGCCCGGACGGAGCCGGACATTATGTAAAAATGGTTCACAACGGCATCGAATACGGCGACATGCAATTGATCAGCGAAGCTTATCATTTGTTGAAACATCTGTTAAACATGAATGCCGAAGAATTGCATGAGGTCTTTAAAGAATGGAACCAAGGCGAGTTGAACAGTTACCTGATCGAAATCACGGCAGACATCTTTACCAAAGTCGATAAGGAAACCGGACAGCCGTTGGTTGAATTGATCCTGGATACCGCCGGGCAAAAAGGAACCGGAAAGTGGACGAGCCAAAGCTCCTTGGATCTCGGCGTCCCGCTCTCCATTATCACCCAGTCGGTTTATTCCCGCTTTTTGTCGGCCATGAAAGAAGAGCGGGTTAAAGCCAGCCAGGTCTTAAAAGGGCCGAAAACCGGCTGCCATACGGTGATCGAGGACCGGGAAGCATTGATCGAATCGATCCGCAAAGCCCTTTATGCCAGCAAGATCTGTTCGTATGCCCAAGGATTTGCCCAAATGAAAGCTGCATCCGATGCATTTGGCTGGGATTTAAAACCCGGGGAAATCGCGATGATTTTCCGTGGCGGATGCATTATCCGTGCCCAATTCCTGCAAAATATCAAAGAGGCATATGACCGGGATCCGAACTTGAGCAACTTGCTTTTGGACCCCTACTTTAAAGGGATTGTGGAAGAGTATCAGCAAGCTTGGCGGGAAGTGGTGGCAACGGCGGTGTTAAACGGCATTCCGGTGCCGGCTTTTGCCAGTGCCATCAACTACTATGACAGTTACCGCTCTGAGAAATTGCCGGCCAACCTGTTGCAAGCCCAGCGCGATTATTTTGGAGCTCATACTTACCGGCGCATTGACCGGGAAGGCGTGTTCCATACGGAGTGGACAAAAGAATAATTTGGAGACCCCGGGATATCATTTCCGGGGTTTTTTTCTTGCATTTTATACATAAAACGAATAATATATATCTGTGCTTCTAATAATATTCGTTTTTTTGGGGGAGTTCATCCATGTTTCAATTGGAAAAACACGGATCTTCCGTTAAAAAAGAAATCATTGCAGGAATGACCACCTTTTTCACCATGTCTTATATTATGGTGGTGAACCCGATTATTTTGGCGGATGCCGGGGTTCCCTTTTCGTTGAGTTTCTTTGCCACCATCATTGCGACGGTGGTTGGAACGCTGGTCATGGGATTGTTCGCAAATTACCCGATTGCCATTGCTCCGGCGATGGGTTTAAATGCATATTTTGCCTATTCCGTGGTGAAAGCCCATCAAGGATTGGGATATGAAGAAGCGTTCGCGGCGGTCTTTGTCGCGGGGATTCTCTTTGTTCTGATTTCGTTGACGCCGCTTCGGACCAAGCTGATTGAAGTGATCCCTTCCAATTTGAAAAGCGCGATCACCGCAGGCATTGGATTGTTTATTGCTTTCATCGGTTTGCGAATGTCGGGATTGATTCAAGACCATCCCTCCAATTTGGTGGCGCTTGGCAATCTTCATTCTGCTTCGGCGCTGCTTACGCTGGCCGGATTGGCGATCACACTGGCTTGTATGGCCTTGAATCTTAATGGCGCTTTATTTATCGGGATGATCGGGACGGGAATCATTGCTTATTTGACGGGACAGCTTTCTTTTGACAGCGGCATTGTGTCGGCTCCCGAGATTCCAAACCGGCTCGTGGTGGACAATCCGGTTCATGCGTTTCAAATCGTGTTTGATTACGGTTTGTATGCAGTGGTCTTTTCCTTTTTGCTGGTCACTTTGTTTGACACCACCGGCACTGTCTTGGGGGTTGCCAAACAAGCCGGATTGATGAAGGAGGGAGTGCTTCCCCGGGGGGAAAGGACCCTGCTGGCCGATTCGGTCGCAACCTTGACGGGCTCCGTTTTTGGAACCAGTCCGACTTCGGCCTATATTGAATCGTCTTCCGGTGTGGCTTCTGGCGGGAGAACCGGGTTGACAGCCGTGGTGGTGGCCGTGTTGTTTGCCCTTTCCGCCTTTTTCAGCCCGTTGGTTCAATCCGTGTCCGGGATTGCGGCCATCACGGCCCCGGCTTTGATTGTGGTCGGCGCCCTGATGATGAGCCATGTCAGCCATATCCAATGGAACGAGATCGATGAGGCATTCCCGGCATTTATGGTGATTTTGAGCATGCCGCTGACGTCAAGCATCGCCACGGGAATTGCGCTGGGCTTTCTCACCTATCCGCTGATGAAAATCTTCCGCGGCAAGTGGAGAGAAGTTCACTGGCTGGTGTATCTCTTTGCTGTCCTGTTCTTTTTCCAACTGGTTTATCTGCCCCATTGACCCGGACATTGACAGGCTTGTGGGAATTTCCCGCAAGCCTTTTTCTATAACGAAATATTCACTTTGAAGTGGGCAGGGGTGTTGGGTAAACTAGTAACTAGGTGTTTGTTCCAACGGAATAAGGAAAAATGACGGCAATTTTTTTGAAAGTCCAAAGGAGCTGGCTCTATGAAACGGGCACGACTGATATATAATCCCACAGCCGGAAGGGAAATGATAGCCAGGAAGTTGCCGCAGTTGATCGCGGTATTGGAACAGGCCGGATATGAAACCTCCTGCCATGCCACCACGGGACGGGGTTATGCCACCCGGGAAGCCCGCATTGCCGCAAAACGGGGAGAGGACGTGGTGATTGCCGCCGGCGGGGACGGGACGATTCATGAAGTGGTCAACGGGTTGGCGGAGTTTCCAAACCCTCCCGCACTCGGCATTTTGCCCGGAGGAACCACAAATGATCTGGCCCGGGCTTTAAAACTTCCCCGGGATTTGGAAGAAGCTTGCAAAGTAATTGCCAAAGGAAACACCGTCGATGTGGATGTCGGTGTGTTTGGAGATAAATATTTCATCAATGTGGCGGCAGCCGGCCGGTTGACGGAAGTCACCTATGAGGCGCCCAGCCGTTTAAAGTCCATGGTGGGGCCGTTGGCTTATTACGCCAAAGCGATTGAAAAGCTGGGGAGCCTTCATCATCCTTTCCCGGTCGAGCTTCAAACGCCCCGTGGGAAATGGAAGTCGGAAATCTGGCTGATCATCATTGCCAACAGCGTCTCTGTCGGGGGATTTGAACGGCTCGCTCCCGAAGCCAGTCTGAATGACGGTTTGTTTGATGTGCTCATCATTCCCAAAGCCAATATCCCCGACTTGTTGCACTTGGCTGCCCTGGCCCGTAAAGGGGAACATATCCGGGATTCGAGAATCATTTATTTCCAAACGGATGAGCTCGAGATCAACACCCCGATTTCCCTGAAATTAAATTTGGACGGGGAGTGGGGAGGGGAGCTTTCCGGTAAGGTGAAAATGCTGCCGCGCCACTTGCAGATCTTTTGTCCATAGTCGCCGTTCATCCGGGTTGATGAACGTTTTTTTATGAAGGAGTTGTTCGGATGAAGAAAGCAAATCCGCCGGTAAAAACAGGCGATGTGATTGAAATGGAAATCACCGGCTTGTCCCATGACGGAGCCGGTGTCGGGAAATACCAGGGATTCACCATCTTTGTTCCGCAAACGGTTCCGGATGAGAAAGTCCGCGTCCGCGTTCAAGTGGTGAAAAAAACATACGGGAAGGGCGAGGCGATCCAAGTGTTGAAAAGCCATCCCCGCCGGACGGAGCCCCCTTGCCCGATTTACCATGAATGCGGGGGATGCCAGATCCAACATTTGCAATATCCTGCCCAACTGGAGTATAAACGGCAACAGGTGGCGGATCATTTTGAGCGGATCGGCGGCATGCAGGTGCCGGTTCTCCCCGTGTTGGGCATGGAAGACCCATGGCGGTACCGCAATAAAGCCCAGGTTCCTTTGGGATGGGAGGACGGGAAAGTGAAAGCCGGTTTTTATGCGGCCGGATCGCACCGGATCGTGGATATGGAGGCCTGCCTCATCCAGCATGAAGCCAATGATCAAGCTGTCCGGAAAGTCAAAGAACTGGCCCGGGAACTGAAAACCCCCGTTTATGACGAAACCAAACACCAGGGATGCTTGCGGCATGTGATGGTTCGCACCGGTTTTCACACCGGGGAAATGATGATTGTGCTGGTGACGAACGGCAAAAAACTGCCGCATCGTGACAAATGGGTGGAGGCGTTGCGAAAAGAGTTTCCCGCGCTCAAGTCATTGATCCAAAACATCAATTCCAAACGGACCAATGTGGTCTTGGGTCCGGAAAATGAAGTGTTGTGGGGCCGGGATTTCATTTACGACCGGATCGGGGAAGTGACCTTTGCCATTTCGCCGCATTCCTTTTTCCAGGTCAATCCCGTGCAGACCCAAGTGCTGTATGATCAAGTGGCCCGGTATGCCGGCCTGACCGGCCATGAAGTCGTGATCGATGCTTATTGCGGAATCGGAACCATTGCCTTGTACCTGGCGCAAAACGCCAAGCGGGTGTACGGGGTGGAGATTGTCCCCGCCGCTGTCCGGGATGCAAAAAGAAATGCGAAAATTAACGGCATGGATCATGTCACGTTTGAAACGGGAGCCGCGGAAGAAGTGTTGCCCCGATGGTACAAAGAAGGGATCCGCCCGGATGTCGTGGTGGTCGATCCGCCGCGAAAAGGCTGTGACCGGGTGCTGCTCGATACCCTCGTTTCCATGCAGCCTGAGCGGCTCGTCTATGTTTCCTGCAATTCATCCACGTTGGCCCGTGATGCAAAATACCTCGCAGAATGCGGGTACCGGGTGCAGGAAGTGCAACCGGTGGACATGTTTCCGCAGACCGGGCACATAGAAAATGTTGCAATGTTGAAATTAGAAAATTAACCAGAATAAAAAGATGTGAAGAAATAGGCCTTAACCTGTCCTTGGGGGGGGTCTATTTCTTTTAATATAGTGTCATTAGAGCAATAATTTCATTGACTCAAGCCGTAAATATCTTTTTATATTTGATAATTTGCCATATACCCATTACAAATTACAATAACTGTGCCTCCAGAAGGAGTCGAAACGGTCTGACTTTGTTCAGGGAGTTTCTGCTTTTGGCAGCGACTCAAAAAAATACATTCGTATTTTTCTGCGGTGTCATGCTCCGTAGCATATTCAAAGTCCTGCGGGAACAACACGATCCTAAAGACCTGAGCAAACGCGCTTGCGCGTTAACCTATACCCTTTGACAAAGGGTCGATATTTATATTAAAATTAAGAATATAAAGTTTATTTATTATATATTTTTTTAAGGGAATAAAATGAATTCATATGTTAAGTTTTCAAATATAAACGGAAATAAATTAGTACAGTTGAAAACAGGAAAGAGCAAGAATGGCATTTATAATATCCAGTATATTAACAACTACCACAGATTACATTGAGGTCTGAAAAATGCAGTCAAATTCCAAGAGGCCAGCAATTCGTTCGTCTCATGGATTCAGATAAATCAGAATTTATTGAATGATATTGAAAGGAGGTAATTATGGGAAATTCATTTCAGCGGGAAGATGTTGACTTTTATTCCAAGGGAACAAGATGCAGTGCATGGTTGTATTTACCAGCAAGCGATAAAAAATGCCCCATAATTGTAATGGCTCACGGATTGGGTGGAACTCGTGAAATGCGTTTATATGAATACGCTGAAAGATTTGCAGAAGCAGGATACGCTTGCTTTTTATTTGACTATCGTAACTTTGGGGCAAGTGACGGCAATAAAAGACAACTGATAAATGTAAAAATGCAGCTCGAAGATTGGAATAATGCCATCGAATATGTCAAAAAAGACAATCGCATTGACGGAGAGAATCTTTTGCTCTTTGGCACTTCATTCAGCGGTGGGCATGTAATATGGCTGTCGGCACACAGAAATGATATTAAAGCAACAGTAGCACAATGTCCATATACGGATACCATGGCCACAGTAAAAATGGTATCCCTGCCTTATATCCTGAAAAAAGTACCTTTTGTTATTGCTGACTTATTATCCTGTATAAGAGGATATCATCCCGTCATGCTGAAACTCTCCACATACAAGGGAGAAAATGCGTTTATGGAAGCCGATGAGGAAACCACAAAGAGATTTATTGGAGATGCAGAATTTAGAATGAAGCACCAGCAAGAACATTACTTGAATTTGTCAAGTATTCTCCCGGCAAATATTTCAGTAAAATCAACAATCCGATTTATGTTGCGGTTTGTTCAAAAGATTCATTGGCTCCTGCAGAAAAAACCATACAACTTGCAGGAAACACGAAATACTCAACTTGTAAACAGTATGATTGCGGACACTTTGATATTTATTTAAATCCGTATTTTGAAGAAGCTATCAATGATTATATCAACTTTTATAATGAGATATTATTGTAAAACAAGACAGATCTGATTTTCGTATATGTCAGAACTAAGTTAAATGCACAAATCCCGGTTTGTAGAGGAAATAACGTCTCCTTTACAATTACACAAAAGATCAACCATATTTAGTAACAGAGCCTTTTTATTTTACATACTTTTCAAATCTCCATTGAGCTAAGGTATCATAAATTTCTTTTGTTTCTTTTATTGGTTCACCTCCACAATCGGATCCGTAACATAAAAGGTATTGAAAAGAAGTGATAATGCACCACTTCATCTCATTTTTTATAATTTGTCTGCCGTCAACACTCGAGATACGTGGAGTGCGTGGCATGGATGAAAAAAGATTGACAGAAAGACATTGGATCCGGATTTGATATAAAAGCACTGATCATTTCCGGATCTTTTTCAGTATCAATCCGGAGGAAATTTACAGGGAATGGATATGTGGAGCTAAAAAGAGTGGCTACAGGGATGGAGTTCGTCGAAGTCATCTTTCCTTTTGCGAATAAACGTTTCTGTTCTTCGCCCCGTTCTGAAAGAAGGGGTGGACAAGAAAACGGAATTCTTGCCCTTAAGTGGGAGGCGTCAAGCAAGATAAACCGGAAGCAATATTTCGTCCACCAGCCGTTCCAACCGTTTAGTGTCAATCGCATCCTTACGCAGAATATTTTCAATCCGGATCAGGTCAAAAGGCAAGGTCAGTGTCTCGTCGCTGACCTTTTTTATTTTTTCCCCCCGGTTTTTGGCGAACTCGAGCAGTTTCCGCATGACCTGGATGTTCTTATTGGTTGCGTTGATTTCAAGTTCAGCTGCGATTTCTTTGTTTTGCCCCATTTCAAATAAAATCGCATTCATGATTTCACGCTCACACCGGTCATAAATGCTTTGGTAAAGGGTGAGCAACTGCAACAAGTCCCCGCGCAAACTTCCGGTATCCTCAATTTTATCAATCAAAGCCCCGTCGAGTGCGTCGATTGCTTTATATGCCGCGATGTCACGGATCAATTCCAAGGGAGTTTTCCAACGGCGGTACAAGACCGAACGGCTGGTTTTGGCGGCCTGCGCGATTTGTTGAAAGGTCAGGTTGTTGTAGCCGACCTTTTTGATTAACTGAATCGTGGCTTCATAAATGCTTTCGGTCAGCGTGTCTCCTCTTCTGCGCGTATTCTTGTTTGGATCTTTCATTTCTTCACCTTCTTTCGGGAAACCTTAATCCCGGACCAAATTTTTCTAAAACATTATACCATATTGTTTTTGGAAATAAGGTACATATTGAATTTTATGGCGGCAGTGTGTATACTGATTAAAGTACAATGTGTATCCTAATAAGGTGGTGAGATGATGGAAAAAGATAAATTGCCCAAAGGATTGCTCAGCATTGCGTGGATTTTGGTACTTGGCGCACTGCCGCCGATGTTGGACTCCACGATCGTGAATATTGCGGTGAATGATTTGGCAAAAGTGTTTTCAGCCTCCTTCGTGGTTACGCAATGGGTTGTGACCGGATATGTTCTTGCGTTGGGGATGGCCGTCCCCTTCTCCGGATGGCTGATGCAAAAATATGACGGCAAGAAGGTGTATATGTACGCATTGGGGCTGTTTTTGATCAGCTCTCTCCTTTCCGGATTTGCTTGGAACATTGAGAGTCTGATTGCATTTCGTATGTTGCAGGGGATCGCTTCCGGGATCATCATTCCAACGCTGACGACCTTGGTTGCACAAGCTGCCGGCGGCGAAAACATCGGGCGTCTCATGTCTGTTGTCGGAATTCCGGTTGTTTTTGGCCCGATTGCCGGACCGGTGATCGGAGGGTTGATTTTGCAGCACTCCGAGTGGCAATGGTTGTTCTTTGTAAACCTTCCGGTCGGAGCCCTTGCACTCATCATTGCGCAATGCAAGCTTCCAAAATTTGAGCTGGTGAATCGATCAGCAAAACTGGACTGGATCGGTATTTTGTTGTTGGCGATGTTATCGGGAATGTTTATCTATGGCATCACAGAGATCCGGGCGGAAAGCAAGCATGCAGCCACAGGCATTCTGGCTTTGGGAATCGCTTTTCTGTCACTGATTTCCTACCTGCTTTATGCATGGAAGCAAAAGAGCGAAGCATTGATCCCGCTGGATCTGTTTCAATCCAAAAATTTCAGTGCCGTGTTCTTTTCCCTGTTCCTGGCCGGGTTTGCCACCAACGGACCCATGCTGCTTTTCCCGATGTTTTTTCAAAATGTACTTGGTCTGGACGTGATCACATCGGCGTTGTGGCTGATTCCCCAAGGCTTGGGGATGCTGGTGGCACGGCCGTTGATTGGAAACTTGACGGATAAGATCGGGGCCCGGTATGTTGTGCTGCCTTCGATTGCCATCACCATCATCGGGACGTTCCCGTTTATATTTTTTGATGTTGACTCGGCACAGTGGATCATCTGGATTGTACTGTTCATACGCGGAATCGGCGTTGGAGGGATCACAGTCCCTGTAATGAGCGACGCTTATGTGGGATTGGAAAAGTCACAGATGCCGGCAGCCAGCGTGGCCACTCGCATTATCCAAAACGTCGGGGCAGCTTCCGGTTCTGCCATTTTGGCAACCGTGGTGAGCCATGTCCTCGGGGGAGCTGCGGCAGCCAACTTGGCCGGAGCTTATCACTCCGGTTTTGTGACAAGCTTGATTTTCATGGGGATCAGCATCCTGCCGGCATTGTTTTTGACTGACAAACTGAAAAACCGGATACAAGGACCTCAGGTGCAAAATCAATAAGGAGATGAATTTGAAGCGAATTCAAGGAAGATCTTGTGAAGCCCGAGGTGGATTTGTCACTTCGGGCATTATTTTGGAAAAAGGCCGGCGGGGTGAGTTCCGGCATATTGAAACGCCTTCATGAATAGAATGACCTGACATATTCATGAAGGAGGAAAGCCATGGGTTACTATGTGAAGGCAAATCATATCAATATATATGTCGAAGATTTAAGGCCCGAATGCCAAAAGGTCATCTTGTTTTTGCACGGTTGGCCCGGCAATCATCATCTGTTTGAATACCAGTTCAACCGGCTTCCCAAATACGGGTATCGCTGTATCGGCATGGATATCCGGGGATTTGGCAAGTCTGACAAACCGTTTTCCGGCTATGATTACGATACGTTGGCCGATGATGTGAGAGGGGTGGTGGAGGCGCTCGGATTGCGTGATTTTACATTGGTCGGGCATTCCACCGGCGGTGCCATTGCGGCCAGATATATGGGACGGCATCAGGGTTACGGGGTGTCGAAGCTGGTTTTGGTCGCAGCTGCTGCTCCCAGTTTGATCCGCCGAACCAATTTTCCATACGGGGTTGAGAAAGAAACCATATTGCAGATTATCAAGGACACTTACCGGGACCGTCCCCGGATGCTTCGGGATTTCGGGGACCGCTTTTTTTACCAACATACATCGCAAGCATTTTCCGACTGGTTTTTCCAATTGGGGTTGGAGGCGGCGGGATGGGCCACGGCTGCCATTGCAAAAACCTGGATCCGGGAAGTGTTGTTTGCCGATTTGGAAGCGATCCGGGTGCCGGTTTTAATCATTCACGGCATTCATGACCAAGTGGTTCCTTTTGAACTGGGAGAAATCCAACAAAGGATGATCCGGAATGCCAGGTTGGTCCCGTTTCAATTTTCCGGTCACGGATCTTTTTATGATGAGAAAGATGAATTTAACCATCAATTGGCGCGATTTATTGGTTGAGAAGAAAATTGAGGATCTGAGTAAGGTATGAAAACATTGTTGGTTTGGGATTGGCTGTCTCAATCGGTAAGCTTGCTGATTGAAGTGCGTTTCCAAGGAAAAGTGTGCCTCCGAAATGGAGGAGGCAAATTATGCGGGATGGGATTTACCGGAGATGGCGGACATCCCAATGATCAGGAACAAAAAAAGTTGCTCTACTTTAATTCAGTAGAGCAACTTTTTTCAATTAATTGCGGATCAGATAGTCAAATGCTCCCAATGCGGCGGTTGCACCGGAGCCCATGGAAATGATGATTTGTTTGTAGGCACTGTTGGTACAATCCCCTGCGGCAAAGATGCCCGGAACATTGGTGGCACCTTTGGAATCGACGATGATTTGGCCGCGATCCATTTCGACCGTGCCTTCCAACCATTCGGTATTCGGCACGAGACCGATTTGGACAAAGACACCTTGCAGTTTGATGTGATGTTCTTCACCAGTCTCACGATCGATATATTTGATTCCGTCCACTTTATCTGTGCCAGTGATTTCCTTGGTTTGGGCATTGGTAATCACGGTGACGTTGGGAAGGCTGTTCAGGCGTTTTTGCAGAACTTCGTCTGCTTTTAGTTCAGGCATAAATTCGAGGACGGTGACATGATTGGCGATCCCTGCCAGGTCGATGGCCGACTCGATGCCGGAATTTCCTCCGCCGATGACGGCCACGTCTTTTCCGGCGAATAACGGTGCGTCACAGTGTGTGCAGTTTGCCACACCTTTGTTCCGGAATTTATCTTCTCCGGGAACACCGACATTACGCCAACGGGCACCCGTTGCAATAATGACGGTTTTGCTTTTTAACACGGCACCGTTTTCCAGGAAGATGTCAATCATGTCGTCTTTCTTTTCGATCCGTTTAACCGTTTGTGAATCCATCACATCGACAGGGTAATCCCTGACATGCGCTTCCAGTTGGGAAGCCAGTTTTTCCCCGTCGGTTTGTTTGACGGAGATGAAGTTTTCAATGGTGGTGGTGTCCAAAATTTGGCCGCCAAACCGGTCGGCAATGATACCTGTGCGAACCCCTTTACGCGCCGCATAAATGGCCGCCGTTGCGCCGGCAGGCCCTCCGCCGATGACGAGGACATCGAACGGATCTTTTTTATTGAATTCCGACGGGTCGGATTCGCTTCCAAGTTTTTTGAGAATGTCGCCGATCGTCATCCGTCCGCTTTCGAAAAATTCGCCATTCAGGTAAACCGTGGGCACAGCCAGGATGTCTTTGCTTTCCACTTCTTCCTGATAGGCTTTTCCTTCGATCATGGTGTGTTTGATACCCGGATTCAAAACACTCATCATGTTCAAAGCCTGCACCACATCCGGGCAGTTGGTGCAACTCAGGCTGACATATGTTTCGAAGTGGTATTCGCCATCCAGATTTTTAATTTGGTCAATAATGCTTTGCTCCACTTTGGGCGGTCTGCCGCTGACTTGCAACAGAGCCAGCACAAAGGAAGAAAACTCGTGACCCAGAGGAATACCTGCAAAGACAATTCCTGAATCTTCTCCAACACGGTCCACGCTAAAGCTGGGCGTGCGCTCCAATGTGGTTTTTTCCACTTTGATTTTGGGGGACATGCCCGCAACTTCATCCACGAAGGCGAGCATGTCTTGGGATACTTTATCGGAGCCGGCGCTTACTTTAAGAACGATATCGTTTTCCAATAGTTGGAGATACTGTTCCAGTTGTGTTTTTATTTCTGCATCCAGCATGTATATCGCTCTCCTCAGATTTTTCCAACCAGGTCAAGGCTCGGCTTAAGGGTTTCTTCTCCTTCTTTCCATTTTGCCGGGCAAACTTCGCCAGGATGGTTGCGTACGTATTGAGCTGCTTTGATTTTGTCCACGATGGTGCTTGCGTCGCGTCCGATGCCGTCAGCGTTGATTTCGACAGCTTGGATCACGCCGTCCGGATCGATGATGAAGGTACCGCGGTCAGCCACACCTTCTTCTTCTCTCAATACATCGAACATGTTGATCAGCACATGAGCCGGGTCGCCGATCATGGTGTAGGTGATTTTGCTGATCGCTTCGGAATGATCATGCCATGCTTTGTGCACGAAGTGGGTGTCAGCGGAAACGGAGAATACTTCCGTGTCCAGTTTTTTCAGGGTTTCATATTGATCTTGCAAGTCTTCAAGCTCGGTCGGGCAAACAAAAGTAAAGTCTGCCGGGTAGAAGCAAACAACGCTCCAATGACCTTTGAAATCTTCTTCCGTCACTTCGACGAACTCACCATTTCTGTAAGCTTGCAATTTGAAAGGTTCAACTTTTTTACCGATTAAAGACATGGCTTGTTTCCTCCTGTTTTTAAGATATATGAAGCGCTTCGTGGGGATTGAAGGCTCGCTTCTTTAATTAATTCCTATTTAATAATAATTATAATTTATCTTGTTGTCAACGTTTAAGTAACTGAACCATTGAAACGGCTCCCGGCGCCGCCACATAAGCGGTTTTCCTGGTTCCATCCTCTTCCGGATGCAGGGCGGAGCTTCGGTTCCCCGTTGGTTGAAGCGTCTCCATTTTCATCTTTTATTTATTATTATCATAACTCATCATGAATAGTAATCATGCGCTTTTGATGAATAAAAAAATGCGGAATTTCTCTTGACCCTGACCTTGGGTAAGACTTTAGAGTGGATGGCGGGAGGTGAAGCGATGTGTCCTATACCGTGCAGGAAGTGGCGAAACTCTCCGGTGTGACCGTGAAGACGTTGCACCATTATCACAAAATCGGACTGTTGTTGCCAAAGAGGGTGGACGACAACGGATACCGTTATTATGGCGATCAGGAATTAAAACGGTTGCAGCAAATTTTATTTTATCGCGAGTTGGATTTTCCGTTGAAGAAAATCAAAGACTTGCTGGACCAGCAAACGGACCGGCTGAGCTGTTTGTTGGAACAGCATTCCCTCTTAAAAGAAAAAGAGCAGAGACTGGCCGGCATTTTGCGGACGTTGGAGGAAACCATCCGGCACGAAAAGGAGGAAATTCCGATGAGAAAGGATAAGATGTTTTCCGGGTTGAATGAAACCGAATGGAAAGAAGCGATGAAAGAGCAGAATGATTATTTGCAAAAAAACTACGGCTACGAAATTGATTCAAGTGAAATCCATGCTGACGCGATGAATGAAAAGGCGAATGAAGCGGTTGAATTTATGTCGTTTATGGCCTCCGCCTTGAGAAACGGCATCGGTGTCAACGACAAGCGGGTACGGGATGCGATTGAAAAACACATCCGGTTCCTTCAAAAAGACATGGACATGGATGCAAAGGGTTTTTTGGCCCAAACCCGGTTTTTTATGATGGATGATTTTCACCGGAAGCAAATGGAATCGCAACAGACCGGCTTGAGTTATTATCTCTTCTGTGCGGCAGAGAATTATGCGTCAAATTAAACAATCCGACCGGGACCGCCGTCAAGATCCAATGCGAAAACGAGTGACAAAATATAGATCAGGTGATATATAAACATCTGCAAAAAAAGGGTTTTCCGTCCCTTGGCCGGAAAACCCTTATGTTTTACGTTCGTTTTTTGACCGGAATCCAAATCTCGCTGTAAGCATGGTCTTTTTGGTTTTGATCCCGTTTGGAAAAGGAAAAAGCAGGGGCATTGATGAGTTCATAATTGGAAGAGGGGAGCCATTCGGAATACACTTTGGCCATGGTTTCCTGCAGTGTGGAAGGGAAGGGCCCTTCATTGGGGAAGACGGCCCAAGTGCATGCAGGCACCGTCATCTTTTCCAACCGGTCACTCACCTGATTTTTCGTCGTCAAAACCCCGATCATATGCGTTAATTCTCCTTCTTCTTTTAAGAAGTCAGCATCCGCTTCATAAGAAGCATTGACGACTTCATAAGGCTCGATGTTTTGAAGTGCATGCATTTCTTCTTTTTGCTCATCCGTGATGCTTTCTGCCAGTTTGACAATGTCTTGGTTGATTCCTTTGAATTGCATGGGAACCCGTTTCTTGACACCGACCAGATGAAAAGCCGGTTTGTCTTCGATCCGAAACTTCATGGAATGGCCTCCTTTGACTGTAATGACAAATGAAAGTTTGGGAAAAGATTGGCTGACGCCGTTCTTGATGACATCCGAGGGCAAATGACCGCTCCATTTTTTGAAAGCCCGGGTAAAGCCGTCGAGGGTATAACCGTATTTCAAAGCCACATCGGTCACGGTTTCTCCTTGCAACAGGTCCATGCCGGCTTCCGATAATCTTCGGTTTTTTATATATTCACTCAGAGGAAAGCCGGTAAGATAAAAAAATATCTTCCGAAAGTGGTAGTCCGAAACCCCGGCATATTCCGAAATCGATTCCAGAGTGAGTTCATCGGTCAAATGATCCTCAATATAGTTGATCACGTCATTCAATTCTTTTAACACATGGTTTCCCCCCTTCGGCATCGACATCATAACAAAACGCCATGCATTGCCGCTCGACTTTATTCATCCAAAAAAGATCGGATCATCAATCGGTATCTCATTGTCCGTTGTATACGTTTTCGATTGTTTTTAAAACCGATGGTGTGATGTCGGTCAAAGGGAGTTGTCATTGAGGAAGTTACAATGGAAATCAGCACCATGAAAAAGGGGAGGAGGAAGGAAACTGATCCAAAGATATATTGGCTGTTTTATGATAAAGGGTTTTCCGTCCCTTGGCCGGAAAACCCTTATTACGTTCGTTTTTTGACCGGAATCCAAATCCCGCTGTAAGCATGGTCTTTTGTTGGGAGTATTGCAGAGTTGATCATTGCCAGAAGGGGCAACCGGCATCCCTCATATTTACTTCACATGTAACAATCCTGTCAGTAACACGTTTAACCCGTACAGGAACTGCCGTTCAAAGTCCGGATCAAATGCATATTGCTTGCCAAAAAGCATTTCAAACTGCTTAAGTTCCTCTGAAGAAAGCTGCTTTGCCCGGATTTCATCGGCGACAAACGATAATATGTAATTATTGATGAGATTGGCTGCAGTCATACAATTTTTGTCAGATACCCCGAGCTTGGTCAGGGCAGATAAAACAAATTTGATGGCTTTGATTCTGCTCGGTGTCTTGGGGACAGATTGCGCAAAAATATCGACCGCATCCCGGGTATGAAGCAAAACCCTCCTGAATTCCAAAGCGATGGCTGTTAATGCTTCTTCAGGATGATCGACCGATTCGGGAAAAGATACATCCCGGGTGATGTGTTCTGCAATCAAATCATATAATTCCTGTTTATTTTTGATATGCCAGTACAAGGAAGCCGCCTTGATGTTTAACTCCTTTGCAAGTGCCCGCATTGTCAAATTCCCTATGCCATCCCGGTTTAAAAGATCCAGCGATGCTTGGATAATGGCTTCTTTGGTTATGGTCATCCAATCACTCCAAGAGAATATTTTCGAAACATTGACACTAACGGTGTTAGATTGTATACTGGCAGTATAAGCAGACTAACAATGTTAGGTGATTGCATTATAACCTGTTGCAACCGGATTATCAATACACCCAAGGCAGAGGAGCTTTGCCCCGGTGACTGGCAGATTGATTTCCGGTTGAAAAAGGATGGTGAAAAACATGATCAAGAACAGGAGAAAAAAGAAAGATGTCGGGATCTATGGTTTGGCGGCCAAATGGTATGACCGAAACACGCGTAAGAACCGGCTTGCGGAAATGCGGGAATATGCCAATGAAGTGGCATCGCATGTCGGCGAAAATGCAAAGATCTTGGAAGTCGCCCCCGGCCCGGGTTATTTGGCCATCGAGCTTGCCTTAAGAGGTTTTCATGTAACGGGTGTTGAGATCAGCCCCGATTTTGTGAAGATTGAAAAAGAAAATGCAAAGAAAGCCGGTGTATTTGTTGATTTTAAAGAAGGAAATGCATCCAGTTTGCCTTGTGACGACAATTTTTTCGATTTTGTTGTATGCAGTGCGGCATTCAAAAACTTCAAGGAGCCCTTAAAAGCATTGAATGAAATGCACAGAGTGCTGAAACCGGGCGGAACTGCACTGATCATTGACATGAATCACGAGGCCACCGCAGAAGATATAGAGAATGAAATCAAGAAGACAGGCATGAAAGGATTTGACAAATATTTTGTAAAATTCGCATTTAGAACTTTCCTGAGGGAAGGCGCATACACCAAAGAAGGGTTTGAGGAATTAATCAACGAATCGTGTTTTGAAAATTACAAGATTAAAAAAGAAGGCATCAGTTTGTATGTCTATCTTTATAAGTAAATGAAACGGGTTGCTCTGGCGAATGCTGATTCACAAAATAAATGATTGTATCTGAAAAGTGGAAACGCCGATTCCATGCGCTCCGTTAAATTGCCTTGCCAATTCAGGGGATAAAAGCTGGCCTGATTGGCGTTTTTTTGTCTTCCATTTCACCATTCACCTCATTCAACTTCTCTCTGAATCCATCCTTGATGAAGATGTCCGCATGTCTTATCCTCACATCAAGCATCCGGCACCACTTTGCAACGGAAATCATGGATATGATCGCCGCAATTGAAGACAAGAGGATGCTCCCATTGACAAAAACAATGCTCCAAAGTATAATTTGTAATACAAGTAATACTAATTATACCAAACGTGCCCGGAGAAAAATATCTTGGATGAAGGAAAAGATCAAAGCGAAAGTACATCTGTCCGGTTACCACCGGTTCCAAAGGGGAAAGCATAATGACAAGTGTAAAGTCGGATGTCCATAAGGTTGGCAGAGTCCATTATTTGGATAATATCCGCTGGGCAACCGTGATTTTGGTCTTGATTTATCACGTGTTTTATCTGTTCAACACGGTCGGCGTGCCTTTTCCGGTTGCAGATGATGCCGGGGTACGCGCGTTTGATACGTTTTCTTATATCGTTTATCCGTGGTTTATGGTCATCCTTTTTTTAATCGCCGGGATCAGTGCCAGGTATGCGCTCTACAAGCGGACCCACCGGGAATTTTTAAAAGACAAAGTGAACAAGCTTTTGGTTCCGGCCACCCTGGGGTTGTTTGTCTTTCACTGGATCTCCGGGTACTTGAATATCAAGTGGGGAGGCGGGCTCGATTCCATTCCGGTTTGGATGCGTTATCCCGTTTTTGCCATGGCCGGAACCGGCCCTTTGTGGTTTATCCAAATGCTGTTTTTATTTTCAGTCTTCTTGGTGTTGATCCGCAAAATGGATAAAAACGATAAAATCTGGGCCTTTTGCGGGAAAATCAACATCGTCATGATCCTGTCGCTCGTTTTTGTCATCTGGGGGGCGGCACAGGTTTTGAATCCGCCTGTGATCACAACGTACCGGTTTGGGATCTATGGTGCCGCTTATCTGATTGGTTACTTTGTTTTTTCCCATGATGAAGTTCAAAACGCCGTCGAAAAGATCCGGATTCCCATGTTGTTTGCGGCCGTCATTCTGGGAGTGGCCTTTACCGTCTGTTACTTTGGGGAAAGTTTCGTCTCCACAAAGTGCCTGACAAGCTTTTTGACCAACTGTTATCTGTGGGCCGCCATCCTTGCGATCCTCGGCTGTGGCAAAGCCTGGTTTAATAAAACATCCGCTTTTGCATCCTATATGACCCGATCCAGCTTCGGTTTTTATGTGGTGCATTACTTGGTCGTTCAAGTGGTTTGTTTCTATGTTTACCATTTCAGTCCCTTGCCGAAGGCCCTGAATTACTTTTTGGCCTTGGCCATCGAACTGCCCGGCACGTTTCTCCTCTATGAGGGATTGCGGAGAATTCCTGTCATCCGCTATCTTGTGCTCGGGATGAAGAGGAAAAAAGTAAAACAACCGGCTCCCGTTTGATTCGAGGAGCCGGCTTCTTTTTTTAGATATGCTTCCAAAATGTTTCCTGTCTCTCTGATTTTCCGGATGAACCCGAAACAAAGTCAAATTAGTCCAAGGTTCCTGGTCATGTTCTCTGGAGGTACAAACTCTTTTCAAATAGTTGGTTGCCTGATTTCATCAAACTCCGTATCGCTGATATGAAATTTTTCGGGAAGTTAAACAGGATGAATGATGGACAGGGCAGTAGTAAAAGTAAACATAACTGAATCCTTCACTCACTTCCGCATACAAATAAACTTTCTCCCATTCTTCAGGAATCATTTTATTAATGGCTTCTCCGATTTGCTGATAAAGCTTTCCTGATTGGGTTTCGAATGGAGTATCCATGGATTTTCCCCCTGCAAAACAAAATAAAAAAGAAAACCGGATTCAATTCTACTATAGAAACCGGTTTTCTTGATTACGTTCATCAATAAGTGTTTAGCCATTTTTCTTTTACCCAAATCATAGACATCGCCATTGGTATAACCCAGATAGCAGGGGAGTTTTGATTTCTTTCCGCCGGCTTTGTTGAAGCATTCCTGAAAAAACGGAACAAAGTAATCTTTAACATAGGAATCCATTTCCTCCACGAGTTCTTCATCTTCTTCCAGCTTTTCGAATTCCTCTGGTGGAAGCACTTGCTCCATTTTTTCATAAGCATAAAATCCAAAGGAACCTACTTTCGGGTCTTCTCCATGGGCATCCATGTTGAGTTGTCTTCCAAATCCGTTCATGGGTGTGATCGTTGCACCAAAAATTCCTCTGTCACCTCTGATTTCCAACAAGATAAGGGTGGTATCCGGATGAAACGGATATTGTAATAAATACCGAAAATGCTGAATGACATTTTCTTTTTCTAAATTAATTCCTTCTTGGAGGAGTGATTTGATTTTACGATCCATTCGAATTCGCTCCCGTAATGCCAGTCTGTTAAAATTCGTTAAACTAATCATGCCGGCCTCATTGCCAATGGGGAGCCGGTGGAAAATGCAGTGCTTTAAGCAATGATAACGTTATGGAGAAAGATACTGTAAACATTTTTATATATCCTCTTTTTTCTGTTTTAGATATTCATCTATAAAAGATCTGTCCCTCTGATTTTCTGGTACAATTCCAAGATATTGATATCTCCAAATGATTCTGCGTTTTCGCGGGCTCGCATGAGAGAGATCTTCATAGTCGAAATGGATTTTTAATTTTCCGGATGAATCCAAGAACAAAGTCAGGTTGGTCCAAGGCTCTTGGTTATGTTCTCTGAAGGTTTCCCACAACTTCACAAACTCTTCGAATAATTGGTGCTTAATTTCATCAAACTCCGTATCGCTGATATGAAATTTTTCGGGAATATCCAAAAAGTAAACAGGGGATGAATGATTTACAGGGTAGTAGTAAAAGTAAACATAACTAAATCCTTCACTCACTTCCGCATACAAATAAACTTTTTCCCATTCTTCGGGAATCATTTCAACAATGGTTTCTCCAATCTGCTGATATATTTTTCCTAATTGAGCTTCCATTTATTTACCTCCTGGTCTATTTTTAAACTCAATTTCAACCCAAGGATCATCACCAATTTTATATTTTATTTTAAAGTAATCTGGTCGATTTGAATTGCCAATGTATTTAGGATTTATTTTGACCTTAACTTCATTATTATGAAGTAATTCTTCTTTCCATTCGTTCTCCAACTTTTTCCATTCACCTCTGTTCAGATTAGAGTTCATCGGGACCAGGTTATCAATTTCACCAGATCCTTTGAAAATAGTCGCTATTAAATGGCCGCCATCGTCATCTGGCAACCTGTCATCACCACCCACGGTCCTTTGAGCATAATTATTCCTTTTTCCTTTGCCTAATTTTAAGGATGCTTCAATGTCTATGATTCTTCCGTTTGCATCGGTTATATATTTATAGCCTTCATTTGAAGTGTATTCAATGTTTGCTTTTAAAGCTTTTTTGCCATTTCTTTTGGTGAAGTGCTCTCCATATTTTTCACATTTAATTGGAGAAGCCAGTGCTATGGATGCCAAATAACTGTTTGATTGATATCGATAAGAAAAACAATCTGCGACTTGTTTTGCTGCGATTTCAACAGTTTCTGATTTTTTGAATGCGGTGGTTACTTTATCGATGATTGGGTCCAACTTGGGAACGATGAATGATCCTAATCCGACCAGTGCTGCGCCGCCTATTCCCGATAAGACTGCATTTTTCCAATTGATTTTTCGCCCGTGCAAAATATCGTCTGCGACGCTTGTACCGGCGCCTTCTACTGCTCCGATGACTCCACCTTTGGTAAACATGTTTTGCAGAGGTGCCGGCAATTTGGAAACCAGTTTTTGTCCTCCGCGCAGAACAGGTCCCAAGACTTTGGAATTCTTGGCACCCATGATCAGTTTTTGCCCGATGCCACTGGCCAAGCCCCGGGAAGCTCCTGCCGTGATGCCTCCTCCGATCAATCCCAAGAGGCCGCCAATGGCTGCTTCCAAAAAGGTCATTTTGTTAATTTCCCAACCATTCAGGGCCATACTGATCACAAATGACAAAGCCATACCACTGAGTACGGCAATCCCTAACGGTGTGGCAAAGATGCACAAGACAATGCCCAAAATCAAGACGCCGGCAAACGCTATGTATTCCTTAAATTTGACGATCCAGTCCCAAACTGCAGACAGTGTATCAATTACGACTTCTGCTATTTTGGAGCAAATTTCAGTAAACCAATCCCAAAAGGAAAAATTACATGACCTGGTTATATTGGAAAGGGTTAAGAGGAAGGAACGGGTGGGGGATCCTCCGGGGTGGCAGTGCCAAAGGGGAGAATAAAACAAATGAAAATGGTGTTTTGGGGGTGGGGGGATAAGCCGGTGAAAAGATGGGTACGGGATTTCCCTGCTCCGGGCGGAAGAAATCTGCATCCGTAAGGTTTTTATCGGGGAATGTCAGGGTCTCGGGTTGAATCCGGCTTTTTTACAACCCTTCCCTTTGCAGACGCTTTAAGTCTTCCAGGCTGTCGATTTCATGGGTGTCCCAAGCATCGATTTCTTGCAAACGGACATTCAAATCCCGGATGTTTTCTTTGACGATGTGATCCCAGTATTTGTTTTGGAAATCTCCGTTTGCGACGGTTTCTTCCAGTTTTTTGACCAGTTTCCGGCCGTCTGTTTCGCTCCAATAGGAGACGCCGCACAGGATGTAATCATTTCCTTGTTCCTCGATGGTGATGTTTTGGATCCGGTTTTGCGAATCCGTGTGAAGGACCCATTCGTTGACAAACGGTTTTTTGGCGCTGAAGTATAACGAGGTGGACGGCTTGTCCAAAAGAAAATTGCGGCGCAGATAGTTGTCGGCGTCAATGACATAAGCGCCGGGCAAGTATTCCCGGGCCAGGTACATGGAATAGAGGTTGTTGTACCGGTCATAGTGCGGGTTGCGGATCAGCGTGACGGCAAATTTCTTCTTTAAATAAGTGAATTTTTCGTGCAGGTATCCTGTCACCACCGCGATATCCCGGACACCGGTTTCCCTTAAAAAACGGATTTGCCTTTCCAACAGCGGTTCATCGTTTACGGTGATGAGGGATTTCGGGGTGGTCAGCGTGAGCGGGCGAAGCCGGGTCCCCATTCCTGCTGCCAGCAAAATGGCTTTCATCGTTTCACCTCCTTCATGGTCCGGTTCCGGAATTTTTTCAAAAAGTGCGTGAGATTCAGTTCATCTTTTTCAGCCACCGTCAGCACGGAACCCAGGATGATCATGAGGCTGTAACCAATCATTTTCAAAGAGAGGGGTTCGCTGAAAAACAGAAAGCCGAAGAAGATGGCCCAGCCGGAATACGAGATGTTCAGTCCCATGGCCTTGGCGGGACCGATGGCCCGGATGGCTTTGTAATAAAACAGGTAGGAGACCGATCCGGCCAAAGCAACGAGAGCGAGAAAGAACAGTTCCTTTTTGGCCATGACTCCGGCGGCAAAGTGCCAACCGCCAAAGAACGGAAGAATGACGGAACAGTAGGTGACCGTTGAAACCAGTTGGCGCAGCAGGATGGATTGCTCCGGGGAAATTTGTACTTTTTTCATTCCATAAGCGACCAGGACGCATTCCAATCCCCAGCAGATAATGCACAGCAGGACATACAAGAATCCGAGCCGGGATGGAACGGAAGCATCCTCTGATCCCGAGGAGCCGAGCAGGATGATGAACAAAATGCTGATGCAAAGCCCAAACCAGTTTTTGGGGCGCAGACGGTCTTTCAAAAGCAGAAAAGAGAAGAAGGCCCCGACGGCCGGATAAACCGCGGAGAACGAAGCGGCATAGGAGGAACCGAGGTGGTGGATGGAAAGCACATAAAAGGTCATTCCGAGCGGACCGCCAAGGATCGAGCCCAGAATGACAAACCGTCCGCCGTCCGTTTTGATGTTTGCAAGTGCTTTCTTCAGTTCCCCCTTCAGGGATAAGTATCCGGTGATCCACAAGCCCGATGTCGCGTCATGCAAAAAAGTCCCCACCAGCGGGGCGAGGAACAATGCCTGCCCGGAGGAGACAAACAGATCGCGGGAGAGGATCGCCCCGATGAATACCGTGTCCAACGCCCACATGATCCCCGACAAGAGTCCGTAAGCTGCACCGGCCCGTTTCATGCCGACACCTTCTTTGACAAGAAGAACTCAATGTTGGCAATGGCCCGGTTGTAGCGCATGATGCCGTAATCCCCGAAGTTGTCCCCTTTGGCTTCTTTGTAGATGGTCCACAAACTCCAGATGTAATCTTGGAAAATCTTGTGCATCAGCATGCGCATCCGGATTTTTTCGGTGATCTCTCCGGAGAAATAATAGGACAAGAAGAGATCTTCTTCCCGTCGGGTCAGGGAAGATTCCAGCGAGTAGGCAGCCAAATCCCAGACGGGATCATTCAACCCGGCATATTCCCAGTCGATCAGGTAAAGCCGGTTGTCCCCGCTTTTGATGAAGTTGTCCGGCAAGGTGTCATTATGGCACGGGACGAGCGGAACCTGCATGGCGTCAAACATCAATTTGATCTTCAACACTTCTTCTTTCAATTTGCGGAAGTTCGGATAAAAATAACCTCCGTTCACCTCGTCGACCAGCCGCTCATACTTGGTTTTGACCTGTCCGATGTCAAATTTGTTTTTCATCGGTGCGTTGGAGGTGTGGAGCTTTTTCAAAAGGTTGGCCACCAGCCGCATGTTTTCTTCGCGCCGGGCCATTTTGGGAGTGAGCGTTTCCGCATCCGGAATCATCTCAGAAATTTTCACGCCGTTTTTTTCATCAAAGTAGAGGGTTTTGGCGTTAATTCCGAGATCGCCGGCCAGCATGGCGTTTTCCTTTTCGAGGTGGCGGTCGATCATTTGGTCTGTCCCGGCGCCCGGAATGCGAAGAACATATTCCTTTCCTCCGGCCACGCTGATTTTGTAGTTTTTGTTCGTCATGCCTCCCAACGGGACAGCCCCGGTGATGTCATCCTCCGGAATTCCGATGGCGGATGAAACCGTATCTTTTAATTGATGGATGAAATAGGTTTCTTCTTTCCGCTTCAATCGCGGGTGCACCAAATTCAAAATGCGGATATAATGCTCCTTCGTGTCGATGTCGGACCAGATCAAATCATTGATTTTCAAATAACCGATTTTGTACTGGCGGGAAACATCCAACAGCAGGTATTCATAATCGAGATAGGGATTCTGGTTGTTTTTGTATTCTTCCAGCATCAGTTGATAGACATCATACGAGATTTTGTTGATGCCCACCATTTCGCCGTCAATCCGGTTCAATTGGTGAAGATCTTTGGAAATTTTGAAGATACTCTGGTTGCGGAGTTCCACATAGGCCTCGTTGCCTTGCCCGCTTTCGGTTGCAATCAGCATGCAGTCGCGTTGTTCATTGTGAATCAGCTGCTTGAAGGCTTGTTCCTCCGCCAGAATATCGTGGTCGAGAACGATGAAATCCCCGGAAACGGCATATTTGGCACAAGCCAGGGAGGACATCGACCCGGTCCATTGGTAACGCGGGTTATCCACGAACACGATTCCTTCTTGATCAGTTAACGATTGGAAGGCTTCCTTTTGGTATCCGGTGACGATGATGATTTTTTCGATTCCGTGCTTTCTCAAAATGTCAATGTTGCGTTGTAACAGCGTGGTGCCGTTCAGCGGCAAGAGACTTACCGGAAGATTGAATTCATCGTTTTCGCCGGCGGCCAAAATGACGGCTTCTTTCATTTTGGTTGTTTTCCCGCCGTGAAGATCCACTTTTTTGTTTTGGTAAGAAGCATACCGGTTTTTCAAAAGGCGGATGCCTTCTTTGGTGAGGTAGTATTGGGTGCTGCGTCCATGTTTCCGTGTGTCGATCAGGCCTTTTTCCATCAAATCGCGGATCAGGTAATTGACTTTGCCGGCGGAAAAATGGCAGAGTTGCCCGATCGATTTTTGATTCACCTGCACATGTTTGTTGATGATTTCAAGCACTTTGAGTTGATCTTCCATGGACATCCCTCCTGCTGGATGGTGTGATGAATCGGTTGTGGCGGAGTGTGGCAGACCGGGGTGAAAACGTATGGACAAGATGAATCGAGAAACATATTCAATTTTTGAATGTATTTATTTTAACATAACTCTCTTTTTTTGAGAAATTAATGTGGCGTGAAATGGGAGATTTCCAGAGAGCGGCTGTTAAAAGGATTTTATTCAGAGTTCATAAAGCGTGAAAAAAAGAGGGAAGCTTTCGTCGGTGAAAGCCATCCCTCTTTTTTGGTCAAAAAATGAATGAATCAACCCTCATAATTGTAATTCGGTGAAGGTGTGTTTGGGCTTTTGCTTTTCTTCGGGAGGCAATTCCATGTAATGATCCCCGTAAAGCGTCCGCAAATAGCGGTCACGGTCTTTGATTGCCAGGAAAGAGTGCCCCTCGAACCGGATTTCTTCGAGGTCTTGAAAAATCCTGACGGGCAAAATCATGGATTCTTTAATCTCGGTTGGAACCAAGATGGAATTGTCTCCGTAAGTATATTCAAATTTTGAATGGTGATTGTATTTGGTTTTGATGCGGGTTTCCCATTGATTGAGCCGGTGGACGCCCAGCGCCTTGCCAAGCGGCCGGAGCAAGCGGCTTGCGATTTTTCTCATGCGGCTGTGGCTTTTCTTTTGGAATTTCAGTGTGACCGAATATCGGGTGAAGTAGATGAAAGTGAGACAGATCCGGTCGAGTGTGCGGAGAATCCGGCTGTCGGGGATGCGGTCGATGGGGAAGATATCGATAAAAACACCCCGTTTGATATCCGATTGGGAGGTAGTGTGCTCGACAAGGCGGGTGCGCGTGTCCACAATTTTGATAAAGTTGTGCGGATAATCGCGGTCAGTTTCATAGTGTTGGATGAACAAATAATCCGGCAAGTGTTTTTGGCCTTCTTTCCAAAAGCGTTCGTAATCTTCCCGGAGCATCGCCACATCCGCGTCGTCATCCCATGGGATAAACCCGCCGTGACGGACGGCCCCCAACAGGGTTCCGGAAGAAAGGGTATAGGAGAGGCCCATTTTTCTGGCCGCTTTGTCAAATTCCAGCAAAATCTCCAGTTGTTTTTTCTGCAGTTGTCGGATTGTTTCTGGTGAGAGTTTCACTTGCAACCACCTCAACCCTAAATTGTAGCACAGAACTCCGTTTTTGGGATTCGGGCGGAAGGGTGAAAGGGTTCCGGTTTTGAAAAACGGGAAGAGTTTATTAAGATAATATTGAGGTTCAATGAATGGAAACAAAGTCAATGGTTGATCGTTTATGATAAAGACAAGGAGGAATCTATGAATCAGAAGAAGAAAGGACCGGTTGGCAAATACGCCGGAACCGCAAAGGTCGGAACCAAAGGCCAGATCGTGATCCCCAAGGAGATCCGGGATATGTTTGACATTCAACCGGGCGAAACCCTGCTTTTGTTTGCGGATGTTGAAAGAGGGATTGCTGTCATGAAATCCGACGCATTGGAAGATGTGTTTGAGACGGTTCCGCAGTGGCCGAAAAAAGATGAGTGAAAGTCTGATGCAGGCACCTCAAAAACGAGGTGCTTTTTTGTTTTGAATGGTAAATTTACCGTCATTTAAAAAGGAATTCGTCTCATTTATATATAAATATTTTAGAATATAAATGAATTTTTTGGATAGTGTGTAAACGTAAAACGACTTCTTTGGAAAGGATGATTTACCATGAACAAACGCGGTTGGTTTGGGGCGGCTTTGGCGGTGGTTGTCGCGGTTTCTGCCGTCTCCTTTTCCAAAGTCTGGGCCGGACAGGAGGAAGTGGCAAGAAAGCAGAAGCCGCAGCCGAAGAATGTCATATTGATGGTCGGAGATGGGATGGGCAGGGCCCAACGGGATGCCATCCGGCTGTCCAGTGTCGGTTTGCACGGTAAAACGGCCATGGATGACATGCCGTATACAGGCTTTGTACACACCAATTCCGCAGACCCCGTAGAGTTTGTAACCGACTCGGCCGCAGCGGCGACGGCGATGGCCACCGGCGTGAAGACCTACAATGGAGCCATCGGTGTCGACCTGGATCAAAAGCCGGTGGAAACAGTGTTGGAAACAGCCAAAAAACGGGGGAAAGCGACGGGGCTGGTCACCACCGCCCAAGTCACGGATGCAACCCCGGCGGCATTTGGTTCCCATGTGAAAGACCGGGAGGACCAGAGCAAAATCGCCCGGCAGTTTTTGGAGAAAAGCCGTCCTGACGTGATCTTGGGCGGAGGAGAAGATTACTGGTATCCGAAAGGGAACCCCGGCCGTCATCCGGATCATCCGGCGGAAGACCCCTCTGAAGAAAGCAAAGGAACCGAAGGAAATCTGGTGGAACGGGCCAAAGATCTGGGATACCAGTATGTCGCGAACCGGGAAGAGTTGCAAAAAGCAAACGGTTCCAAAATTCTCGGCTTGTTTGCCAACGAAGAGATGTTCCAATATGATACCGAGGCCGGGGATCGCTATGATCCGTCGGTGTCTTTGACCGAGATGGCGGACAAAGCCCTTCAAACGCTGTCCAAAAACAAAAACGGATTTTTCCTGCTGGTGGAAGAAGAAGGGATTGACGCCATGTGCCATGTGAACAACGCCGAACTGGCCATCAAAGCCGGTAAGGAGTTTGACAAAGCGGTGGCGCATGTCAAAGAATTTGCCAAAAAACGCGGGGATACCCTGGTCATTGTCGTCGGTGACCATGAAACCGGCGGATTTACGATTGAAGGATTGGATGACTCCGACGAGTCGGGGGACGGCGTGTCTGCTGAAGACGGGCCTTTCCCGGTAGCCGGTTCCGATCAGCAGTTTATGGTGGATTGGACAACCGGGGGACATTCGGCGGTAAGCATTCCTTTAACCGCCATGGGACCGGGAGCCGAGTTGTTGCAGGGGGCTTATGAGAACACCCGCATCCATGATGTGATTGTGCAGTTGATGAAATAAGAAACAATAGCTCGGAAGCGCCTTCCGTCCGGGAGGCGCTTTGGTTTTTGACAAGAAAAAACAGGGTATTATAAAATCGTTTTGACTGAATGGTCAGGAAAGAAACCGGTTTGAACGGTTCAGACAGCAAATAGTGGTGATGAAAATGATTAAGATCACGGCAGACAGCACTTGTGATCTGTCTCCTGAAATCTTAAACGCGATGGATATCACGCTGGTGCCCTTGAATGTTTTGATTGATGACAAGTCATACCGGGACGGGGTGGACATTACGCCGGCCGAGATCTTCCGGTATGTGGGCGAGGAAGGGAAAACCTGCAAAACGGCAGCGGTGAACACCTATGAGTACGAGAAGGTTTTTGCCGAACTGTCCCCCAAATATGAAGCCGTCATCCATTTTTCCCTCAGCGCGGAATTTTCCTCGACTTATCAAAATGCGGTGTTGGCGGCAGAGAACTTCGCCAATGTCCATGTGATTGACACACGCAATCTTTCCACGGGCAGCGGACATCTCGTATATGATGCGGCGCTCATGGCCAAGGAAGGTTTAAAAGCGGAGGAGATTTGCGAAAAAATCAAGGAGACCATTCCCAAAGTGGATGCCAGCTTTGTGATTGACCGCCTCGATTATCTGAGAAAAGGCGGACGCTGTTCGGGAGTGGAAGCGTTGGGGGCGGCCTTGCTCCGGATCAAGCCGAGAATTGAAGTGGTCGACGGCCGGATGGAAGTCGGGAAGAAATACCGGGGCAGTTTTGAACGTTGCCTGGAACGTTATGTCAAAGACAAATTATCAGGTAAACAAGAGAATATCGACCGGAGCCGGATCTTTATCACTCATTCCAAGTGTTCGGAAGAAACCGTGGCCAAAGTCAAGGAAGCCGTCCGCCGTTATGTTGATTTTGATGAAATCATCGTCACCGAGGCCGGCTGCACCATCTCAAGCCATTGCGGCCCCAATACACTCGGGATTTTATTCAAACGGAAAAGCAAAAAATAATCGGTTGACCAAAGGAAAACCTGCCCGTGAGGGGCAGGTTTATTGGATTTGGTCATATGAAATGCTGCCGGATACTGCCTTTTCCGTTTTCGGTTTCCACCTCGGCAAAGGCTCCGTTGATGAAGGTCATCTGCGGCGGGACATGGCCGCAATCGACATCGTAAATGACCGGGATTTGAAGTTCCCCGGCAAGCTCTTGGTAAACATCATCCACGGTGTAGTCTTGAACCGGGTGATTGGCTTGGCTTCGTCCGAACAGGATCCCAGAGCATGCGTCAAACCAACCGGCCAATTTCATCTGCATGAGGGACCTTCTCAAATCCACCGTTGTCAATTCGCAATTTTCCAGATACCACACCACCGGTTCTCCATCCAGATGGGTTTTTCTGAATTTTTTCACATCCCCGTAAGGCGTGCCGGCCAAATGCCGGATGGTGTCAATGCATCCGCCGAGCAGCCGGCCTTTGATGATTTCTTTTTGGTTGGAAACGGTTTTCCAGCAAGTCGGCTCCGTCAGATGAAAAACGCAGGGTGTCGGGCGGTCGTGCTGCCATTTCTTTTGATAATATGCGGAAGAGCGCTGCAGGACGGAATTTCCCTTTCCCGCGGCCAAAACGTTTTTCCACATGGCGGTGGTGTCATCCCAATATTCCTCCCGCAAATCCACAAAGTTGGGGCCGTGGGCCGTGGCGATCCCTGTATTCAAGGTGATGGCCAACAACAAAGTGCTGGTATCGGAATAGCCCATCACCCATTTGTTTTTGATTTTTCGAAAGTCGGTATGTTCAAGCATCTCAATCAAAAGCTCCCCGCCCCATGGCGGGATAATAACGTGGATTGCATCGTTTTGCATCATTTCATGGAATTCCTCCGCCCGTTTCCGGGCAGGGGCTGATTTTGCTTTATGCTGGGTCCGGACGGTTTCCCCGCAATGGATCTGAAAACCTTTTTCTTCCATCTGCCGGCATGAAAGTTCAAACATGGCATGCAATTCCCGCGGCACACCGGATGACGGCGCGGTGACCCCGATGGTTGCGCCTTCGGTCCACAAAGGATATTGAATCATCGGGTTTCCCCCCTTTTTGTTTTATGGAAAGCCAAAACCGGTTGTTATGTATATTTAGGGAGCGGCGCGCTAAATCCTGTTTACAGGAAAGAACTGTTGTGGGAAAAGGTTGCTTTTTTATTGACGCTGATAAGAAAACGATTTATAGTATTATTGGACTTGAATTGATAATCATTATCAATGATAAATTAAAGATGTTGGGGGCATCAGGATGGGGCGCCTTTATACCGAACATTTGCAGGTTGGTTATGGGGAGAAAGCGATTGTCCGTGATTTGACGATTCAAATTCCCGATCATCAAATCACGGTGATCATCGGGCCGAACGGATGCGGAAAATCGACCTTTTTAAAAGCAATGTCACGCATCATCGCATATCAGTCGGGGTCGGTGATCCTGGACGGGAAAAGTATTGTGCAGGAAGACACAAAAAGTTTAGCCAGAAAAATGGCAATTCTTCCCCAAAATCCGGAAAGCGCGGCCGGGCTCACGGCCGGGGAACTGGTTTCTTACGGGAGGTATCCTTACCAAAAAGGGTTTGGACGCCTGAGCAAAAAGGACATCGAGGTGATTGACTGGGCACTTAAAGTCACCGGTACAGAGCGCTTTAAATATCATCCGGTGGATGCTTTATCCGGCGGCCAGAGACAGCGGGTTTGGATCGCTTTGGCCATTGCGCAGGAAACCGATATCATTTTCCTCGACGAACCCACCACTTATTTGGATCTGGCCCATCAGCTCGAGGTTTTGGAGCTTTTGCAAAAGCTCAATAAAGAAGAAGGGCGCACGATTGTCATGGTCCTGCATGATTTGAATCAGGCAGCCCGTTTTGCGGATTTTCTCGTGGCGATGAAAGACGGGAAAATCATAAAAAGCGGAACCGGTGAAGAGGTCATCACCCGGGATGTGCTGAGGGAAGTTTTCCATATTGATGCAGAAATCGGAAAAGATCCGCGCACCGGTAAACCGATGTGCTTGACATATAATCTGATCAAAGGAGAAGACGCTTATGAAGAAAATCTGGCCGTTGCTGCTCGGACTGGCACTGTTTCTTAGCGGGTGCGGCGGTTCGGCGGACGAGAGTGCAACAAACGGTTCATCCAAAACCGTGACTTACCAATCGGAAAACGGACCCGTCGAGGTTCCGGAACATCCCAAACGCATTGTGGTGCTTTCGCAGTTTGCCGGGAACGTGATGGCACTTGGCGGCAATATTGTCGGGGTGGATTCCTGGGCAAAAGACAATCCCCGTTTCAAAGACAAGCTGAAAAATGCGGAACTGGTCAGCGATGAAGATTTGGAGAAAATCATCGAGTTGAATCCGGATCTGATTATCGGTGTTTCCACAACGAAAAACGTGGATAAACTGAAACAAATCGCTCCCACCGTCACCTATACCTATGGGAAATTGGACTACCTGACACAGCATCTTGAAATCGGGAAGCTTCTCAACAAAGAAGAGGAAGCCCGCAAATGGATTGACCAATTCAAGGCGGAAGCCAAGAAAACCGGAGAGGAAATCAAAGCCAAAATCGGGGAAGATGCAACGGTTTCCGTGATTGAGAACTTTGATAAACAACTGTATGTTTTCGGGGATAACTGGGGAAGGGGAACCGAAATCCTTTATCAGGAAATGGGCCTGAAAATGCCCCCGAAAGTGAAAGAGAAAGCGTTGGGACCGGGCTATTATGCCATCTCTCCCGAAGTTTTGCGCGATTTTGCCGGGGATTATGTGATTTTCAGCAAATACAAAGATGCGGACACATCGTTTGAGAAAACCGAAACTTACCAAAACATCCCGGCGGTGAAAAATCATCGCGTGTTTGAAGTCGATGCGAGAGGTTTCTTCTTCAATGATCCCCTGACTTTGGAATATCAGCTTGATTTCTTTAAAAAGTCCTTTTTAAACCAGTAACATGCGGGGAAGAGGGGCCCTTGGACAGGGTGCCTCTTCCTGATGATAGAAAGATGAGATCAACATGTTGAAAAACCAAAGTTCTTTCCCGTTTGTTTTGAAATTGACGGCCGGGGTGGCCATTCTTTTTCTCTCTTTTGTCATCGCCATGGTGATGGGTGCGGCGGATACCAGTCTCAGGGAAGTGTGGCTGGCGATCACCGGCGGGGAAAAGACGGAGACGGTCACGATGATCCGGGAGATCCGTTTGCCCCGCGAAGTGGCGGCTGTTTTTGTCGGAGCGGCACTATCGGTGGCCGGCGCTGTCATGCAAGGGTTGACAAGAAATCCGTTGGCCGATCCCGGATTGCTGGGCCTGACGGCCGGCGCCAATGCCGCATTGGCTTTCCTGCTTGCTTTTTACCCTTCTGCCGGATACTTTGTCCTTACCATAGCCTGTTTTGTCGGGGCTTTTGCGGGGGTGTGTCTGGTGTTCGGCATCAGCGCGGTGAAAAAAGGCGGTTTTTCGCCTTTTAAAATCGTGTTGGCGGGTGCGGCGGTGACGGCCTTTTTGCAAGGGATTGCGGAAGCCATCGGGTTGTATTTCAAAATTTCCAAAGATGTGTCGATGTGGACGGCCGGCGGACTGATCGGAACTTCCTGGGAACAGCTTCAGGTGATCATTCCGTTTATTGCCGCCGGCATTTTGATCGCTCTTTATCTCTCCCGGCAGTTGACCATCCTCAGTTTGAATGAGGAGGTGGCGGTCGGCTTGGGGCAAAAGACCCGGCAGATCAAAGCGGTTTTGTTCATGGTGGTCACCATCCTCGCCGGCGCCGCGGTGGCGCTTGCCGGCAACATGGCTTTTATCGGCTTGATGGTTCCCCACATCGTCAGGGCGGTGGTGGGCACGGATTACCGTTTTGTTCTTCCCATGTCTGCCGTGTGCGGGGCTGCATTCATGCTTTTGGCCGATACGCTGGGCCGGACGATCCATGCCCCGTTTGAGACACCGGTGACGGCCATTGTATACATACTGGGGCTGCCCTTCTTCCTGTTGATCGTGCGCAAAGGAGGGAAAACCGTTTTATGATCCATCCTTCCGTGTTAAAGAAACAAAAAATCATCATCGGGATCTTGCTTGTCCTGACGGGGATCACCATGGTCCTCAGCCTGGGGCTTGGCCGTTCCTCGGTCTCTTTCGACCGGATTTTGCCGATTCTCTTGGGGGATGGAACCTTTAAAGAAGAATTTGTCTTCTATTCGATTCGCCTGCCGCGGATCGTGGTGACCCTCCTTGCCGGAATGGCTTTGGCTGTGTCCGGAGCCATTTTACAGGGAATTACGCGCAATGATCTGGCTGACCCCGGCATTATCGGCATCAATTCCGGCGCCGGTGTCGGAGTGGCCGTCTTTTTTCTGTTTTTTCCGGTGGAAGCCGGATCGTTAATCTATTTGCTGCCGGTCGTGGCTTTTTTATCCGGCATTTTGACCGCCATCCTTCTTTATCTGTTTTCTTATCAAAAGGGGGCGGGGCTCCAGCCGGCCCGTTTGATTTTGACGGGTGTGGGATTTTACATGGCTTTTTCCGGGGCGATGTTGGTCATTATTTCCTCGGCTGAGCGCGAAAAAGTGGATTTTATTGCACGATGGCTCAACGGGAATATTTGGGGGGACGATTGGCCGTTCATCTGGGCGCTCCTCCCCTGGCTGTTGGTGTTTATCCCGTTTACCTTTTATAAAGCCAATCAATTAAATCTGTTAAGTTTTAATGATCCGGTCGCCATCGGAGTCGGAATGCCCCTGCAAAAAGAAAGGATGTTCCTGCTGCTTGCGGCTGTGGCGCTTGCGGCTTCCGCCGTATCCGTCACCGGCGGGATTGCTTTTATCGGCTTGATGGCTCCCCATTTGGCGAAAGCCTTGATTGGACCGAGAAATCAGCTGTTTTTGCCGATTGCCCTGTTGATCGGAGGCTGGTTGCTTTTGACGGCCGATACTATCGGACGCAATCTGTTGGAACCGGACGGCATTCCGGCCGGAATTGTGGCATCGCTGATTGGCGCGCCTTATTTTGTTTATTTGTTGCTTCGAAAATAGGAGCCATTTTTTCCGTTGGCCTCGTCCTGCGGGCCCGTGAGAGAAACCGTGCTTTTGTCCCGGGAGGGATGAAAGTGCGGTTTTTTTGAAGGGAAATTTCAGTTTCAGGCCGGATCATGAAAATGATTTGGGGAAAAAGGCGGTGAACCCGCCATGATGAAACCATTGGCGGGAATCAAAATATTGGTTGTGGATGATGAGCCCTACATTATTAAAGATCGGTCTGCAAAATGAAGGATTTGAGGGCCGGACGGCACAGGATGGGATGGAGGCTCTGCAACTCATGAAGTAGTTTCTCCCGCATGTGGTGCTGCTGGATATCATGAAGGGACGGTTCTTTGCCATCTTGAATGGCACGGAAGAAACAGGGCTGCCCCAATTGGAGGGCTGGCGTTATTTGGAGGCTTGGCAGGAGGAAAAGCGGCATCCGGATTACCTGTGTGCTGAAATTTGTGCTGGAGGATGACTCTTGGGTGGCCGCCCGTCCCTCGGGGACCGAGCCGAAGCTGAAGTTTTATTTTGGAGTTAAGGACACCGGAATGGAGAATTGCGAACGGAAAATGGAAAGGTTTAAACAACATCTTTTCCTTCGGGTCAGAGAGGCCATCCAGCAAACAACCGCGTGAGTTTTTTGTGAAGAGGCGATGCCGTTCAGGAGCACCGGAATCAAGGTTCCAGTGCCCCTTTGACATCATACAGGGACAGATCGATGTCCAGTTCCAATCCCAATGCCAGTTTGGCCAGTTGGTTTCCGATAAAAGGTCCCATCGTCAGTCCTGAAGCTCCCAGTCCATTGGCCAACAGGATGCCGTCCCATCCGGGAAGCGGGCCGATGACCGGAAGGAACCCGGGAGTATAGGGACGGAAGCCGACTCTGGTCTCCAGCAAGGTGCTGTGTTCCAGTCCGGGAGCGACGTCCAGCGCTTTTTGAATCACTTCGAACAAGCCGCCGGCAGTGACCCGGGTGTCAAAGTGATCCAAATCATTTTCGTGGGTTGCCCCGACAATGATCCGGTGATCCTCCAGGGTCAGCATGTACTGATCATTGGGCGGCATGATGACCGGCCAATGGTTGGTGGGCGTGTCGGGCAATCGCAAATGGACGATTTGCCCTTTTTGGAAAGTGCCCAAAAAATTTACTCCCAGCGGGGCAAGCAATGATTTTGCCCATGCTCCCGCGCAGACAATCACGATATCCGCCGGAATCACCTCTTTGTCATTTACCCGGACGCCGGTCACCTTTTTTCCCTGGTGCAAGAGCGAGGCGCTTCCCCGGATGAACGATGCACCGTTTTTTTGTGACGCACGGAGCAGGGAGTCGCGGAGGGCGCGGCCATCCACGCGGGCCGCCCCTTCCACATGCAGGGACGAAAAATGGCTGGCAAGCGGAGGAAACCGTTCCCGTGTCTTTTGGGGTGGCAACGGGGTGAGCTTGCCCATTTCCGGTGCGTCCTGCCGGCGTTTTTCGGCCCGTTCTTCCACTTTGGCGAGCCTTTTGGCATCCGTATGAATGCGTAGCGCGCCGACTTTTTTGTAACCAGTTTGTTTTTCCCCGTCTTTTTCCAACCCGGCGATCAGTTGCGAATAAAAACGGGCCCCTTTTTTTGCCAGTTGATACCAGGCTTTGTTTCGCCTCTGTGACAACCAGGGACAAATGATTCCGGCGGCGGCGTCGGTGGCTTGTCCCGGATCTTTGCGGTCGATGATCGTAACCTTCACATCGGCACTCAGTTTGGTCAATTGGTACGCGGCGGAGGCGCCTGAAATTCCGCCTCCGATGACAATCACTTTTTTCATGGTCAACCCTTCTTTTTCAGGATTCGTTTTCCATTATACCGGTTTGGGGAAACAAACTTGAGTCGTGGTGGAGTCTGTCACAAAAACACCGTCTGTTTCGTTTTATTATTAAACAGGGAAAAGGGGATGGGCGGAATGAAGGAAATCACTTGTGTCGTGACAGGGGGCGGGCATGTGGGCCTTCATGCTTTAAAAGAGATCGGTCAGGCGATGAGAAAAGCAGGCAAACCCTTCCGGTTGATTTTGATTGATCCCAAGCCGTTTTATGTACAGAAAGTCCTGTTATTTCAACCGGTTGCCAGAGCTGAAAAGATTGCCTTGGCTTGGGAAGAGGTTCTCCCGGAAAGGGTGGAGCGCATTCAAGGTGAGCTTGTAACCATCGAAAGCCAGGAAAAGCGGATCTTTTTTTGTGATGCAGAGAAAAAGGAGCAATCATTGGACTATGATCTGTTGGTCATTACCGTGGGAAGTGTGGTGAAAAGGCCGGATCCGGAACAAGGCGGAATTTCATTGCACGATTTATCCGCATCGGAAGAGATACGAACCAAGTGGCGCCGGCATTTACAAAAGGCGGTAAACGAGCAAGACCCGGCCGAACGAAAACGATTGCTCTCTGTTGCGGTGGCAGGTGCCGGAATCAGTGGAGTGGAGACATCTGCGGAATTGGCACAGGCCATGCGTTCAGAAGCAGCTCGGTTGGGCATGGATCCCGCGTTGGTCCGGGTTTTTTTGATCAATGCGGAAGAAAGGTTGATGATGAACGGACCAAAGAAATTGGGCCGGAAATTGGAAGCCAAGCTGAACAATTTAGGTGTTACGGTCCTCCATCAACGCAAAGCTTTGTATGAGAAAGACGGAAAGCTGGTACTTTCCGATGGCACGCAACTTTCTGCCGGGTTCACCATTTGGACCTTGGGGCTTGAGCCCCATCCGGTTTTGCGCCAATGTCAACTGCCACTTACTTTGGAGGGAAAAGTGAAAGTGGATGCTTCTTATCGGGTGTCAGGGAAAAGTGCCATCTACAGTATCGGGGATTGTGCACATGTTATCGATCCGGAGAATGGAAAAGCAGACGGGATGACTTGCAAAGAAGGAATCCTGCAAGCAAAACGACTGGGAGAAGTTATTGAAGCTGATTTGAAAAAAAAGCCTGCTCCGATTCATCGGAGATGCCGAAATTTTTTTTGTATCAGTTTAGGTCAAAAAGAAGGTTTGGTCTGGGCTGAATACTGCGGAATCGATTGGATCCTGGCGGGGAAAATCGGCAGGTTCATCAGAAAATGGACATGGAAGAAAGCAAGTAACGTAAAATAAAAGTGAAATGGGGGCACAGGAGGGGAGAAGGATATGGGGAAACAATAAAACAACTTTATGAAGAATACAAACCTTTGCTTTGCACCATTGCATATCAATTGACCGGTTCGATGGCTGATGCGGAAGATCTGGTGCAAGATCTCTTTGTCAAACTGACCGGTTTGGATCTCAAGCGCTTGTACGATCCCAAGAATTATCTTTGTAAAATGATCGTCAATCGTTGTTATGATTATCTGGGTTCTGCCCAAAAAAGGCGGGAGCAATATACCGGTCCCTGGCTGCCGGAACCGGTTCCCACAGATGTTGCAGATCCCGGTGCCATGTTACTTAAAAAGGATATGTTGTCTTATGGGATGTTGGTGTTGTTGGAACGGTTGACCCCTGTTGAAAGAACGGTTTTTGTTTTGAGGGAAGCATTGTCTTTTGATTATGCCTCAATTGGAAAAATCGTGGAGAAAAGCGAGGGGAATTGTCGCAAAATTTTGAGCAGGGCGAGAAGGAAAGTGGGAAATCCGGGGAAAGCGATTCGCCGCCGGCAAAACCAAAGAGTATGGATTGAACAGTTTCTTGAAGAATTGCGTCGAGGAAATGTAGAAAAAATCCTTTCCCTCTTGGCGGAAGATGTCGTTGTAACATCTGACGGCGGCGGAAAAGTGATGGCTGCCCTCCGGCTGGTCATTTCTGCCGAAAAGGTGGCACGGTTCTTGTTGGGATTGTTGAGAAAATATCAGGGTGTGCAATACAGGGTGATCGGGATCAATGCAGAGGACGGACTGTTGATCCGTGCGGGTGGACAAATGACTGTCGCCTTGTTTCAACTGGAGGGAGGGAAAATGAAGAAACTTTATCTGGTGCGGAATCCGGAGAAACTCACATGGTTTAAAAACCTCTAGGCCCCGGCTGCCATTTACCGGCTGGCCGGGGATGTTTTTTCAAATGATATCCGATGTGCCACGATGCCGGCGGTTGTGCCATGGCAGGGAAGATCGGCCATCTGCCGGGCAATGGAGGGCGAAAGGAACGGAGAGATCTGCCGCCATTGCATCCATCAGGGATCAGATGGACATGATATGATTTGTTGGGGGTTGACTGGAATCTTGATGGAAATGGCCTGTTGTCAAGTTGTTTATCTTGACATATAATTTTTTGATATATTAAGTAATATGAAAGTATGTTTATCTGTCTAATTTCTATTTAAATTAATCGGGGTGATTGAATGTCAACAACAAAAACCATGGATGCGATTGAAGTGATGAAAGCGCGTTCCACGGTTCGCAAATATGATCCGAATGCAAACATTCCGGAAGAGGAATTGAATGAACTTCTGGAGATTGCCATCCAGGCTCCTTCTGCCTGGAACTTGCAACATTGGCGCTTTCTCGTCATTACATCCAAAGAGATGAAGGAAAAACTGTTGCCCATTTCATACAATCAAGAGCAAGTGGTCGAGGCGGCAGCCACCGTGGCTGTGTTGGGAGACCTGCAAGCGAATGAAACCGCCAAAATCGTCTATAAGGATGCCGGAAAAGACATTTACGATTTAATGATCGGCCAAGTGGAAAAAGCTTATCAAAATGACCGGTTCGCCCGGGATGAGGCTTTTTTGAATGCCGGATTTGCCGCCATGCAGCTGATGTTGGCAGCCAAAGCCAAAGGGTATGACACTTGTCCGATCGGAGGATTTAACCGGGAAAAATTTGTGGAGGAATTCCGGGTTCCGGATCGTTATGCGCCCGTTATGCTGATCACGATCGGCAAAGCGGCGGCTCCGGCCCGGCCGACGACCCGTTTGCCTTTGGATCAGGTTGTGGTGAAGGAAAGTTTTTAAAACGTATCCCGATGTAACTGAAAACCGGAACACGGGAGGGGTTCGGAAGAAGACCGGCCCCTCCCGTTTTTTATTGCAAAAGAGGCACCGAAACGATCCGGTGTTTTGTTTTTGTTCATATCCTTTTGGGAATCGGTGTTTTTAAAGAAGCGATGTGGGGAAAAAGTATGAACATGGAGCATTGTCTTACGTGAGGTGAGAATCATGCTGGTGTGCCTTGACCCGGGACATGGGGGAGAGGATTTGGGTTCGGTGGGTTATTCTCTGGCTGAAAAGGATGTTTGTTTGGAAATTGCTTTTCGCGTTCGCCGCAAGTTGTTAAATTATGAAGGGTTGTCCGTGACCATGACCCGGTCTGTGGATACCCACGTGAGTGCCCGGGAAAGGATTGAGTGGGCGAACCGTCAGAATGCGGACTTATTTTTAAGCATCCATACCAATGCTTCCCCTGATCCCACCATGTCCGGGTTTGCCTCTTATGTGAGCGTGATTGCAGGATTGGAAGAGAGAAAAATCCAGTGCTGGCTTCATAATCAGCTGACCAGCTTTTTAAGAAAATACGGCGTGATGGATTTGGGAAAGAAAAATGACACAGAGACGGCGGAAGGGAAAATCCAGGAATTGCGCGGGGTGAACATGCCCGCGATCACGGTGGCTTCGTTGTTTATCACCCACATGCGGGAAAACCATCTTCTTTCAGACGCCCGGTTTTTGGATCAATACGCAGAAACGATTACGGAAGGGATTGCCCGGATTCATCAGTGCCAAAAGAAAGAAAAAATCCGGTGAACGAAAGAGGGGCATAAAAAAACTGCCGGCCTTACGGTCAAGGCCGACAGTTTTTTTATTTATTCTTCCCAGACTTTGACTTCTTTCATGACCGTTCCGGGCTGCATGTTCAGCACGTGCTCCATTCCTTTGATCACCATGCCGAAAACGGTGTGCACCCCGTCCAAATGCGGCTGGGATTCATGAACAATGAAAAATTGGCAAGATCCGGTGTCTTTCCCGCGATGCGCCATCGATACGGCTCCGGGCACATGGCGGTGCGGATTGTTTTTCGTTTCGCAAGGAATGGTGTATCCGGCATCGCCGTTTCCCAGCCCGTTGGGGCAGCCTCCCTGGCTGACAAATCCCGGAATCACCCGGTGAAAGTTGAGCCCGTTGTAAAAGCCCTCATTGGCCAGTTTGCGAAAGTTATTGACCGTGATGGGAGCTTCATCCGGGAAAAATTCGATTTCGATGATTCCTCCGTTTTCAAGCAAAATTTCACCTTTGACTGTCATTGGATTCACTCCTCGTTGATGGACGTATTTATTTTACCTTGTTTTTGCAAGGAAAAGAAGCGGTCATTTTTTGTTTTTTGCTTCTTCGGCCAAGCGGGCTCCTTCGTTTTTGATGACTCTTTCCACTTCCGACATTTGCTTGACGGGATCGGGCATGCGCCTGATTTTTCTCAAGTCGTGCTCCAGAAACTGCACTCTTCCCCCTTGCCCGGTATGGACATAACGTGCAACGCTGGCGAGAAGTTCTTCATCTCCGTTTTTGATGACATAACGAATTACGTAAAACGGGTGTTGCTGTTCTTCCACCCCGCGTGTTTCCACTGGATAAGCCATCGAATTCCCCCTGATTTTGAGGTTTCCTTTATTGTACCAATGATGAAAAAAATGTACAGTGAAATAAGTCACCGCCTTAAAGTCCCTTGGGGGAATGAAAACGGGAAGCATATTGCGGGACCGGGATATTTGTGTGATAGTAAAGATAGAAGGTTATTCTCTTGTTATATAACAATCTCTCCCAAAAAAGAGAATACACAGGAAGAAGGGTTCATCCATGTTTGCGCAGATGTTGAAAACCGTCTTGCAAATCGGCGGGATTTACCTTTTTTATGAGACGGGCATGTGGATCCAGCAGAAGTTCCATGTCCCGATCCCGGGCAGTATGATCGGATTGTTTCTATTGTTCATTTGTTTGTCCACCGGCATGGTCCGGGTCAAGCGGCTGCAATCAGGGGCGGATGCATTGCTTTCCTGGTTGCCGCTTTTGTTTCTGCCCTCTGTCATCGGGGTGATCGAATATGGCGGCTTTTTGAAACAACACGGGTTGCAAGCCGTGGCCGTGGTTTTCATCAGTACCGTGCTGGTCATGTGTTTATCCGGACGGCTGGCACAATGGCTTGCCATGCGAAAGGAGGGTGTGGATGAAAGAGTGGATCAGCGGGGGAATATCCATCGGTGTCACGCTCGCGGTGTTCATCGCGATGAAACGTCTGTATAAACGCTTCCCGTCGCCGTTTTTGCTGCCTCTTTTGACTTCGGCAGTGTTTCTGATCAGCTTGTTGCTTTTATTCCAAATTCCTTATGATGTCTATATGACCGGCGGACGGTGGCTGGACGGGTTTCTGGGTCCGGCGGTGGTGGCGATGGCGATCCCGCTGTATCGTCACCGACGGGTCGTGAAACGTTATCTTGCTTCGATACTGGTCAGTGTGATTTCCGGTTGTTTCACCGCCGTGTTGAGCGGATACTTTTTGGCGGAGGCATTCGGGGTGGACCGCCGTCTTCTTTACACGTTGTTGCCGAAATCCGTGACCACGCCGGTGGCCATGGACTTGGCCAAGCTTTCGGGAGGCATCCCCTCTCTGGCCGCCTTATTTGTGATTGTGGCCGGACTGATCGGGGCTGTGTTGGGCCCGTATTTGATGAAATGGTGCAAGATCACCCATTACTTGGGCATAGGCATCGGATTTGGCAGTGCTTCCCATGCGATTGGAACGTCCAAAGCACTGGAGATCGGGGAAAAGGAAGGAACCGCCAGTTTGGTGGCCATGACCCTGTGTGCCATTTTGACTTCCCTCTTGATTCCCGTCTTGCTCCGGTTTTTGCATTAAAAAACAGGAACCCCGTAAGGTTCCTGTTTTTCTGGTTTCAACCGGTCAGGCGGACGGAATTTTCCTTGTGGGAGAGACGAAGCGACCGGGTTAACGTAAGAGTCAACAACACAGTGGCGATCAAGAGGACGGAGATCATGAAAATCACCCCGTACCAACCAAAGCGGGTCAAAAAGAACCCGCCGGCCCATCCCAAGAGGCTGGAGCCGGTGTAATAAAACAACAGGTATAAAGAAGAAGCGTACACTTTGATCCGGGGGTCTGCGATCATCCCGACCCATCCGCTGGCAAGGCTGTGTCCGGCGAAAAATCCGGCTGCAAACAAGATCAAGCCGGCCATCAACAAAAAGAGATTTCCGGTGCAGGTCAAAAGGGCACCGGCCAATGCCATGACCACCCCGCTGATCAAGAGGGAGGATCGCGAGTGGTTTTCTGTCAGTTTCCCGAAGAAATACGAACTCCACGATCCGGAAAGTTGAAAAATAAATAAAAAGCCGATCGCCGTTTGGCTCAATTGATACGGAGGATTGGACAAAGGAAAAGCGATGTAGTTAAACAATGTAATGTAGGCGCCGAGCAGCAAAAAGGCCATGGCGTAAATGGACAACAGATATTTGTTTTTCATTCCGCCGATCATGCCTGAAATCCAGTTGGAAAAAGAGAGTTGTTCTTTTTTGAAATGTTTGGATTCAGGAAGCAAAACGAAAAACAGCGCACTGCATAAAAAACTGAAAATCCCCAGCGCAAGGGCGCCCGCCTGCCAAGAATAAAAGTCGGCAAAAACACTGACCCATATTCTCCCAAAGAAACCGCCCACTGCATTGCCGCTCACATAAATCCCCATGATGCGCCCGATGTGTTTCGGTGAGATTTCTTCATTCAGATAAGTGATGGCAACGGATGGAAATCCGCTCATCGCCAGTCCCTGGAAAACCCGCAAAAAAACCAGGGTTTTGAAATCCGGGGTGAATGCCGTGGCGATTCCCGCCAAGGATGCCAACAACAAAGACACTCCCATGATTTTTTTCCGGCCCCAGGCATTGGAAAAAACTGTGAGAATCAACATTCCGACGGCCAGTGAAAAGGTGGCCAGCGAAACAGACAAACTGGCATGAGACGGGGAGATTCCCATTTGTGAGGCAAACGCATTGATCAATGTTTGCGGATAATACAGCTGGGCAAAAGTCACCATGCTCCCCAACAGCATGCAAACAAAAATCCGGTAATATTCACTGCTGCCGGATTCGACATATTTCATGAAGCACCTCTCCTCATTGTGAAGCTGTTGCTTTGGTTTTTAGTGTACTTCCGGCAGGCTGATGTGTCTATTGCATTATATTTATTTAAATGATAATTTTTTGCTATCAATAAAGAGAAAGAGGTTATCGAAGAATGGAATGGCAGCAGCTGGAATACTTTTGTCAAGTGGCCAAAACCGAGCACTTCCGGAAAGCGGCAAACCGGCTGGGCATTTCCCAACCGGCTCTCAGCCGTTCCATGGCCAAACTGGAAGAAGAGTTGGGGGTGCCGCTGTTTGACCGGGTCGGCCGTTCCGTCAAGCTGAATGCCTTCGGCCGGGTTTTTTTGAAACGGGTGGAAAATGCGCTCAATGAAATTTCCGTCGGGGTTCAGGAGATTGAACAATTGAAAAACCCGGATACCGGGAAGGTTTCGGTGGCCTTTCTCCGCACGTTGGGTGTCACGGTTTTGCCGGAGTTGATCCGCAGCTTTAACCAAAAATATCCCCGGGTGGAAATTCAACTGATCCAAAGCACCATTTCAAGAAGCGTGGAGCTGTTGAAGGCCAGGGAGGTTGATTTGTGCCTGATCAGTTCGTATGCGTTTCCGCCTGGCATTCAGTGGCATCCGCTGATGGAACAGGAATTGTTTTTGTATGTTCCGGCGAACCACCGGCTGGCTGCAAAAGACTCTGTGGATCTGAAGGAGATTGGCGGCGAAAGCTTTGTCGGTTTTCGGCAAGGATTGGAGATGAGGGAACGGATCACCTATTTTTGCCGGAAAGCCGGTTTCACCCCGGTCATGAAATTTGAAGGCGAAGATGTATCGACGTTGGCCGGGTTGGTTTCAGCCGGATTGGGCGTGACGTTGATCCCGGAATACCGGGGCATCAGCGAGGCCAAGATCAAAAAGATTTCCGTTCGGAATCCAAGATGTTACCGGAAGATCGGATTGACTTGGTTGAAAGACAATCCGTTATCCCCGTCCGCTGAGCGGTTTCGTTCCCATGTGATTGAATGGTTTGCAACCTGAGACGCGGCGGTTTTAAAACAGCCGGTTCTCATTTTTGCGGGCTGGCGCCTGGCAGTTTGCCCGTTGCTATGCTTTGCCTTGTTGCATACCCTGTCAGCAGGTTTTCTGAACAGGAAGGGATGAAACCGTTTGAAAAAGAAGAATTCAATATCGATTTCAAGTGGAGGGATTTGGTGAAAAGAAATTTCGGAATTGCGAGTCTTTTAATCGCTGTCTTGCTGGTTGCCTGTCAGCCTGATTCCGCCCCCGTCACCCGGCCAGAAAAACCGGTACGTCTGATGAGTCCCATCACCGGCACTCCTGTTGAGAAAGAGGAACCCAAACCCGTGATCATGGCCATGATCAACAACCATCCAGCGGCCCGTCCGCAATCCGGGCTTCAATTGGCGGATGTGGTGGTGGAGATTTTGGCGGAAGGAGAGATCACCCGGTTCGCGGCTTTTTATTATAACCGGTTGAACGGGGTGATCGGTCCGGTCCGGAGTGTCCGGGATTATTATCTGGACCTGGCGGACGGAACCGGGGCGGTGGTGGCGCATGCCGGCGGTTCCCCGTCTGCGTTAAACCGGATCCGTGAGGAGAAAAAGCCGGCGATCGACGGGGTCCATCAAGACGAAAAACATTTTTTCCGCGTCGATTTTCGCAAACCGCCGCATAACCTGTATGCCCGGTTGGAAGAATTGAGCCGGGTTGCAAAGCAACGGGATTATCCCGATTACAGTGGAAAGCCGGCTTACCAGTTTTCCGGTGAAGCGGTCACCGGCGGGGGAAAGGCCGCCGGGAAGGTCCGCCTCATTTACCATAAATTGTACGAAGCCGGGTATCAATATGATCCGGCCAAGCAGCAATATGTCCGCTACACCGAAGGCGAGATGCAAACCGATAGGGAAACCGGGGAGCCGGTCACCATGCAAAATGTACTCGTGATTTTTGCCAAACACAAGGTATTGGATTATGTGGGACACCGGGCGGTGGATATTACGGGGCAGGGGAAAGGTTATTTGCTCCAGCAGGGGAAGGCGGTCCCGGTCGAATGGAAGTACCGGGACGGATGGATCGTTCCTTACCGTGACGGAAAAGAATGCACGTTGCTGCCCGGGAAAACATGGATCAATGTTTTGCCGGAGACCGGAGAGGTTCTTCTCCAATAACCTCTTATTTTCTGCTATACTTATCAGAGGCATAACTTTAAAGGGCGAAAGGACTTCCTTCTACCTCGAGGAGGAATGATGAATGCAACTGAATAAACTGAACAAAAAAGAAGTGGATCAACTTTTTCAGGCAATCTTGCAACTTGAAACCATTGATGAATGTTACCGTTTTTTTGAAGATTTATGTACTGTCGGGGAGATCAAGTCACTGGCGCAACGGTTGGAAGTGGCCCGGATGCTCGAAGATGGTTGCACTTATAACCAGATTGAAACCGAAACGGGCGCCAGCACGGCAACGATATCCCGTGTCAAACGCTGTCTCCACTACGGTACCGACGGTTATTTGCTCGCCTTGGAACGTTTAAAAGAAGCGAAGGAAGAAAAATCCCCTGAAAAATGATAATACGGATGACTTTTTGCTGAAAGGCTGTGTTTTCCTGTACGGATCACAGCCTTTGTTTTCTTTTCATTTTCTCTGCGGTGTATAATAGGGATTGTAGGTTTCGGGCGGGGGGAAAAGTATGATAAAAAAAGTGAAGAAATGGAGACATGTCTTTAAATTGGACCCCAACCGGCGGCTTTCTGATCTGGCACTGGAAAAGATTTGCCAATCCGGAACTGATGCGATTATAGTTGGGGGAACGGATGGAATTACGTTTCAAAACACATGGCAATTGCTTGAACGGATACAGAAATATCAAGTGCCTTGTGTGCAGGAAATTTCGACGATGAAGGCGATTGTACCCGGATTTGACGGTTATCTCATTCCATCGGTGTTAAACACCGATCAAGCCAAGTGGATTCATGGGGCGCACCTGGAGGCCATCCGGCGTTACGGGAGCAGCATTCCCTGGGAGCAGGTTTTGTTGCTCGGATATGTGATTTTAAATCCAGGGGCCAAGGTGAGCCGCTTGACACAGGCCAAAGCGGACCTGACCGAAGAAGAAGCGGCCGGCTATGCCGATTTGGTGGAAAATTTGTTCCGGTGGCCGGTGCTTTATGTTGAATACAGCGGGACCTTTGGCGAGGAGAAAAAGGTGCGGGCCATTCGCCGAAAATTAAAGCAGACCCGGTTGTTTTACGGGGGAGGCATCACCAACGAAGAGCAGGCGAAAACCATGGCCCGGTGGGCCGATACCGTTGTCGTGGGTAATGTGGTTTACACCAATGTGGAAAAAGCGGTTCAAACCGTGACATGGGTCAAAGAAACAAAGTTGCAGGAGAAAGGGTGAGCTGATGCTTAACCAGTTGTCGACGGAGACGTTGCTTGAGGGCTTGAACCCGATGCAGCGAAAAGCAGTGGAAACCACCGAAGGCCCCGTTCTGATCGTGGCCGGGGCCGGAAGCGGAAAAACCCGGGTTTTGACACACCGCGTGGCTTATCTTCTCAGTGAAAAACAGGTTCACCCCTGGAATATTTTGGCGATCACCTTTACCAACAAAGCGGCGCGCGAAATGAAAGAACGCATCGTCTCTTTGGTGGGGCCCCGGGCGGAAGAGATCTGGATCTCCACCTTCCATGCGATGTGCGTGCGCATTTTGCGGCGGGATATTGACCAGCTGGGGATGTCGCGCAACTTCACCATTCTGGACACTTCGGACCAATTGAGCGTGATTAAACAAGTTTTAAAGGAAGAAAATCTGGATCCCAAAAAGTTTGAGCCGCGTTCCCTTTTGAATCAAATCAGCCATGCGAAGAATCAATTGGCCGGGCCGGCAGAAATGAAACAGGGTGCGCGCAACTTTTTCGAACAGGTGGCAGCAGATGTTTACGAAAAATACCAAGAGAAATTGCGGGCCAATCAATCCTTGGATTTTGACGATTTGTTAATGGAAACCGTCCGGCTTTTCAAATCGCGGCCCGAGGTGAAAGAGTATTACCAGCGCAAATTCAAGTACATTCATGTGGATGAGTATCAGGATACAAACCATGCCCAATATGTATTGGTTCAAATGCTGGCGGAACATCACCGGAATATTTGCGTGGTCGGTGATTCGGACCAATCGATTTACCGTTTCCGGGGAGCGGATATAAGGAACATTCTCCATTTTGAACAGGATTATCCGGATGCGGTGCAAATCAAGCTGGAGCAAAATTACCGTTCCACCAAAAACATCCTCCAAGCCGCCAATCATCTCATTGCCCACAACACGGAACGGAAACCCAAAGAATTGTGGACGGCCAATGAGGAAGGAAGCAAGATTCAATTGTTTGAAGCCGGTACTGAGCAGGAAGAAGCCTTCTATATTGCCGAAACCATTTCAAACGGCATCAAACAAGGAAAACGGTATTCCGATTATGCTGTGTTGTACCGGACCAATGCACAATCACGGGTGATCGAGGAAGTGATGATGAAATCCAACATTCCTTACACCGTGGTTGGCGGCATCAAGTTCTACGAACGAAAAGAGATTAAAGATTTGTTGGCATATTTGCGTCTGATTGTCAATCCCCATGATGATCTGAGCCTTTCCCGCATCATCAATGTGCCCCGCCGCGGTGTCGGAGCGGCTTCGCTGGAGAAAATCCAAAATTATGCAGTGCAAAACGGCATTTCCATGTTTGAAGCGCTGTTGGAGATGGAGCACATCGGACTGTCCAAGCGGACCCTGAAGCCGCTGGAAACCTTTGTCGGATTTGTGCGCGAGCTTCATGCCATGATTGAATATCTGTCAGCCGTGGAAATGACGGAAGAAGTGTTGCAACGAAGCGGCTACAGAGAAGAATTGAAAAAAGAGAAGACCATCGAAGCGGCGAGCCGGCTGGAAAACATTGATGAATTTTTATCGGTCGCCCAAGAGTTCGAGAAAAGAAATGAAGACAAAACATTGATCAGCTTTTTGACGGATTTGGCTTTGATTTCGGATGTGGACCAGCTGGATGAAGAGGAGGAAAAAAATGCGGAATCCGTGGCGTTGATGACATTGCACAGCGCCAAAGGACTCGAGTTTCCGCATGTCTTTTTGGTCGGCTTGGAAGAAGGGATTTTCCCTCACATGCGTTCACTGGATGACGAGTCGGAGATGGAAGAAGAAAGGCGGCTGGCCTATGTGGGGTTGACCCGTGCGGAGAAAGTGCTTCACCTGACACGGGCCCGGACGCGGACGATTTTTGGGCAAACCAGTTCCAATCTGCCTTCCCGTTTTTTGAGGGAAATTCCGGCAGGGTTGTTTGAAGAAGCCGGACAGAAAAAGGAAGCGCCGACGCCAAGCCGAAGCTTCAGGAAAGTGGCACGGCCGGCACCCAATCCGGAACGCAACTGGCAGGTCGGGGACAAAGCCGTCCACAAAAAATGGGGGGTCGGCACGGTCGTCAAAGTGCAGGGGGAAGGCGACGACATGGAGTTGAACATTGCATTTCCCGCTCCGGTCGGGGTGAAAAAATTATTGGCCAAATATGCTCCCATCACGAAAGAATGATGAACAGGAGGATGAAGTTGGATTGAAGCTGGAAGAGGCAAAGAAACGCGTGCTGGAATTGCATGATGAAATCAATGAACATAACCACCGGTATTATGTTTTGGATGATCCGGCCATTTCCGATGCCGAGTATGACCGGTTGATGCGCGAGCTCATGGCATTGGAAGAGAAATTTCCCGAACTGAAAACCCCGGATTCCCCCACCCAGCGGGTTGGCGGAGAACCGCTTCCTTATTTTGAAAAAGTCGAGCACACCGCCCCTATGCTCAGTTTGGGGAACGCTTTTGACGAGCAGGATTTGCGTGATTTTGACGAGCGTGTGAGAAAAGCGGCCGGCCGCCAAAATGTCCGTTATGTTTGCGAGTTGAAAATCGACGGGTTGGCGGTTTCCGTCAAATATGAAGACGGCCGTTTTGTCTTGGGATCCACCCGGGGAGATGGCATCACCGGGGAAGATATCACGCAAAACTTAAAAACGATCCGGTCCCTGCCTTTGCGCATCAACGAACCGCTTTCCATCGAAGTTCGCGGGGAAGCGTACATGCCGCGGCGGGCTTTTGAACGCTTGAACCGGGAACGGGCCGAAAACGGGGAACCTTTATTTGCCAACCCGCGCAATGCGGCAGCCGGTTCGCTTCGCCAGCTGGATCCCAAATTGGCGGCCCGGCGGACGCTGGATTTGTTTGTTTATGAGATCGGACAATTGGAAGGCCATACCGTCCAAACCCACACCGAAGGGCTTCAATTTTTGGAGACGTTGGGCTTTAAGGTGAATCCGGCCCGGCAGACGGTGGAATCCGTGGAGGAAATGCTGGCTTTCATTGAAAAATGGGGAAAGAACCGCCCGGATCTTCCTTACGAGATTGACGGCATTGTGATCAAAGTCGATGAATTGGCGTTAAGAAAACAGATGGGGAACACCGCCAAAAGCCCCCGTTGGGCCATTGCCTATAAATTCCCGGCGGAAGAAGCCGTCACCCGTCTTTTGGACATCACCCTGAATGTCGGTCGGACCGGCGTGGTGACACCGACTGCCGTTTTGGAGCCGGTCAGCCTGGCCGGAACCACCGTCCAACGAGCTTCTCTGCATAACGAAGACTTGATCCGTGAAAAAGATATCCGGATCCATGATTATGTGGTGGTGAAAAAAGCAGGAGACATCATTCCGGAAGTGGTGGGCGTTCTCACCGAAAAGCGCACCGGCGGAGAAAAAGCGTTTTCCATGCCGGAACACTGTCCGGAGTGTGGCAGCGGGCTGGTCCGCCTTGAAGGTGAAGTGGCGCTTCGCTGCATCAATCCCGAATGTCCGGCGCAGACTCGGGAAGGCATCATCCATTTTGTTTCGCGTGGTGCGATGAATATCGAAGGGCTGGGCGAAAAAGTGGTGACCCAGCTGTTTAACCACGGTTTGGTGCGAAGCGTGGCGGATCTTTATTACCTTGAAAAAGAAGATTTGTTACAGCTGGAGAGAATGGGAGAAAAATCGGTCCAAAACCTTCTGGAAGCCATTGAAAAAAGCAAACGGAATTCGCTGGAACGGTTGTTGTTCGGGCTGGGGATCCGTTTTGTCGGAGCCAAAGGGGCCAAAATTCTGGCGCAACACTTCAAGCATATGGATGCCCTGATGGAGGCGGGCATGGAAGAATTGCTTGCCTTGGATGAGATCGGGCCGAAAATGGCAGACAGCGTGGTCACCTACATGGAAAAACCGGAAGTCCGGGAAACGATCAATCGTTTGAAAGAAGCCGGCGTGAATATGGAATACAAAGGGACGGGTGCGGATGGAGAAAAAGCCGTTGCATCATCACCGTTGGCCGGAAAGACGGTCGTCATCACAGGAACATTGCAGAAGATGTCCCGCAAAGAGGCAACGGACCTGCTCGAATCGTTGGGGGCCAATGTCACCGGAAGCGTCAGCAAAAAGACGGATTTGTTGGTTGCCGGCGAAAAAGCGGGCTCCAAACTGGACAAAGCGAAAAAATTGGATGTGACGATTTGGGATGAAGAAACGTTGTTGAGCCATTTGCCGGAAGAAGTGCGGGTATAAAAAATGGCCGGGGTCTTGTGTGTCAAAGACCCCGGCCATTTGCTTTTTTTATTTTAAACCGGCGGCGAAAAAGAAGGGTTTTTCACAATGCAAAAGAAAATGGAATAGCAAAGGAAAAAATTGTGAAAGGCCGGAGAAGGGTATGAGTTGGAAGTGGTTTTCGGCAGGTTGTGCGTTGTTGACGGCTTGTCTGCTCGGAGTGGCCGCATATCAGGACAAAGAGGCTTTGGACCGGACCTGGACCCGGGGATCGGAAAAACTGGTGTTCAGCAAACAGGCCAATCCGGGCTCGGATTTTCAAGGCAGAGAAAAAATCCGGTTAGAGGATTATGCCCAAAAACTGAACGCCAAACTGGAACAGCCTCAATGGGAACCGGTGCAGGCCGAATCCGTTTTTACGGTTTCCGGAACCATCGAAAAGACAGAAAACCTGGCGGTTCCATACATATGGGTGCACATCGAGTACCAAGGGGAGCCCAAACAGGGATTGCCCAAAACATTGGATGAATATATTCCCGTGGAAAACGGGCGGTTCGGGAAAAGTCTCCGGCTGTTTCAGGGGAAAGGGGATTATCGCGTTTATCTCCGGCTTCCGGACCGGGAAGAAAAAGATTACTTTTATTTGATGGCGGCTTTTACTGTCCACAATGCTTCCGACACGTTGGCACGGGATGTGGCATACAGCATGCAAGCCCGGGAAGCCGAACTGAATCTCTCTTCCCCGCAGTCAGGGTATGTCCGGTCGGACCAGGCCGTCCCGATCCGCGGAGAGGTCAAAAAATCCGTGAAAAAACTGCTGGTGCAATTGAAAAAAGGAAATCAATCCTGGGAACGGGTCATCCGGGTCACCGACGGCAAGTTTCAGGAGCAGATCCCTTTGTTGTTCGGGCAGGGGGTGCATCAGCTTGATGTGATGGTTCCCGACCCGGAAAAATGGGGTTCGTTCCGGGAAGGAGCCACGCTGTATGTGGAACACACGAAAAACATCAAGCGGGAACCGGTTGCCTATACTGATCTTTATGCCCAAAGGGGCATTCAATTGGAAACGCCGGTGGCCAGCGGCGATACGGCCGGCTTGTCCTACCGCGTTGCCGGACGGATTGATGCGACGGCACCTTATGCAAAAGAGACCACCCATCTGATTGTCAAAACCAAAAAAGATGGAGAAGAGGCAACCTATTTTCTGCCGGTGAACAATTTCCGCTTTGATGACCGGATATGGCTGAGGTTTGGTCCCGGAAAATATGAAGTGAACCTGTATGTTCCGGAAATCACAACGGAGAAACGGGATTATTTCCGTTTTTTTAAAGTGGCCCGGTTTGAGGTGAACAGTTCGGCAAAGCAGGATCTCCGGTATTTGCTTCCGTCCAGAGGCATTGAGTCCGACAGTGCGGAGATTCAAAACCGGTCCGGACAACTGGTGAACGGAGCTTCCACACCGCGGGAAAAGGCGAAGGCGATCTATGATTATGTTGCAAAAAACATGACGTATGACATGGAAAAGTACCGGAAAAATGAATTCCATTGGTCGGACAGCGCGATCAAGTCGTTGCGCACAAAAAAGGGTATTTGCCAGGATTACGTGTTTTTGACGATTGCGCTTTTAAGATCCGCCGGTTTGCCGGCCCGTTTTGTGGAAGGAAAAGCGGGGGGACAACGCCATGCCTGGGTGGAAGTCCGGGTGGATGGGCGATGGCTGGTCATGGATCCGACATGGGGTTCCGGGTACATAACGAAAGAGGGAACGTTCCAAAAAAGATATGATTCCCGTTATTTTGATCCTCCTTCTTCCTTACTGGACAAAACACATCGCCGCACGGGCATTGTTTATTGACAAAACAGGGAACGGACGTGCATGCCGTTCCCTGTCATTTATTTAATCCGTTTCCGCCGGTTCCGGTAACAACCAGTCTTCCAGCTGTTTCCGGAGGGATTCCCATGTTTTATCTCCGCGGAGGGAAAAACGGTTTTCCTTGGGGAATGGAACCTTCAACTCTTGATACACCTGCATCGGGCGTTTCGTCAAAATATAGATGCGATCAGAAAGGAGCAAAGCTTCTTCAATGCTGTGTGTGATGAAAAGGACAGTGCGCCGTTCCTTTTTCAGCAAAGCATCCAGCCATTTTTGCATGTGGGTTCGCGTCAGGGCATCCAATGCGCCGAAAGGTTCGTCCAAAAGCAGCCATTCCTTTCCGCTTGCCAAGGTGCGCAAAAATGCCACCCGCTGTTGCATTCCCCCGCTCAGTTCGTGGGGATACAGCGATTCCGTCCCGCTCAAGCCTGCGTTTTCCAAATACCGGCGGATGTGCTCCGGTTTCATTTTTTGATGGTTCAATTCACTGGGAAGAGCAATGTTTTCCGCCACGGTCCGCCACGGGAAGAGGGACGGTTGTTGCGGCATGTAAGCGAAGTTGCCGCGTTTGCCGACGATGGACTGCCCGTTCCACGTAATTTCTCCTTCTGCCGGTTTTTCCAAGCCTCCGATCAGGTGGAACAGTGTGCTTTTTCCGCTCCCGGACGGTCCGATCAAGGAGACGAATTCCCGCTCTTTCACCCGTAAGGAAAGACCGGAAATGACCGGTCCGTTGCCATAAGAAAACGTGATGTTTTTCACTTCCAAAGTCATCGGGAATCCCTCCTTTGATTTCCATTGCGCACTGTCACCATCCGCTCGAAGAATGTGATCAAAGCGAAAAAGAGAAGGCTTAAGCCGGCGACCAACAAAATGGTCACAAAGACCCGGTCTGTGCGGAAAGTGGACGAAGCCAGCTGCATCATCACCCCGATGCCGTTTTCCGCTCCCAGCCATTCGGCGATGACCGCTCCCATCACGCTGTAAGTGGCCGATAATTTCAAACCGGAAAAAAAGGCCGGTAAAGCCGACGGGCATTCACATTTGAAAAAAATTTGCATCCGGGAAGCGCCGGCCATTTTCATATAGGTCAGAAGGGTGCGATCCGTTTCAGCCAATCCGCCCAACAGTGAGACGGTGACAGGGAAGAAACAGATCAGGGCAACCACCAGGATTTTTGGAAAGACGCCAAACCCGAGCCACATCACAAGCAACGGCGCTAGCGCAATCATCGGGATATTTTGCGACAAGATAATCAACGGATAAACCATTCGGCGCAGAGATGAAAATAAATGAAGCACGCCGGCGGTCAAAAGGCCGATGACGGTCCCCATGAAAAGGCCGCTGATGGCAATGCTTGCAGTTGCCCATACGGGAACGGGCAATTGCCGGGACAATGCGAGGGATTCTTTGCCGATTGCCGAAGGGGACGGAAGCACCCAAGGTTCAATATGAAACAAGGAAACCGACATTTCCCATAAGAACAACAGAAAAAGGACGAACCAGACAGGCATGCCCCGTTTAACAATGCTCATCATATTTTTTCGTCAACTCGCTTATCGAAATGCCGTCCGGCTGATACAAGATTTTCACTTGGGCCAGGACGCTGCCGCAACCCATTTTCACCATTTCTTCATGGACTTTCTCAACGATCTTTAGCAGTTCGGACAAGTCCCCTTCCATGGTGGTCTCCAGAGGGCCGACGCGGTAACGGACACCGGATTGGTCAATCAGTTCAATCGCCCGGTCCACATAAGGAATCACTTTTTCCCCGCGGGGGGTTCGCGGCAGGATTTGAAGGCTGACCAGTGCTTGGGCCAATTCAGTTTCCTCCTTCCGGCAAAAATTCATTGGTAAAGGCTTCGTTGGGTACAAATTTTCCCTCCAAAAGGTGGTGATCGCTCAGCCATTTGGCATAGTCCGCCCAAACTTCTTCTTTTTGCCATCCCCAAACTTTGGCATCATCCTTGTAACGGGGGCTGATCCATGCCTGGCTTTTTTTCACCAGTTCGGGATTTAAATCCGGCACTTCCCGGATCAGAATGTCAGCCGCTTGATCGGGATGGTCAATGGCAAACTGATAACCTTTGCTGACGGCTTTCATAAAGGATTGAACGGTTTCTTTGTTTTGGCTGATTTGTTTTTCGCTGGTGATGAGAACCGGGGTGTAATAGTCCAGAGCACGGTCATAATCTTTCAGGTAGACCATGTTCAGCTTTTCGCCGCGCAATTCGGCTTCAATGCCGGTCCATCCGTAATAAATCCACATAAAGTCGATATTTTGTTTGGACGCTTGGAAAAAGTCGACGTTTCCGGTGTTGATGATTTTGACTTTGTTTGCATCCGCCTGATCTTTTTCCATCAAAGAAGTCAGGATCTGTTTTTCAACCGGCGAACCGAAGCCGCCGTAGACTTTGCCTTCAAAATCTTTCGGCCGTTGAATCTGTTTGTCGCGGAGAGAGGCAAAGCCGGAAGTGTTATGTTGCAACACGGCCGCGATGGAAATGATCGGAATCCCTTGGGTTCGGGCATGGGTGACGTTTTCTTGATAACTGACGCCAAAATCGGCCTGCCCGGAAGCAACCATTTGCTCCGCGCCGCTGTTGCCGGGTTGGATAATTTGGACATCAAGCCCTTGTTCTTTGAAATAGCCCTTTTCTTTTGCTACGTACAGTCCGGTGTGATTGGTGTTCGGGGTCCAGTCGAGCACGATTTTGACTGTTTGTCTGGAAGAGTCCCCGGTTGAGGAACATGCCGCCAGAAACAAGGCGAACAAGGTGAAAAGTGCCGTGAGCACCAGACGTTGTTTCATTTTTGTACTCCTTCCTGGTTGCATGCAAAGGGGAAGACACAAAAAAGCACCCCTGATGGAGGGATGCTTGTGCTTGTCTGAAACCATGCGCAATCCCTACGCCGGCATAATCCGGATCAGGTTGTGAGGGTCAGTGTATCGGTACACTATCTCAGCCGGCCAATCTCCGGCTCCCCTTTGCAGGTATTTTTTTGGTTTTGGCATCATTATAACGAATGGATGAAATCATTGTCTATTATATATAATTACAATTATTTACAAAAGGGATTCTTTCTCGTTGATTTCACCCGTGCTATACTAGAAACGTTTGGAATCATCATGTCTTTTTGAGGTGTTTCATGAATAACCAGATCCAATTCACCCATGTCGTTTCCGGAGAAGAAGACGGGAAAATGTTGAAACAAATTCTCCGGAACAAGTACCGTTTTTCCAAAAGAATGATGACCCGCCTGAAAAGGAACCGGTTGGTCACGGTCAACGGCGAAGTGCGTTATTTTACGAGCCGGGTCAGGGAAGGGGACCAAATTGAAATCCGCTATATGGAAGAGGAATCGGAAACCGTCCTTCCCCAACCCGTTTCTTTTGACATTGTCGAAGAAGATGAAGATTTGATCGTGATTGACAAGCCGCCCGGCTTGGTGGTCCACCCCACGCGCGGTTATAAGGAAGGTACTTTGGCCAATGGGTTGATTTACCATTGGGAACAAAGAGGGGAACGAAGAAAGTTCCGGCCGGTGACCCGGCTGGACCGGGACACTTCCGGATTGATGGTGGTAGCCAAACATGCATACACGCATGCTTTTTTGGCGGCCCAAATGGAAAAAAAGCATTATGAACGAAGCTATCATGCCGTTGTCCATGGCCGGGTGGAAGACGAAAGCGGCACCATTGACAAGCCCATTCAAATGTTGCCGGAGGAAAAAGGGGGACGCGTCGTATCTGAGGAAGGCGTCCGCGCCGTTACCCGCTTTCAAGTCGTCAAGCGCTTCCAAGAAACCACTTTGTTGCGTTTGTGGTTGGAAACCGGACGCACGCATCAGATTCGGATTCATTTGGCATCCATCGGCCACCCCATCATTGGCGATCTGTTGTACGGAACCGGGGATGATCAACATCTGATCGGTCGGCAAGCCTTGCACGCTTCTTATCTCCGTTTGCTCCATCCCCGGTGGCATGAATGGAAAGAATGGGAGTCCCCGCTTCCGGAAGATATCCGGCAACTGCTTGAAACATTGGAAGCTGGAGCGTGTTGAATCATTGAGACTTGGCAAGGACAAGGCCGGGTCTGCATGTTCCCCGCTTTGGAACATGCAAACCATTAAATTTTCAAATATTCAAAATTTTATTTGTGGAATTTTATAGAATACGATATAATCAAAATTGAAAAATGGTTTGCAAGACCTTATGTTCTCTTGGAAACGCAAATGTTTCAGAAATAGATGTCGCAATCTTCTGTATATGAAAAAAGGAGGAGATTGTGTTGCGCCGGCCTTGGTGTTTTTTGCTTTGTTTGTTGTTGGCCTTCAGCATGTTTTTGCCCGCCGGATGGGTCGGGGCTGAGAGTGAGGAAATTCCCCCTCCCCAACCGATGGGAAATGTGATCAGCAATCAGTTGCCCCCTCCCTCTGAAGACACCACCCCCGGAACCTGGTTTTTGGGAGCCACTCCGGCAAATGCCGACCCGAACAAACTTCCCATCGTCTTTGTCCAAGGAATGAACGGAAAAGCCCAAAACTGGTGGAACGAGACCAATTATCACGGATTGAATGATATGTATGAAACCGCATACAACAACGGTTACCGGACCGCTTTTGTCCAATTGTATGATGCCGGCGGAAAGCCATCCAGCCAGTGGGATAACGGAGAATTGCTGGCCCGGATGCTGAAGGAAATTTATGACCATTTCGGACAGAAGGTGAATATTGTCGCACACAGCAAAGGTGGTCCTGACACGCAGGCAGCCTTGATTCATTATGGCGCGTATCCGTATGTATCAAAAGTGGTCACCTTAGGCTCCCCGCATCACGGTTCGCATCTTGCGGATCTGGCACACAGTTCCTGGGCCGGGTGGCTGGCAGAGTTGCTGGGACAGCGTTCGGATGCGACCTATTCCTTGCAAACGGGCGAAATGGCAAAGTACCGCGAACAAACCGACAGTCATCCCGATGCGGTTAAAAACGTTTATTACACTGCTGCGGGCACCAATTGGGGACCGAGTTTGTCGGCCTTGTGGTTTGGCGGTTTCTACTTGTCTTCCCATGGAGACAATGACGGGTTGGTGAATGTCTGGAGCACCGATCTTCCTTATGGAAACCATCTGTTTACCAAGGATGTGGATCATGATGCCATCCGGACCGGAACCGTCGCCTTTGCGGAAATCGATTCCGTGCTTCTCTCTGGTCAAGTGGTGCAAACCCGGCAGGATGTTCCCCGGATGAAGGAAGAAAGTGCTGACCATTTTGTCAGAGGGGGACCGTTGACGGCAGGCGAGCAAGCGGAAGAAACGATTTCGGTGGATGCCGGTTCGGAAGAAATCCTTTTCACCGTGCTTACCAAATCCCCTGAAGTGAAAGTCCGGTTGATCTCGCCATCCGGCAAAGTTTACACCGAAACCAGCGGCGTTTTTTCCAAAGCGACGGATGAAGCCTTCTTTCAAGGGGCGGCTGTGCAAATGTTTCATCTTAATGGAAGCCAGTTGGAAAGCGGAAACTGGACGATGCAAATGAACAGTCCGCAAACCGATGCTTATCTCTTGATCACCACCTATTCCGGAGCGGATACCCTTTCGTTCACGCTTCCGGCCAAAGCCGATTCCGGCCGTATCCCCTTACAGATGAATTGGAAAAACACGAATTTGAAACAACTGCAAGGATCCATCCAAGTGATTTCCCCGCGGGGGGAGAAAATTCGAACCGAAAAAATCACCGCCGGACAAATCCTGAAAAATGTACCGGATCTGGCTGACCGCTTCGGGTTGAAGGAGCCGGGCACCTACAATGTCACCATCGATCTTCAGGGAACCAAAGCCGACGGAACGCCTTTTGCACGCACCATCGTCCGGTCGGTTTACATCGGAAAACAGTGAGCGGACCGACGGCAGAGGGTTGCCACATCCTAAATCCGGCATCCGGAGATTTGCGGCGACGGTTGCCGGGAATGTTTGCAAGCAGACTGTGCAAGACAGCGGGCAATGTATCCAAAGTTGCCTGCTGTTTTTTTTATGAAGCAGTTTACCGGCCGGGAGAATCGGGCAATTTTCGGAGTGGGACTTCCAACGCCATATATTATAATAATAGACAAAATTTGCGACCGGGGATGGTATCATAATTTCCAAATGGCCGGACATAAAAATGTTTTGAATAAGGAGATGAATGTTTGATGGCGCAAAAAGAAAAGCCGGTGGCCTGGGTTGTCGGCGGCCCCAAAGGGCTGGGCGTGATGGTGGCCAAAGGGCTGGCTGAGGACGGTTACCGGATTGTGATCAATTATCGACAAAGTCGGAGTGCGGCGCAAAAAATGAAAAAAGAGATCGAAAAAAATGGAGGAGAAGCGGTCATTCTCCAAGGAGATATCAGCAACAAAGAGGATATCCGGCGCATGGTCGGTGAGGTTCGTGAAGATTTGGGGAGGATCGATGCCCTTGTCTGCACGGCCGGACCGTTTATTTTCAAGAAAACGCCCGTGATCGACTTTACGGATGAACATTGGCGTGACATGATCGACGGCAATTTATCCGGCGTTTTTTATTTGGTGCGGGAAGTGATTCCGATGATGCGCAACCAGGGAGGAGGGCGGATCATTACTTTCGGGTATCCGGAAGCGGATAAAGTGTTCGGATGGACCGGTTACGGGCCCTATGCCGCCGCGAAAACGGGATTGGCGGTGTTGACGCAAACACTGGCCCGTGAGGAAGCGGCCCATCAAATTACCGTCAATATGATCCTGCCCGGGGATATTCGCGATCCCTATAAAGAAGCATCCATTTGCGAAGCGAGGGGGAAGGAAGACCAACGCACCCCGGTCGGAAGGCCGGGCACCGGGGAGGATGTCGCACGCGTGGTCCGCTTTTTGGTCCATCCCGATTCCGATTTTATCACCGGTGCCATGATTCCAGTGACTGGGGGTTTCATCAATGGATGATATTATGTAGAATGAGCATAAGATTCGTGTAATATTGCTGTAATATTTTTTAAAAATGACAAACCATTTTGCAGGCTCTTAAGTTATAATGGGTAAGTATTCGAGAGAAGAAAAGATTACTTCTTTTGGAGGAGCCAACTCCAAGCAAACCAACAACCGGCACTGACCAGTCCGCCGATGAGACCGGTGATTCCTGCAACTTTCCATAAATAAAAGGTAAGGAAAAGGCTGATGATCCCGGTCAACCGACTGGAAAAAACTGCAGCTTTTTTGTGCATGACGACGCTCACCACCTTTTCGTTTATCATAGCACAAAAGCGGATGTGCAGGAATTGGTCAGCCTCATTGTCAAATTATCTATAGGTTTTCGTGCTTTTTTGAAGGTGGAAGCATGGATTGGATAGAACAATGGTTTCGGGAGGGTAATCGATGGATGATTTTCGCAGGGTGAGCATGAAAAGTGGTTATAGCCCGATGCCTCCGCGCTCACGCAGTGAACGAGTGGGTCCCCGTTCGCGTTCCCGTTCGGGTGGCGGCGGCGGACGCAAACCGCCCAAAACCGGGTGGAAGAGATTTCTTTCTTGGAAATGGCTTGTATTGGTATTGGTGACATCTCTGCTCCTGATGGTGGGCGGATGTTCAGCCATTATGTTAAGCGAAGGCACTTATGATTTGAAAAAAATTCAAAAAGAAAATATGCCATTTAGTTCCAAACTGTATGATGCCAATGATGAAGTGATTGCCACCATTGGTACGAAACAGCGTGAGTGGGCGGATATTGAAAAGTTAAAAGCAAAAAACCCGATGCTGGTCGACGCTTTTGTCAAAACGGAAGACCGTCGTTTCTATAAACATATCGGGGTTGACTTTGAAGGTTTGTCCCGGGCTGTGGTCAAAAACATCGTCGCCATGGGTGCGGCCCAAGGGGCAAGTACCATCACCCAACAGGTTTGTAAAAACATTATCCTGGAAAACGCCGAAAAAACCATGACCCGGAAGATCAAGGAGCTGGGTTGTTCGCTGAATCTTGAAAAGAGATACAGCAAGGATGATATTTTGGAAGCCTATTTAAACTTTATCGGATTCGGCGGCCGGGTAGCCGGTGTGCGTCTGGCTTCCAAGGTGTATTTTGGCAAGGACCCGGTTGAAGAAAAACTGGAGCCGCAAGAAGTGGCCATGCTTGCCGGGATGCCCAAGGCGCCCAACAAGTACAATCCGCTTAAACATCCGGATAAAGCAATCGAGCGCCGAAATGTCGTCTTGACGATGGTCATGCCGGTGGATGATGAGATGGAGCCGATGCTTTCGGAAGAAGAGGCCAAAAAGCTGGCGCAAAAGCCACTGGAAACTTGTAAAGAATGTGAACAAGAGTATCTGAAACAAAACGAGTTTGATGCTTATAAAGATTTGGTCATTGATGAATTGGAAGAAATATACGGCTTGAATGAAGAAGATCTGGAACAACTGGGACTCAATATTTATACCGGTTTGAATTTGAAAGCCCAAAAAGCGGTGGAAGAGGCTCTGAAAGATGATTCGCTGTTTACCAATAATGAAGGAAAATCTTTGGAGGGGGCCGACGCCGGGATTACCATTATTGATCCCAAAACGGGGCTGATCCGAGCCGTGGGAGGCGGCCGCGAATATAAACCGGGATACCGAAACCGGGCGGTGGCCGATCCGGTGCAACCGGGATCGACGATCAAACCATTGACCGTCTATTCCCCGGCCATTCAGGATCTTGGTTATAATGAGTATTTCACGGTTGAAGACAAAAAGGTGGACTTTGCCGGCGACTGGAGTCCAAGCAACTACTCAGGAGGTCCCAAAGGTGAGGTCAGCATGAAATACATGGTGGCCAACTCGCTGAACTTGTCGACGATTCACTTGTTGCGAGAAGTCGGACTGGAACGGGCCTATAATTACGGGCAAAAACTGGGGCTGGATTTGCAACCGGCGGATAAAGGATATGCACCCCTTGCTCTGGGAGGTTTGAACAAAGGGGTTACTTCCAAGCAAATGGCGCAAGCGTACTCCGTCTTCCCGAATAAAGGTTCTTATAAGCATGCGTACACCATCCGGAAAGTGGTGCAAGGAGACAAAGAGTTGGAGCCCAAAAAAGAAAAAGATGAAAAAGAAACCAAAGTCTTTGATGAAAAGACCGCTTATTGGATGACCCGCATGTTGAAGAATGTCATTACCGAAGGTTCCGGTAAAAAAGCCGCCTTGCATAACGACTGGGATGTTGCCGGGAAAACCGGTACGATCCAAGGCGGGCAAGCCGGATGGTTTGTCGGGTACACCCCCAATATGGTGATGGCTGTCAACGTGTTCTATCCCCAAGGCGGACAGGACAACCCGTACCTGACCGGGGGAAGCGCACCGGCGAAAATCTTCGGCTATGTGATGAACAAAGCGCTGGAAGGGGAGAAACCTCAGAAATTCCAGTTTAACGCACCTGAACCGCAACCGCCGTTTGAGTTGAAACAACCTCAATTAAGTGCGTCGCAACAAAGTGACGGTATTCTCTTGAAGTGGGGTGAACAGGGAGACCGCGTCAAATTCCAGGTATGGCGTGCAGAGGAAGGGCAAGACTTCCAGATGATTAAAGAATTGCCCGGAACCGTGGGAGAATATAAAGATCCCGTGCAACCGCCTCAAGGAGGAAACTTCCTGGATAATCTCTTCGGCGGAGGAGGGCAACCTGCCTCCAAAACCTACCGCTATAAAGTGGTGGCCATTGACACGGAGAAAAACGATCAAAAAGAATCGGGTGTCGTTTCGGTTACACTGGCCCCGCAAGGGGAAGAAAAACCGGATGACGGGGAAAAACCGGAAGATCCGAATGATCCGGGAAATGGAGACGACAACAATAACTTCCCGTTCCCCGGACCCGGCAACGGCAATGACCAAGGGGACAACGGAAATAACGGTGACGATGGCAAGAAGGATGATGACAAAAAAGGAGGATGGCCCTGGTAATCCAAAGACCAGCCAAAAACTTGGCTGGTCTTTTCTTATGCCCGTGATCATAAACTAGTCCTGACAGTCGGACAAAGGGGTTAGGGTTGTATGTGGTCACTGAGGAGATGGAGTTTGGCTCTCCGGATCAGTTTTGTCTATGCGGGAACCGCTGTTGGAGCCGGATTTGCTTCCGGACAGGAAATCATGCAATTTTTTACTTCTCACGGGAAAGACAGCATTTGGGGAGTCCTGTTTGCCATCGGGATGTTTTCATGGTTGGGAGTCCGCATGCTTCTCATGGGAAGCCGGTTGGGCACCCCGTCCTATGAAGATTTCAACTGTTATTTGTTTGGCGAATATTGGGGGAAATGGATGAGCCGGTTGGTCAGTCTCATGTTATTCGGCATCACAACCGCGATGTTGTCCGGCTCGGGGGCTTTGTTTGAGGAACAACTCGGATTGTCTTTTCATTTGGGGGTCATGATAACGGTCTTCATTGCATATGTCGTCATTTTAAGGGGAATGGACGGCATCTTATCGGTCAACTCCCTTGTCGTTCCCATGATGCTTCTGTTTATCGGGATGGTCGCGATTCATGCTTGGAAGACAGCGGATTGGTCTTCTTATATGCCCTTTGCTTTGGTGCCGTCCCGCTATCATTGGTTGGTGCCGTCCCTCATTTACGTGGCTTACAATTTGTCGTTGATGCAAGCGGTCTTGATCCCGTTGGGGGCCAAAGTGGCCGATGAGCCTGTGGTGATGGCGGGAGGGATGATGGGTGGCTTGGGCTTGGGCTTGATGCTTTTTGCCAGCAACCTCGCCATGCAGATTTATTGGACGGATGTGTCTCATCTGAAGATTCCCATGGCTTTTGTCATCAGCCGGTTGGGCGCCGGGCTCAAATACTTCTTTTTATTGGTGATGTGGGCGGAGATTTTGACCACCCTCATCGGCAATGTATACGGGTTGACCGTCAGTTTGAAACCGTGGATTCCGTACCATCCGGCAACTGTGATGGCTGTGATTTTTGGATTGGGCTATCTGTTTTCCTTGTTCGGTTTTCCGGTGTTGATCGGGTTTTTGTACCCTTTTTTCGGTTATGCCGGGCTGGTGACCCTGATCCGGTTGGCACTATGCCGTTTGCCGGCATAATTTGTTAAAAAACAGGGAAGGAGGGGACAGCATGAGTTTTGTTTGTATCTTGGCCGGCGCTTATCTGATGGGAGCTTTGCCGCTTCATCTCTGGGCTTTGGGAAAGTATCCGTTTCGATCCCAATTGCAGCCGCGCGAATATTTTTTAATAATTGTAATTGACTTGGTGAAAGGAATGGCAGCAACTCTTTTCGGCATGGCTTTGGGAGGGTGGCCGGGAGCGTGCTTTGCGGCTGTCCTGGTTGTCGCCGGCAGTATGTATTCTGTGTTCTTGGGTTTTCAAGGGAATTACGGATTGACCGTCGCAGCGGGAGCATTGCTGATTTTAAGCCCGGTGTTGGTTTTGGTGGGAATCATTATTTATTTTTTCAGTTTGCTGTTCACCCGTTATCTGTTTTTGTCCACACTGCTTACGACCATGGCGATGATTATTCTCGGATTGATTCTGGTGACCCATTTTTATGCATGGCTTGTCATTTTGGTTTTGGGAAGCCTCATTCTCTTCCGAATGAAGCCGAATTGGCGGCACATCCGCCGGAATTTGGGACCGCCGTACCGGTTTAAAAACTTCTTTCGCCGGATACATTAAAAATGCTCAAAGCGAAATGGAAATTTTGTATCCGGCATGTTTGCGCACCTGAAATACTCCGGTGTCAAAGATTAAGTATTGTGCTTTGATGCCGATCAATGTCCCGCAGATGGCCGGTTGTTTTTTAAAGTTCAGGGAAGTGATTTTATCGGGAACTTGAAGCTGGGGATAAGTGAATTCATGAATTTCCGTTTCAGGAAGGATGCAAGGCTGGAACCGTTCCGGCAGTTTTTTGATCAGTTCTTTCCGGGTTTGATACAAATCCGCGTCATTGATTTCATTTTTCAGCATTTTGCGCCAGTTGGTTTTGTCCGTAATGAATTGGGAAAGGAACACTTCCGCTTCGCCGGCGTCTTTGCGTGTAGCCACTTCCAAAACGGGCAATGCCTGCACCGCCCCTTGATCGATCCAGCGGTTGAACCGGTTGCTTTTTCGCGTGATGCCGACTTTGATATCGCTGGATAAAGCGAGATAAACAATATGGGGGCACATGCAATGATGCTCGCCGAAGGCGTTGTCCCGGCAAGTTCCCTGATGGAAATGGCACAATTCCGGTTTGACGATGCAAAGATCATTGACCGGGAGTTTTTTAAAACAAGGAAAGCATGAGCTGTTGTTACCGTAAAATTTTTTGGTTTTCCGTCCGCAATACCGGCATCGCAATTCATCCAGAAATCGGATTTCCATTTCCCTGCCCAAAAAATCATTCAAAGGGATGACTTGGTCATCCACTTTCAGCTCATAGTGTACAGGCCGGGCGGGGCGATGCTGAAGCGGCTCTAAAAATCCGGTGTATTTCACTGTAAAACTCCTATCTTTATGGAATCGACTTAATATATTAGTATAGCAAACGGGAAAGTGCCCAACAATGGAAAGTCGGGGGAATCACCGTGATCTTTCGGAAAGGGAATGCATATAGTATACTAAAAAAAGGAGCTTGCGAATGAGACAAGGAGGGAAGCAAGCGATGTTTGACACACTCCTTACAGCCAAAGAGAAATTGTTGCGCGAAAACAACCGGAATGATTTTGAGTGCTTTGCCAAATCGGTGCAAAAGCTGAAAAGAGATATGGAGGCTTTGGGAATCAAGCCGACGAAAGAAAAGTTGTACGGCCGTCCCTATCAAAGCCAATAATGAAAAGAGAAGGAGATTCCATGGATCACCAACAATTTCCAAAGCAAAGTCCTCTTTATCACGCTGTCCATCGCGACCGGTACGAACGGCAGGCATTGATGAGAGAATTGGAAAAGAAGACGGGGCGCCGCATTTTGGTGTACATGGCGAACCTGACCCATCCGGACAGCGCCATTACCCGGGAAGATATTGCTCCGTTTTATGAGATTGTTTCTTCTTTGGAGGACTCGTGTGATGTGGATTTGATCATCGAAAGCCCCGGTGGCGATCCGAATGCGGCGGAAACATTGGTGCACACGCTGTTTTCCAAAACCAGGCATCTTCGGGTGATTGTCCCGCAGGCAGCCAAAAGTGCGGCCACCTTGATCAGCCTGGCTGCGGATGAAATTGTGATGAGCGACACATCGGAACTGGGTCCGATCGATCCTCAGGTTTCGATTCCGACCGTGCTCGGTTATCAATACCGGCCCGCTCAAGCTTTCCTGAACGGACTCGAATTGATTAAAAAAGAACATGCAAATGGACAACCTTTAAATGCAGCCTATCTTCCTTTTTTGCAGGGCGTGGATGCGGCATTGATTGACTTTTGCCATAAATCGATTGAACATTCGAAACGTTTGGCCATCAAGTGGTTGAGCCGGTCCATGTATAAAAACAATCTGCTGAAGGCCAAGCGGATTGCCGAGACGTTGATCAACATAGACAAATATCCGAATCACGGTTCAGTCATCGGTTATGAGGAGGCCAAAGCGATCGGGCTGAAAGTGGTGTACCAACCGGCCGGGGATGAATTCTGGCAGGGAATGTGGCGTCTTTACACGCGTTATTTGGTGTATATGCGTGAGAAAACCGCCGTAAAGTTGTTTGAAAGTCATGATGTCTCCATCACGGTTTAAAATTTTATTTTTTCATTTTTTGTTGAAACTTTTCCGAAGCATGATCCGTTATAATAGATAGAGAAGCAAACAGACGCAGCATGACGATGCAACAATGGATGGAGCAGAGAAAACAACTTTCCTTTCCAATTTGTAAATGGATGATCTCATGTTCTCACGCGTCACTGATGGCAAGTAGAAATCCAAAACGTTTGACCCCCTTAAGCAGACAGGTTGGCGGGATCCGCCAACCTGTCTGCATTTTCACTGCTTATTTCATCAACTTATTCATGGTCACAAGCAATTCGTCAATCACTTCCATTTCGCCTTCTTGGAGACGTTCCACCACACAACTTCTCAAATGGCCTTCCAAAAGGATTTTGCCCACACTGTTTAAAGCCGATTGGATCGCTGCAATCTGATTTAACACATCATCGCAGTAAGTATCATTGTCGATCATTTTTTTGACACCGCGAATTTGCCCTTCAATGCGGTTGAGCCTGGAAATCAGATTGTTTTTCACTTTGTCGGGGTGGTGGCTTTTCCGGGTTTCCCCCGCCGGGCAATCCGAAGACGATTTCTGCGTTTGCATTCCATTCACCTGCTTTTTACATGATGCACCTGCTATCATTATACCTGTTCAGGAGACAAATGCTTCAGAAAAAAAGAGGAGGTGGTTTGAATCGCCTCTTCCAGCTGCGGAGTCATTTTTTCAAAAGGATGAACCGCACCCATGGTGTGATTGGCCCCTTCGATGAGACGAAGCGTGGCCTTGTCTGCCAGATCAGCCATTTCTTTTGCTCCTTCCATAAATCCGGGGAGATCTTCGGTTCCTTGTACGATGAGCAGAGGAAGATGCAGATCCGGCAGACGTTTTTTGATGTCAAACCGTTCCCGGTTCTGCCGGATGTCATCGATGACTTCCCGGCGGACGGGCAATAGTTGTCCGGTGCGTGCATTGGATATATAACCGATTCCCTTGCGCTTGATGTCGTCCATCACTTCAGGAGCAAAGAAGTCGGCCCGGTGAATGCTGTTCCAAACAGCAACCGCTTTGATCCGATCCGGGTGATCCAAGGCATGGATCAGGCTGTTGCCTCCTCCGCGGCTGTGGCCGAAAAGTCCGATTCGTCCCGGATCGATGGCATCCGCATACGGAAAGTCCCCTTCGCGGACCTTTTGGATTAAAAAGGCCAAATCTTCTTGTTCCCGGCTGAAGGTGTTCAATGAAAATTTCTCCAACTCCGTAAAGTTTTCCAAATCCTCGCCGATTCCATTCATGGAAAAGTTAAACGTGACGGTGACAAAGCCGGCTTCTGCCAGTTTTTCGGCCAATACAGGGAAAAATCCCCAATCTTTGAATCCTTTGAAACCGTGACAAATGAAAAGGACCGGCGCAGGTAGTTGCGGTTTTGGCAAACGGATATCTCCGCGGATGACGCGATTTTCTTTTCCCAAATCAAAAGAAAAAGATTTTTTAAGCAAAGTGTGGTCTCTCCCTTCCGCTGCAGGTCTGAAAATTGAAACCCGTTTTCCTTTCTTTTATAATGATAACGAACGAAGTGAATAGAAGAAAAGGTCTTTCTCCGTTGGGAGAAAGGTAATAGGGAAGACCGGTTGGAATCCGGCGCGGCCCCGCCACTGTATTTGGGGAGGACGGCTCTTAATGCCACTGTTTTCGCAAGAAAATGGGAAGGCGAGCCTGACGATGACCCATAAGCCAGGAGACCTGCCTTTTCTGTTTACTTACGTTCTCCTTCGGGGGTGAGGAGAGACGTATGCACTTGGCCCGTTGTGTGTCTCATGCCGGGCTGGTGTTTTGCATGCATGTAACTCCTGTGCCCCGTCAGCACGGGTTTTTTTATTGGCCACAGAGAGGAGTTCAAACATGAAACGATTCAAGTGGAAAGTTCTTTTCCTGGGGATCGCACTTCTGGTCTTGATCGGCGGAATTGCCGGTTGTTCCCCGCAAAACCTGGATGATTCAGCCGTGCAATACGGGCCGATGCAAGACAGAAGCGTCCATTATCCGCTGACCGTAAAAGATCAGACGGGCAATCTGGTTCAGATTGAAAAAGAGCCACAGCGTATCGTATCCCTGATGCCGAGCAACACGGAGCTTTTATTCGCACTGGGAGCAGGAAAGCAAGTGGTCGGAGTAACCGATCAGGATGATTATCCGGAGGAAGTCAAAAATTTGCCCAAAGTCAGTGCATTCCAAATCAATGCGGAACAAGTGGTGGCTTTAAAGCCGGATCTGGTTGTGGCAAGTTCCGGAAATGAAAAAGAAGTTCTGGATCAATTGAAAAAAATGGGGATTCCCGTGTTGGTGGCCGATCCCCAAAGCACCAAAGAGATTTATGAGGCCATTGTCATCTTGTCGCAGGCAACCAATCATCTAAAAGAGGCGGATCAATTGGTTGCCAAAATGGAAAAACAATTGCGGACGGTTTATGCCAAGGTGGCTCAAGTTCCGGAAGAAAAACGGGTGAAAGTGTGGATTGAATTGGACGACAACTTGTATACGGTCGGGGGAGACACCTTTATGAATGAATTGTTCCAATTGGCCGGCGGAAAAAATGTGGCGCAAGGGCTGAAAGGATGGCCCAAAGTTTCTCCGGAACAAGTGGTGAAATGGAATCCGGATGTGATTGTTTCGTTGCATGGCAATATCGAAGAAATTAAGAAAAGGGCAGGCTGGCAATCCATCCGTGCCATTCAGGAAGGCCGGGTCTACGCACTGGATCCGGATTTGTTGAGCCGTCCCGGGCCGCGCGTTTACGAAGGGGTCAAACAATTGGCTGAAACATTGTATCCTGACAGGTTTGGTGAGAGTGCCCGATGACGATCGGAAGAAGGAAGTGGTTGTGGGGAGGAGGGTTGTTGGTTGCCCTGATTCTCTCCGTTTCCCTGGGGGTTTTTCTTGGAAGCACGGATGTCGGATTTTGGACGGTGTGGAAAGTTATTTTGCAACATACCGGTTTGGCGGACGGGTTGAACATGGATGAAGCCGATGCCGCTATTATTTGGGAGTTGCGGCTTCCCCGGGTGTTGTTGGTGGGTTTGGTCGGAGCTTGTCTGGCGACGGCCGGAGTGATTTATCAGGGATTGCTCAAAAATCATTTGGCGGACCCGTATATCCTGGGGGTGTCCTCCGGTGCGGCTGTCGGAGCGGCTTTGGTTATCATCACCGGCTGGGGGGACCGGTCCGGTTGGATGCTTCCTCTTTTTGCTTTTCTGGGCGCTTGTCTGGCACTTTTGTTGGTGCTTCAGCTTGGGAGAGGACGGAGAGCATCGCAGGCGAGTTCATTAATTCTGGCCGGCGTGGTGGTCCAAGCGTTTTTCAGTGCGGTGTTGACTTTGGCCATTTCGACTTCCCCGGAGGAAATGCAGCGGATTCAGTTTTGGCTGATGGGCAGTTTTGCTTTTCGCGGGTGGCAACACATCGGTTTGCTGTTGCCATTTTTTCTCATCGGCTTTCTCGTTTGCTGGCGGTTTTCACGGGAGCTGAATTTGATGGTGTTGGGAGAAAGATCGGCTCACCATCTGGGTATTCATGTGGAAAAAATGCGGATATTTTTATTGATCATTGTTTCCCTGATGACCAGTGCGGCTGTTTCCGTTTCGGGAATGATTGGCTTTGTCGGATTGGTGGTCCCCCACATCATGCGCATGTTGACGGGGGCGGATCATCGGTATTTGCTTCCCTTGTCGGCGCTGTTCGGGGCTTCCTTTCTCATTTGGGCCGACGGGTTGTCCCGGATTGTGCTGGCACCCCGGGAACTCCCGATTGGTGTGGTGACAGCCTTTGTGGGGGCTCCTTTTTTCGCGGGCATTTTGCGCAGACATCAGAGAAGTCAGGGATGAAAGGAGACAAACGATGTTAAAAGCGGCCGGACTGGCGAAAAAGATGGGGCAACGCTGGGTGTTGAAAGAGATTTCTTTTCAAGTCAAACCAGGAGAAATGTTGGGCATCATCGGTCCGAACGGAAGCGGAAAGAGCACATTGCTGCGCCTTCTCACCGGGGAGGATGCTCCCGATGCCGGCAAGGTTTGGTTGGATGATAAACCGCTTGAATCGTATCCGCTCAAAGAAAGAGCCAAAAAATGGGCGGTATTGACGCAGGAACAGGTTTCGGATCTTTCATTCACGGCTGAAGAAGTTGTTTTGATGGGACGTTATCCCTACCGCCGCCGCTTTTTCGGACAGACCGGGGAAGACCGGCGGGTGGTGGACCGGATCATGCGGGAAACGCAGGTTTACCCGGTCAGACACCGTCCGGTTTCTGAATTGAGCGGAGGGGAACGGCAACGGGTATCCATCGCCCGGGTGATGTCGCAGGAGCCCCGGTTGCTGATATTGGATGAACCAACCACTTATTTGGACATTCATTATCAACTTGCGGTGCTGGACCGGCTGAAAAACTGGCAAAAGACGTACGGATTGACAGTGATTGTGGTCCTGCATGATTTAAACCTGGCCGCCCAATATTGCGATGCACTGCTGGTGCTGAAAGACGGAAAGCTGGTAAGAACCGGAACGGCGTGGGAGGTGATCGAGCCCGGCCTCGTTGAAGAAGTATATGGTGTCAAGCCGGTTGTCATTGATCATCCGACCCTCCATGTTCCGCAAATTCTTTTAACATCCGCCAGGGGTGTTGATCAGGAGGTGATATCATGAAAATTTACACCCGTAAGGGAGATGAAGGAAAAACCAATGTGATCGGCGGACGTGTGGATAAAGATGACATCCGCGTGGAAGCCTATGGAACCGTCGATGAGCTGAATGCGTTTGTCGGTGATGCCATCACCCGGTTGGATGACGAAAAGTTTTCCGATCTGATCCGGCATTTGACCGAAATTCAACATGAATTGTTTGATGCCGGAGCCGACCTGGCACAGGCGGGGGAAAAGCGGCAATATAAGGTGAATGCGGAGATGGTCCGTCGCCTTGAAAACTGGATTGATCATTATGAGGAAGAGTGCCCGGCGTTAAAACGGTTTATTTTGCCGGGTGGAACCCGGGGAGCCGCCGCTTTGCACATTTGCCGCGTGCTGGCGCGCCGTGCTGAACGCATGGTGGTGACATTGTGCCGTGAACAAGAGACCAATGAGGAAGTCCGCCGCTACTTAAACCGTTTGTCCGACTTTTTCTTTGTCGCGGCAAGGGTGGCCAATGTGAGGGAAAATGTGGCGGATGTGGAATATAAAAGAGGCGGCCAAGTGTTCAAATAATTTTATTCAGGATAGAATAAGAAATAATGATGTCCACATAAGGAGGGCTGAAATTGGCACTGAAAATGTACTGGTATCCGAAATGCGGGACGTGCCGTAAGGCCAAGAAATTTTTGGAGGAACACGGCGTGCGTTTCACCGAGCAAAACATCGTCGAAAACCCTCCTTCCCGGGATGAATTGGCACAGTTTGTTTCCAAAAGCGGACTGCCCGTCAAAAAGTTTTTCAATACCAGCGGCAAGAAATACCGTGAACTTGGATTGTCCAAAAAGCTGAAAGAGATGAGTGAAGAAGAGCAGTTGGATCTTTTGGCATCGGACGGGATGCTGATCAAGCGCCCGGTCATTACCGACGGGAACCAGGTCACGGTTGGTTTTAAAGAAGAAGAGTTCAAAGAAAAATGGCTGTAATGCTTCATTCGGTCTTAAAAAAGTTTACGGGCAAGCAAGCCGGAAGGCCTGACAATGTGTCGGGCCTTTATTCATACGGAACGGGAGGAATGGCACATGGTTCTGCGGTTGCGGACGGCATTGCCGGACATCGGCGGCGTCACGGAATGGGTGAATCAAGAGGTTTCAAACGACGAGCTCACGGGACAACCCGTGCTGGTTCATTTCTGGTCCGTCAGTTGCGAGTTGTGCAAGATGGGGTTTAAAGAATTGAACAAACTGCGGGAAGAACATCCGCATGTGGAATTTATAGGTATTCATGTCCCGCGTTCGGAAAAAGATACAGATGTAGACGCGGTGAAAGAAACTATCGTAAAATATGAATTGAAACATCCTCAAGGGATCGATAACAAGCATGCTGTTGTGGATGCCTTTGAGAATGAGTATGTACCGGCATTTTACTTATTCGATGCCAAAGGTCAATTAAGACACCGTTTCGCCGGCGCCAAGGCATTGTCCATGTTAAAGCGCCCGCTGGAACGGATGTCGGGAGAAATTCAATAACGGAGGGAATCGAACAATGAACGTGCCAAAAGAACTGCGGTATTCCAAAGAACATGAATGGGTGGAAACTTTGGAAGACAACAAAGTTCGCATCGGGATTACGGACTTTGCCCAAGACCAGTTAGGAGACATTGTTTTTGTGGAATTGCCTGAGGCAGGACAGGAACTGGCTGCCGAAGAATCGTTTGGCAGTGTCGAATCCGTGAAAACGGTTTCGGAACTTTATGCTCCGGTCAGCGGAAAAGTTCTTGAGGTTAACAGCGGACTGGAAGATTCGCCGGAAAATGTGAATGAATCCCCTTATGGAGACGGTTGGATGATCGTGTTGGAAATGTCCGATCCCTCCGAACTGGAGAAATTGTTGGATGCAAGCCAATATGAAGCGATGGTCAGTGAAGAAGACTGATTCTTAATGTGCCGTCACGGCCTGATTTGTCCTCCTGAAGGAAAATCTCGGTGAAAAAGAGATTTTTTACAGGAGGATATTTTTGTGCTTTCCGGCGGCCCGGGCGGCCCCTTCCCCGGATCAGGAGATTTTTAAAAGTGAAGATTTTCGGTGAACAGAAAAAATTGTCATGTTTTTTCTTTGTATAAATATGTTTGGATAATAGTGATTTGTGATAAAATATATAAAAGACGCCTTATCCTTTATAAAACCGAATCGCACCAGGATATGTCGCCGATCATGAGTGGGACAGGGGGGATCGCAGATGAGTTATTGTTGTGGCGCATCAACCATCGGATTTATCGGATCGTATCGTTCAGAGTCCGTCATGGTTCATAAGGTGCCACTGATGTACTGTCCGGTTTGCCATGACGTTCAAGTTCATCCATCGGTGAGAGAAGAGTTCGAGCTAGTGGTGGAGTACGCTCGGGAAGATCGCGTAAGAGAAGTCACCCTCCGAGATACCATTACCCCCGAAATGATCGCTGAATGGAAAGAATATGGCGTAAGTTTTCAAGAGTCTGAAGACTTTGAACCCATCTTGCGCGAACAAATTGATCATTCACTTGACTTGTTGAGAGTATCAAAAGTATTAAATGATAAAGAGTGGGGCGAAGAATTGAAGCATCGTCTCCACGTGTTAAGCGATCAGCTGAAAGAGCTCGAAGAGCAGAAAGAAGAAAGCAAATAAGAAATCCAGCCTAGGTCGTGAATGCGATCTAGGCTTTTTTATTGGAAAAGGAAGGAGCTTTTTGCAAATAAGTCCGGATTTGATTGAGCAAAAGATTGATGGCCACCTGATTGTGCCCTCCTTCAGGAATGATGATGTCGGCATAACGTTTGCTCGGTTCGATGAATTGCATGTGCATCGGACGCACAACGGTCAGATACTGGTTGATCACCGAATCCAGATCTCTTCCTCTTTCTTTGATGTCGCGGTCAATTCTTCTTAAAATCCGGACATCCGCATCCGTGTCAACAAAAATTTTGATATCCATCAGATTGCGCAAACGTTCATCTTCCAAAATCAAAATGCCTTCCAAGATGATGACATCTTTGGGCTCGAGATGTACGGATTCTTTTGCCCGGGTGTGCCGTGCATAATCATAAACGGGTTTTTGAACCGGTTGGTAGGTTTTCAGCTGAAGGAGATGTTGATACAACAAATCGTTGTCAAAGGCCAAAGGATGGTCGTAATTGGTTTTGATGCGTTCTTCAAAAGGCAAATGGGATTGATCTTTATAATAAGAATCTTGTTCCAGATAAACCACGGATTCCGAAAACTGTTCCACCAGTTTTTTGGCAATGGTCGTTTTGCCTGAACCGGTTCCTCCTGCAACACCGATAATGACAGGTTTTGTTGACATGACTGAGCTTCCTTTCTTTCGTCCAAGCTTCACCTTTGCTGATCATACCAATAGATTACATTGATTTCAACAGATAACAGGATGTCAAAAAATATAAAATAAGCGTTTTTGTTAATAAAAAAACAGCTCTTGAAAAATAAGAGCTGTTTTTAAAAGAAAAGTTCAGAGCCGGGGGCCGGCGTTACGAATTTTATCCTTGATATTTTTAAATTTCGCGAAATGGGTGTGGAACCGACGGGACAATTCCCGTGCTTTTTCGTCATAAGCTTTTGGATCGTCCCAAGTGTTGCGCGGATTCAATATTTCATCCGGGACGTTCGGGCAGGTTTTGGGCATGGACAAACCAAAAATGGGATCCGTTTCATAATCCGCTTTTTTCAGTTCCCCGGAAATGGCGGCACGGACCATGGCGCGCGTATATTTCAAATCCATGCGTTTGCCGGTTCCATAAGGCCCGCCGGTCCAGCCGGTGTTGACCAAGTAAACATCGACTTGGTGTTTGTCAATTTTTTCGCCCAACATTTCCGCGTAAACCGATGCTGGGCGGGGCAGGAACGGAGCGCCGAAACATGTGGAAAAAGTGGCTTCCGGCTCCGTGACTCCCCGCTCGGTTCCGGCCAGCTTGCTCGTATAGCCGGACAAGAAATGATACATGGCTTGCTCCGGCGTCAACTTGGAAATCGGGGGCAATACTCCAAAAGCATCCGCCGTTAAAAAGAGAATGACTTTCGGGTGTCCGGCGATCCCCGGAATGACTGATCCAGAAATATGATGAATGGGATAAGCGGCGCGTGTGTTTTCGGTTAACGAAGCGTCCTCGTAATCGGGAACCCCGTCTTGATCCACCACGACATTTTCCAGAACGGAGCCAAAGCGGATGGCACGGTAGATTTGCGGCTCTTTTTCTTCGGTAAGGCCGATGCATTTGGCGTAGCAACCGCCTTCCATGTTAAACACCCCTTGGTCGGACCAGCCGTGCTCGTCATCTCCGATCAACGAGCGTTCAGGGTCTGCGGACAACGTTGTTTTTCCGGTTCCCGACAGTCCGAAAAAGAGGGCCACGTCTCCTTCCTTCCCGATGTTTGCAGAGCAATGCATCGGCAGCACACCATGTTCCGGCAGCAAGTAATTCATGACACTGAATATGGATTTTTTCATTTCCCCTGCATAACGGGTTCCGGCAATGATCACCATTTTGTGCTCAAAGCTGACGGCAATCACCGTTTCGGACCGGGTTCCGTCCGATTTCGGATCGGCTTTGAAGTCCGGGGCACAAACCACGGTGAATTCCGGCTCGTGCGTTTCCAGTTCTTCTTTTGAAGGGCGAATAAAAAGCTGATGTACGAACAGGTTTTGCCAGGCATACTCATTGATGACCCGGATCGCAAGGCGGTAAGCGGGGTCTGCGCCGGCAAAACCGTCAAAAATGTAGAGTTCTTTTTCTGCCAGATAGGTTTGTAACCGTTTTAATAAACGTTCAAACTTCTCCGGTTCCATGGGTTGATTGACGCTTCCCCAGTCGATGTGTCCATCGACGGAAGGTTCCTGAACGATGAATTTGTCTTTGGGTGAACGTCCGGTAAAAGCCCCTGTGGTTGCGCAAATGGCGCCGGATTCTGTCAAAACGGCTTCTTTTCTCAAGATGGCGTGTTCCACCAATTGGCTGACAGGGAGGTTGATGTGCAATTTTCCCCCGAGGTGAAGAGAAGGTTCATTTTTCGTCGGGATAACCATGCTCATATTTACATCCACCTTTTAATGAGATTCCGAATCGATTGTGATATATTAAATCACCGATTAGTATAACATAATTATCCGGATAAGGTGAATAGGATCATTTATTTTTTTGGTAAGGAACAAAAAAAGAAGAACCCGGTACAGGGGTTCTCCTTTTTTGAGAAGGATTCGGCTGGGAATGGTTTATTTTGAATGATGATTGTTTTCGTTTTTCAAATGGGTTTTGGTTGCTTCCCGAACCACCCGGATCGCTTTTCTTTCTTCCGCCTGATCTTTCTTTGCCTTTTCCTCAATGATTTTCACGTCATTCACCGAATGATGCACAAAAGTAGCCTCCCAACAATAAAGTTTGCGCGGCACGGGTTTTTCATGGAGGATGTTGCCGCTTCATCCCCGCCTCAGGTCTGTCCAACAGAATCAGAAAGGGATTATACAATCACATATCCTTTCAAATTCCCTTATAAGAAAAATATTAAACTAAGAAACAGGTGGGAAATCAAGTGCATTTTTTGCCATGGTTTTGTGTATATTTTAAAGGCAAAGGTTTGGATCTGTGGAGACAAGGAGATAAATAAAACAAGCGCATCATCGGGTGCGAAGACATTTTTACCCATTGACTTTTACGAAAATAAATGGTACTTTTGTACAGAATTAATTACACTTCGGGAGTGTTATAATGAGCGTGTTAAAGGAAGGGGCCGTCGTAGAAGGGGAAGTGGTTACCACCAAACCGTTCGGCGCATTTGTCAAACTGGAATCCGGAGAAACGGGTTTGGTTCACATTTCTCAAATCTCGACAAAATATGTGGAAAAAGTTGAAGATGAGTTGCAAGTAGGTGCAAAAGTTAAAGCGAAAGTGCTTTCTATTGATCCTTCAGGAAAAATCTCCTTGTCAATAAAAGCGCTCCAGGCGGATCGTCCGCGTGATCGAAGAGGAGGACGGTCCGGTCGAAGAAGTTCGACGGACTTCGAAGACATGATGAAGAAATGGATGAAAAGCAGCGAAGAACGACTGAGTGCCCTTGCAGCCAAGCAAAGAAAAAACCGATAATGTTTCATAAATCAGCAATCAAACATCTTCCAGGAAGCCGGGAAGATGTTTTTATTATAAAAAGACGGATCGCCGGAGCGGGGATCCGTCTTTTTATGACCGTTTTTCGATCATCAGCAATGAAGGGGACCGGTCCCGGTTGATCATCTGTTGCCACATGACTTGAAAAGAACGGGGGGACAAGCCGGAAGCCCACTCAATGACGTGACCGGCTTCTTCTTGTCCGCCTGGATGGCCGGTGTACAGAGCTGCAATCAGCAGTCCGCCGGATGTTAAAAATTGGAGGGCCTGTTGCATGGCTCGGACGGTGGTGTCGGGACGGGTGATGATCGTTTTGTCCCCGTGCGGGAGATAGCCCAGATTAAACATCACGACTTGGACCTTTCCCAAGAGTTTTTCCGGCAACACTTCGTGCATTTGATCATGGCTTTTTTGGAACAATGTGACTTGACGATGTGCATTTTCCGCCAAGAGACGCCGGTGGGTCTTTTGGATGGCTTGTTCTTGAATGTCAAAGCCGAAGACTTGTCCGTCCGGTCCGACTTGCCTGGCCAAAAACAAGGTGTCATGGCCGTTTCCCGTTGTGGCATCGATGGCCGTCCCGCCGGGAGTTAATGCTTCGGACGCCCATTGGTGGGCACTTTGCAAGATGGATGGAAGAATCATGCTTTTCCTCCTGACATGGATGTGGAAGGCGTCAGCGGCTTGCGCGGTTTGGCTTTTTTTCCCTGCCATGCGTTGCGCTTTTTCAATTCGGCGTCAATGGCATTGAGCACGCTCCATTTGTTGGTGCTCCACATCGGGCCGATCAATAAGTCCGGGGGCCCGTCGCCCGTCAACCGGTGAATGACGATGTCGGGTGGGAGAAGTTCCAGGGAATCGGCGATCAAACTTATATATTGATCTTTTTCCAAAAACCGGATGAGCCCGGCTTCATATTGCTTCGCCATCGGCGTGTTTTTTAATACATGCAGCAAATGGATTTTGATCCCTTGGATATCCATGTCAGCGCAAGCTTTGACGGTTTCCAGCATCATTTCTTCGGTTTCGCCCGGCAGGCCGTGAATGATATGGGCACAGACACGGATTCCGTGTTTCCTCAGTTTATCCACGGCCTCCAGAAAACAGGCGAAGTCATGTCCGCGGTTGATCCTTTTGGCCGTTTCATCATGGATGGTTTGCAATCCCAACTCCACCCACAAATAAGACCGTTCGTTGAGTTCTTTCAGATACTCCACCACATCATCCGGCAGGCAGTCCGGCCGTGTTGCGATGTTTAAGCCGACAACGCCCGGTTGTTCCAAAATGATTTCATACATATTTTTCAATGTTTCCACGGGGGCATAGGTGTTGGTGAAAGCTTGAAAATAGCCAAGGTATTTGGCTTCCGGCCATTTTTGATGCATCCGCGTTTTGACTTCGTGAAATTGTTTTAATAAATTATCACGCCGGTTTCCGGCAAAATCCCCGGAGCCGCGTGCACTGCAAAACGTGCATCCGCCGACGGCCACGGTTCCGTCCCGGTTGGGACAAGTAAATCCGCCGTCCAACGCCACCTTAAACACTTTTTGCCCAAAAACCCGGCGCAAATGGTGATTCCATGTGTGATATCGTTTTTCTCCCCAACGGGAAGGGGTTTTGCATTTATTGTTTTTCATGGTATCATCCTTGTGTTTTGTCTGCTGTCAAATTCCATTGACCATTATACATGATTTGGTTCAGGATGGTTAAGGGATGGTTGGTTGGGGTAAGAAATGATTTGTCAGCATCGGGAAGGAGTGGGGAACATGGTTCAAATGATTGCAACAGATATGGATGGAACATTATTGAATCACGAAGGGAAGATCAGTCCGGAAAATCAAAAGGCGTTGCGTTTGGCCCGGGAAAAAGGGATTTTGGTGGTCATTGCAACCGGGCGTTCGTACCAAGGCGCCGTCACGGTTCTCGAGGAAGCCGGCCTCCGATTGCCTTTGATCCATTTGAACGGCGCTTGCATCCGGTCGGAAAAAGGGATGATTCTCCGGGAGATTTCTCTGGATGTAAATCAAGTCCGGAAGCTGCATGAAGCCTTCCGGGCAGCGGGGATTTATCATGAGCTGTACACCTCCGGCGGGATTTACTGCAATCGCGACGGATTTCAAAATCTAAAAGGAGAGCTGGACCGGCTTCAAATCGATCGTTCGAAGGTTCAGGACTGGATTCGGGATTTGGCCAAAAAGCAATTTCGCACGACGGAAATTTGCGATCGGTATTATGAAGATGTGATGGAGGAAGCGAAATCCCCCGTCTTTAAAGTCCTGGCTTTTTCGTTGATGGAAGAAAAACTGGCCGAAGCGCGCGAAAAAGCAAAATCGGTTGCCGGGGTTTGTGTGACCAGCTCGAACGGGCAAAATATCGAAATCAATCATCCCGAAGCGCAAAAAGGGATCGCAGTGGAGTTTTTCGCCCGGCTGCATGGGATTCCGATGGAACGAGTCATGGTCCTGGGCGATCAATTCAATGATCTTTCCATGATGAAACGGGCCGGCGTCAGTGTGGCGATGGGAAATGCGGAGGAAGAAGTGAAAAAAGCCTGCCGTTATGTCACACGCACCAATGATGAACACGGGGTGGCCTACGCGATTCAAACCTGGGCCGGCATTGAAGCGGTGGTATAGAGGGGGAAAACTCTTTGTGGGCCGGAATACGGTCTCATAAAGAGTTTTTTTGCTATAATAAGAACGAGAACGCTTTAGGGGGCATTGACAATTGGAAGATCCTGACAGTTGGTGGGTGCTTGGAGTCGTTCTTTTATTGGTGCTGTTTAATTCCGTTTTTGTTGCAGCAGAGCTTATGGTGCGTCATACGCCGGCAAAGAAGAGGCTGGAAATGTCGTTGAAAAGGTTGGATATCCACCAATATGTTTCTGCCGCGCAACTCGGGATGACGGTATCCTCTCTCGGTTTGGGATGGATGGGCGGATCTTTTTTGTTTCAATGGATGGAATCCGGGCTGAACCGTTTCGGCCTGTCAGACGGAGCCGTTCAGATCATTGCTTTTTTCTTGGTTTTTTTGTTGTTGACATTGTTGCATGCGGTTTTTGGCGAGATCTTTCCGAAGCTTTTTGCTCTTTCCAAACCGGAAAATTTAATGTGCTTTTTGACGCCTTGGGTGCTTGGCTGTTACCATGTATTTCGTCCGGTTGTCCAAATTTTGCGGCAATTGACCGTTTTCCTCTCGCGGAAACTGGGAATGGATGCAGGCGAGCAAAGGGTTCCATCGGAAAAAGAGATCCGGCAATCGCTGGAGCAAAGCTATCAACACGGGGTGATTGATCAAACCGCTTTTGCTCTGGTGGATAATGTCTTTGCATTGGTTGACCGTGTCGTGAGGGAAGTGATGGTTCCCCGGGTGGAAATGGTCTGCCTGTATAAAGGGCAATCGAAACAGGAGATGTTTCAGACGATCCGGCAGTCAAGCCACATGTGGTTTCCTTATTGCGGGAAAGACAAAGATGAGATTCTCGGCGTGATCCACATCAAAGACGTGTTTGAAAAGATGAGGGAAGGCGATGACTTTTCCGTCAGGGATTTGGTTCGTCCGGCGATGTTTGTGCCCGAGACGATGGAGCTCAAAGCCATGCTTCGCCTTTTTCGGCAGGAAAACATCAGACTGGCGGTGGTCATCGACGAATTTGGTGGAACCTCCGGACTGGTCACGATGGAAGACATCATGAATATGATGCTGAAAGAGATTCCCCGTCCGTTGCCTGAAGAAAGGCAACCGCTGTCCGGTTCAATCAAGATGGAGATCGATCCGGGATGGTTGATCGACGAGGTGAATCAGGTTTTTCATTGTCATATTCAGGACGATCACAATGACACCATCGGCGGATGGCTTTTCTCCCGGTTGGAGAAAGCGCCTGAAGTCGGAGACCAAGTCGCCTTTTCCCATTTGTTGTTTCGGGTGAAGCAAGTGGATCATTTGCGGATTAGTAAAATAGAAGTGTCACTTCATAAAAGGCATGCATGGATACCGGAAGCAGAGCGGACCGGGGAGATTCGTTTTTCGGAACCGGTCAAATGGGAAAATGTCATGCCGCAATTTTCGGAACACTAAAAGGCCTGGACAAATTTCCAGGCCTTTTGGTGTTGTTTTTGTATGTATATCTGACGGTCTGAGATGAATTGCTGTGATTTCTGTTCTGAGTCAAGAGGTTTGGCTGATGGGCGGGTCCGCTTCCAAAAAAGCGCACATGAAACGTCACCTCTTCGTTTAAAAATTTAATGGATTATTATTCAGAGAATCAAAAACCTTTCTATAGAATGTACCATTTTTTAATTTAATTATAAAGGGATTTATTTCTTGAATATTTAATATCATCAATTGTTTTTTGATGAACATGAAATGCATCCGGGAACATGCATGGAGCGTGTTTGTGGATGGGTAAGATAAGGAAAGTACAAAATGATGCTCTTGAGCGATTGACAAATTTGCTGTGAGTTGTATTATTGAGGAAAGGCCATTTGTTTCAAAGCAAAAAAGTTAATAAAATCAATTGCTTTCCCTTGATTATTTTTGTTGTTATAAAACAGAATAAAAAAATGGGTGTAACAGTGAAACGCTTTCACTGATTGGTTTTTTGAGACTAATTCAAAGAGGTGAATGAATCATGGCAAAAACAAAACAAGCTGCCGTCTTTGGCAAAGCGGAAGTCAGCCTGAAACCGTTAGAGCCGTTTGCCATCCTTTCTCCGGAAGGGGAAGTGATCAATGAAGAACACATGCCGGAGTTAAGCGATGAACAGTTGAGAGAATTAATGAGAAGAATGGTCTTTACCCGTACATGGGATCAGCGTGCGGTCAGCCTCGCCCGCCAAGGACGCCTGGGGTTCTACGCGCCGGTTTCCGGGCAGGAAGCCACGATGATTGGAAGCGAATACGCTTTGAATAAAGATGATTTTATTTTGCCGGGTTACCGGGATATCCCGCAAATTTACTGGCATGGCTATCCGATGTACCAAGGGTTCCTGTGGTCCCGCGGCCATCAGCACGGCGGGGAAATTCCGGAAGATGTGCACGTCCTGGTTCCCCAAATCATTATCGGGGCGCAATATGTGCAAACATCCGGTGTGGCCATGGCGTTTAAACGCCGCGGGGAAAAACGCGTTGCCATCACCTTCACCGGTGACGGAGGAAGTTCCCAAGGGGATTTCTATGAAGCAATGAACTTTGCCGGCGCTTATCAATTGCCCGCCATTTTTGTCGTGCAAAATAACGGTTATGCAATCTCCACACCGTTCCGCAAACAAACAGCGGCAAAATCCGTCGCACAAAAAGGGGTCGCTGCCGGTATTCGCAGCGTGCAAGTGGACGGAATGGACGTCCTGGCCGTGTACCGTGTGGTGAAAGATGCCGCCGACCGTGCCCGCAACGGTGAAGGACCGACCTTGATCGAGGCCATCAACTACCGTCTCGGAGCGCACTCCATGTCCGGTGACGATCCGTCCCGTTACCGTCCGGAAGATGAACCGGGACAATATGAAAAAATCGAGCCGTTGGTTCGTTTCCGCAAATACTTGCAATCTAAAGGACTGTGGACGGAAGAAGACGAAAACCAAGTGATTGAGGAAGCAAAACAAACCGTTTCCGAAGAAATTAAAAAAGCGGATAAATATGAGAAAATGACCATTTCTGGTTTGATTGACTCCATGTTTGAAGTCACGCCTCCGAACCTTGAAAGACAAAAAGCGGAATATACAAAGGAGGGGAAATAAGCCATGCCACAAATGACAATGGTAAAAGCAATTAATGATGCACTTCGTGTCGAGTTAAAACGGGACCCGAACGTACTCTTGTTTGGGGAAGACGTGGGGAAAAACGGCGGTGTGTTCCGTGTCAGTGACGGATTGCAAAAAGAATTCGGGGAAGATCGCGTCTTTGATACACCGCTTGCCGAATCCGGAATCGGCGGTTTGGCAGTCGGTCTTGCCAGCCAAGGATTCCGTCCGGTTGCTGAAATCCAATTTATCGGTTTTATCTTTGAAGCCATGGATTCGATTTGTGTACAAGCTCCCCGCTTGCGTTACCGGACCGGCGGCCGTTTTCATGCCCCGATCGTGTTCCGCGCACCGCTTGGCGGAGGAGTAAAACCGCCGGAACTTCACGGGGATCCGTTGGAAGGATTGCTCACCCAAACACCAGGGTTGAAAGTGGTTATGCCTTCCAATCCGTATGATGCCAAAGGATTGATGATTTCGGCCATTCGGGACAATGACCCGGTATTCTTCCTGGAACACTTGAAACTTTACTTCTCGCAAAAAGCAGACGTTCCGGAAGGGGAATACACCGTTCCGATCGGTAAAGCCAACGTGGTTCGGGAAGGTTCCGATGTCACGGTGATCACGTACGGTGCCATGGTTCATACATCCTTGAAAGCGGCAGAGCAACTGGAAAAAGAACGCGGAACCAAAGTGGAAGTGATCGATCTTCGCACGCTCAGCCCGCTGGATACCGAAACCATCATCCAATCGGTGGAAAAAACGGGACGTGCCGTGGTGGTACAGGAAGCTCAAAGATCTTCCGGAATTGCGGCAGAAGTGATTGCTCAAATCAATGAACATGCCATCTTGAAACTGGAAGCACCGGTCAAACGGATTGCTCCTCCGGATACCGTCATCGCATTCCCGATGATCGAAGACCAGTGGATTCCGGATGTCAAACGCGTGGTGGAAGGAATTACCGAAGTACTCGACTTCTGATTGTAAAAAAGTGTGCCGGAAAGACACATACCGATGGATGCGGTGGTTTCGACATCACCGCGTCCTTTCTTAAACATGAAAACAGAAAAGGAGGCTATTTTCGTGGCAGCATATCAATTTAAACTGCCGGATGTGGGCGAAGGAATTCATGAAGGCGAAATCGTGACACTGCACGCCAAAGAAGGAGACACCATCCAGGAATTTGACATTTTTGCCGAAGTGCAAACTGATAAAGCCGTTGTGGAAATCCCCTCTCCGGTATCGGGGACGATCAAAGAGATCAAAGTCAAAGAAGGGGATGTGGTGCTCGTCGACTCGGTGATTGCCATCATCGATGCAGAAGGAGATTTCGAAGAAGCAGAGGTGGCAGAAGAAGACGCGGCTGAAGAGACGGCAGCACCGGCTCAGGAAGCCAAGGAAGAGAAAAAAGCGGCTCCGGAGCAAGCCGGCAACAAACGGAATGTATCGGCGATGCCGTCTGTCCGCAAATTGGCGCGTGAGTTGGGAGTCGACATCACCCAGGTAACCGGAACCGGAAAACATGGCCGGATTTTGGCCGAAGACGTCAGACGGTTTGCAGAAGGCGGGCAAGCTGAAGCGGCAGCCCAACCGGAAACGCAACCGGTTCAAGGGAAAACCGTGGAGCCAAAAACACCGGTGGAAACCAGAGGGGACGAAGAACGCATTCCGCTGCGCGGCATCCGTCGCACCATCGCCAAACGCATGGTGGAAAGCAAACATACCGCTCCTCATGTCACCTTGATGGACGAAATCGATGCAACGGAATTGATGGCCATCCGCAAGTGGGGAAAAGAAGTGGCGCAAGAACGCGGAATCAAATTGACCTACCTGCCGTTCATGATCAAAGCGGCCATCGCTGCATTGCGTGAGTTCCCGGAACTGAATGCGTCCATCGATGAAGAAAGAGAAGAGATTGTCATCAAAAAATACTATAACATCGGTCTGGCCACCGCGACCGACCATGGTTTGATGGTGCCGGTCATTGAAGATGCCGATCGCAAATCGCTTTTCGAACTCGCTCAGGAAATCACCGAAAAAGCAACCAAAGCACGTGAAATGAAACTGGATCCCAGCGAATTGAAAGGCAGCACCTTTACCATTTCCAACCTCGGCGGATACGGGGCTCAATTCTTCACCCCGATCATCAACTATCCGGAGGTGGCCATCCTGGGCGTCGGAACCATCCAGGAAAAACCGGTGGTTCGTGACGGAGAGATTGTCATCCGCCCGCAAATGTTTGCATCTTTGAGCTTTGACCATCGTCTGGTGGATGGCGATTTGGCTGCACAATTTATGCGTCGGTTCAAACAGTTGATGGAAAATCCAAAACTCTTAATGATGGAGATGAGCTGATATGGTAGTGGGAGATCTTGCACAAGAAGTCGATGTTCTGGTGATCGGAGCCGGTCCGGGTGGATATGTGGCAGCCATTCGTGCCGCACAACTGGGACGCAAAGTGACCATTGTCGATAAAGATGCTTTGGGCGGCGTGTGCTTGAACCGTGGTTGTATTCCGTCTAAAGCTTTGATCACCGCTTCTGAACGTTTCTTGTCCATCAAAGAAGCGGATCAGATGGGGATCGAAGTTTCAGGGGATGTCAATGTGAACATGCCGGAACTCATGAAATGGAAAGACGGCGTTGTGAAAAAGTTGACCGGCGGTGTGAAATCGCTGTTGCAAGGAAACAAAGTGGAGATCATCAGCGGAGAAGCATACTTTAACGGCACCGATTCGGTCCGGGTTGTGACGGACGATTCCAGCCAGACTTATAAATTTAACGATGTGATTATTGCAACGGGATCCCGTCCGGCTGAACTTCCGATTCTCCGGTTTGATGGAAAACGGATCCTTTCCTCCACCGAAGCGCTGCAATTGCAAGAAGTTCCCGGACGCTTGGTGGTTGTGGGCGGCGGTTACATTGGTCTGGAATTGGGTACCGCTTATGCGAAACTGGGTGCAGAAGTCACCATTTTGGAAGGAGCCAAATCCATTCTCCCCGGAAGCGATCCGGCATTGACAAAAATGGTGATGCGCCGCTTGAAACAACTGGGCGTCAACGTTATGACGGAAGCCATGGTTCAAGGTGGCGAAAACAAAGGCGAAGAAGTGGAAATCAAAGCCACGGTCGGCGGGGAAGAAAAAACATTTACCGCAGACTATTGCCTGGTTGCGGTCGGTCGGAAACCGAACACCGACGAATTGGGATTGGAATACGCTCAAGTGGAACTGGATGAACGCGGCTTTATTAAAATCGACAATCAATGCCGCACCAATGTGGATCACATCTATGCCATCGGAGATTGCGCCGGAGGTGCACTGTTGGCCCACAAAGCCAGCTACGAAGGAAAAGTGGCTGCGGAAGCCATTGCTGGAATGAACAGCGTCATTGACTATCAAGCCATGCCGTTTGTTGTCTTCTCCGATCCGGAAATTGCTTACACCGGCCTGACGGAAGAAGAAGCCAAAGAACAAGGCTATGATCCGGTGGTCAGCCGCTTTGCCTTCCAGGCAAACGGACGCGCTTTGTCGATGAATCAGGCTGACGGTTTCGTCAAAATCGTCGCCGACTCCGAAACCAAACAGGTTTTGGGCGTTCAAATTGTTGGTCCGGAAGCCTCCACATTAATCGGAGAAGCCGTTTTTGCCGTGGAAATGGGTGCCAACGCAGAAGATCTTTCTTTGACGATTCATGCGCATCCGACCTTGACCGAAACAATCATGGAAGCGGCCGAAGGCGTCTTGGGCCACGCCATCCATATGGTGAACCGGTAAGCTTTTCGGACCCGGTGCCCCGTGAAAGATTCACGGGGCACTTTTTTGGCGAGATTTGACGGAAATTTAAAAATAATCGAGATTTAAACTGCTTGGGGACTTTTCGTATTATAATGGGAAGGGAATATTTCTGAAAATAATCTTTTTTGGTCTGGCAATTCATGCATGGTTAAGGGTGAAGCAGATGAATTGGTATCATCGATGGGCTCAGTTGTTTCTGAAGGTTTGCAATGGTTGGCGCGGAACTGTTGCCGTAAAAATGGGTGAGTTGATTCCTTCTCTCAAACACAAAAATATTTATGTCAGGCACCAAAAGCCGGAAAACTTGTCACCCCCTCAATTAAACACCATTTTCCACATCATGGATCAGATTGCGGGAAGCAAAGGGGAAGTGACGAAAGAGGAACAAAAAGCGTTTGTCCAATACCAGAAAAGTTTTTTAAACAAGCGGATCTTGCAAGAGTGGAAAAAGATCCGGCCGGGCATTTATGTCCGGCAACACGGAGTCGCACAGGATGAGTTGATGGAGGCGGCTTTTTTGAAAATGAAACCCATTCTGTACAAAAGTTTTTATGAATCCTGTCAGGGACAGGCCGTGGTGATCAACGCATTTACGTTACGTGCATTTGTTTGGAATCATGAATACCTTACGCGGAAATTTGGGTTGGTCGAGGATCACCAATATTGGCTGGAGATTTTGGAGATGATCGACGATATCAAGAAAAATGCCTTTCAGACAAAGAAAAAATCGCTATTTTGATCTCAAAAAGGGGAGAAAGAGATGAAAACCTCCATTCAAATTGAAGTGCGGCCGACGGAAATCGACGTCATGGGGCATGTGAATAATGCGAAATATTTAGAGTATATGGAATGGAGCCGTGAAGATTGGTACAACAAAATGGGACTCCCGTTTGATGTGTTTACGGAGATGGGAGTGGGAACAGTGACTGTCAACATAAACATTAACTATCGGAAGGAAGCGTTGTTGGGGCAAAAGCTGGTGATATCCACAGAGCCTGTCCGGAAAGGAAGAACCAGTTTTGTGCTCAAACATGAAATTTATAATGAACAAGGGGAGAAAGTGGCGGATGCGGAAGTGACCAGTGTCACGATCGACCTGAAAAAAAGAAAATCGGTTGCATTGCCCGAACCATTGGCCAAAATTTTTACATAAAAAACAAGGCAGGGGAAAACCCTGCCTTCATTTTGCGTTTGTCCGGAGTTCCCTTAACTCCTCCAGTATCCCTTCGATTTCCATCATCGTCAGCCGGCCTTCTTTTTTCCGGATCAGTTGATGGATTTCCAACAATTCATCATATTGATCCAAGCAGAAATCTTCCGGTCTGATGATGGATGCATTGACCAATCTCAGGTTGCTTTTGATTTCTTCGACAATTTGTTCCAGATTTTCCTTGCTGGGCGTGCCAGAATTCAAATTTGCTCCATCCTCTCTGCCGTTTTTTAAAGGAGTGAAAATCCGTGGAGCCTTATTCCCCTTTATATATTGCCTTTTTTCATTATTTTAACACGGTCTGTGACTACTATGTATGCCACGATATGTTGGAAGAGCTGTGGCTCGAAGAGGGCAGGGAACCGTTTTACCAAGGATTGCTCCAAGTGGCTGTCGGATTGTACCATTTGCAAAACGACAACCGGAACGGAGCTTTAAAATTGCTCACCAGTGCTTTGGAAAAGCTGTCGCTTTATCCGGAGAAAGAGTGGATGGGGATCAACTTGGACCGGTTAAAACGGGATGTGAAAAAGGTAATCGCCTTTTTAAACGGAAATGCCCGTTTGGATGCCGTCCCGGAGCGGATCGTGATCGAACTGACGGACCCGGTGTTAAGAAAGGAAGTGGTCAAGATGGAAAATCAGGACCATTAAGGCTTCCGTTGTGTCCGTTCAGTGTTTAAACACTTGTTGCTTGATCAAGGCCAGACATTCGCGTGCTTTATGGTACGGAAGGAATAATACCTTGGAATGAACGGGCGAAGCTGTCACTTCCAGGCCGGCTTGCCGGGCATAATTCAAAGCCCGCAACATGTGATAGTCATGGGTGATGACGGTGATCTTCTCAAACCCCGTCCGTTTGATGATTTGCGCAGAATACAGCAGGTTTTCCCTGGTGTTGGAAGAACGGTCTTCCAGAAGAAGATGGGCGGGGGAAACCCCGCGTTCCACCAGGTAGTTTTTCATTCCTTCCGCTTCTGTGATCCCGTTGTTGCCCAGTCCCCCGGATAAAATGAGATAATCCACTCTCCCTTGCCTGTACAATTGCAAAGCAAGCTCCAAACGCTCCCTCAGGGCCGGGCTCGGCTGTTGATTCCATAATGCCGCTCCCAACACGATTCCGACTTGTGCATGTTCCTCCGGCGGATCTTTATGATCAAAACGGGAAACCCATTGCCACAGGTGAACGAAGACAAAAACCCCGCAGAAAAAAAGGGCGGACAGCCATCCGAACCAAAACCATTTGCTTGTCAGCATGATTCCCCTCTCCGTTTTTTTGTGTCTCTGTTATTATTTCATGCAATCGGGCAGTCGGGCATGCGTGGCGGATGTTGATGGGTCAAAGAAAATTTTCTGCGGACCGGATCATAATCGATCTTTAAGCCTTGGATCCATTCCTTTTCGCCGGCTTGCCACATGAACGGGATGCCTTTGATGTTTTCTTGTTCACAGGCCGGATCCGTTTCCGTGATTTCGAGGGCATAAACCGGGCTGTTGCACCCGGAAGTGAGAGAAACAATCTTCACCCCCAACGGATGGTTTTCCGACTGCTGCTCCTGGTAAAGCAGCCAGTGCAGTTTCCCGGCCGCCAAATCGGAAATCTCCATACTCAATGGATGCTCACTCCTTGAAATGCATTCTTCATCAATATAGCAAAAATCCGGGGGACATGAAAGAAAAGGGGAAGAGGGCATTTTCGTCCGTTTCCTGTGCTGAGCTAACTCAATAACGGAATGGCTTGCCTCTTGGTTTTCCAGCATGATAAGGTGAAAGTGAAATATAAATAATATTGCGTTTACAAGGAAAATTCCGAAAGGAGCCATCTGTGGTGAATGGAAAGAGGCAAGAGATCCGCGCTCCGCGGGGAACGGATTTAAGAACCAAGGGGTGGGTTCAAGAAGCCGCTTACCGGATGTTGATGAATAATTTGGATCCGGAGGTGGCGGAGCGTCCCGAAGAGCTGGTGGTGTACGGGGGAATGGGAAAAGCCGCCCGGAATTGGGAATGTTTTAATGCGATCCTGCGCTCGCTGAAAGCGTTGGAAAATGACGAAACGTTACTGATTCAATCCGGAAAGCCGGTGGCGGTTTTCAAGTCGCATCCGGATGCGCCGCGGGTCTTGCTGGCCAATTCCAATCTGGTTCCGGCTTGGGCTGATTGGGAGACCTTTCGTGACCTGGAACAAAAAGGCTTGATCATGTACGGGCAAATGACGGCAGGAAGCTGGATTTACATCGGGACCCAGGGGATTTTGCAAGGGACGTATGAAACGTTTGCCGAAGCCGCAAGGAAACACTTCGGAGGCAGTTTGAAAGGCACGGTCACGGTCACTGCCGGGTTGGGCGGAATGGGAGGCGCGCAACCGCTTGCCGTCACCATGAACGAAGGGGTGATCATTGCGGTCGAATGCGATCCTTCCCGCATCCGGCGAAGAATCCAAACGGGTTATCTGGACAGGGAAACGGACAGTCTGGATGAAGCGATCCGCATGGCGGAAGCGGCCAAACAAAAAGGCAAACCCTTGTCCATCGGACTCGTGGGAAATGCCGCCGAATGTCTCCCTGAAATGGTGAAACGGGGGTTTATTCCGGATTTGGTGACCGACCAAACCTCGGCTCATGATCCGTTGAACGGTTATTACCCTGCCGGGATGACTTTGGAAGAATGCGAGCGGCTTCGCAAGACCGATCCGAAGCAATATATCCGAAAAGCCAAGGCAAGTATCGCCGGACACGTCAAGGCGATGTTGGCGATGAAAGAACGGGGGGCGGTTGCCTTTGATTACGGAAACAACATCCGGCAGGCCGCTTTTGATGAAGGAGTGAAAGAAGCGTTTTCCATCCCCGGATTCATCCCGGCTTTTATCCGGCCGCTGTTTTGTGAAGGAAAAGGTCCGTTTCGCTGGGTGGCCTTGTCCGGCGATCCGGAAGACATTTATAAAACGGATGAAGTGATCAAACGGGAATTTAAAGACCAGCCCTCTTTGGTGCGCTGGATCGATTTGGCCCGCAAGAAGGTGCAATTTCAAGGCTTGCCGGCCCGTATTTGTTGGCTGGGTTACGGCGAAAGAGTGCGATTCGGACGAATCATCAATGAAATGGTGGCATCGGGCGAACTGAAGGCGCCGGTTGTCATCGGACGGGATCATTTGGACTGCGGTTCGGTGGCCTCTCCCAATCGTGAAACCGAAGCAATGAAAGATGGCAGTGATGCGATTGCAGATTGGCCGCTGTTGAATGCATTGATCAATGCGGTCAACGGGGCAAGCTGGGTGTCCATCCATCATGGTGGCGGTGTCGGGATGGGTTATTCGATCCACGCGGGCATGGTGGTGGTGGCAGACGGCAGCAAAGAGGCGGCGAGGCGCCTGGAAAGGGTGTTGACCTCCGATCCGGGCACGGGGATCGTGCGCCATGTGGACGCCGGATATGAAAAGGCGGTCGAAACGGCGAAAAAGCACGGGATTCAGATTCCGATGATGGAGTGAGGGAAATGGAGAAGTGGCTGATTACCGGAGCAAACCAATTGCTTACGTTGCAAGGGGCCGGCAAACACCCGAAAACCGGGAAAGCAATGAATGATCTGGGCATCATCGAAGATGGGGCGGTGGCTGTTGAAAAAGACACGATCATTGCCGTCGGGACCCGCAACGAAGTGGAGAGTGAAGCGCGGAAACGATGGGGTTCATGGGAAAAGGTGAACCATTGGGATGCGACGGGAAAAGTCATCATGCCGGGGCTCATTGATCCGCACACCCATTTGGTGTATGCCGGTTCCCGTGAAGATGAGCTGAACATGCGCTTAAACGGGAAAACCTATTTGGAGATCTTGGAGGCCGGCGGCGGAATTTTGTCAACCACCCAAAGAACACGGGCAGCGAGTGCCGATGAATTGGCGGAGCAAGCCAAAGCGAGGCTGGACCGGTTTTTAAAGAACGGGGTGACCACCGTTGAAGCGAAAAGCGGATACGGGCTGTCCCTGGAACATGAACTGAAACAGCTCAGAGTGGCCAAACGATTGAATGAGGAGCATCCGGTGGAGATCGTATCCACTTTTATGGGGGCGCATGCGATCCCGAAGGAGTACCAACAACAACCGGATGCGTATGTCAGGCTCATCACGGACGAGATGATACCGCGGGTGGTTTCGGAGCATTTGGCTGAATTTTGCGATATTTTTTGCGAAAGAGGCGTGTTTACCGTCGGACAGTCTGAAATGATCCTCCGGGCGGCCAAAGCGGCCGGCCTGATCCCGAAGATTCATGCGGACGAAATCGAACCGACGGGTGGGGCGGAACTCGCTGCCCGCATCGGTGCCATTTCCGCGGACCATTTGCTGAAAGCGTCCGATGAAGGAATCCGCGCACTCGCCAAAGCGAAAGTGGTGGCGGTCTTGCTTCCGGGAACGGCCTTTTTCCTGATGGCCCCCTTTGCCGACGGGCGAAAGATGATTGATGCCGGGGTGCCGGTGGCCTTGTCGACGGATTGCAATCCGGGCTCTTCCCCGACCGAATCCTTGCTTTTGATGATGAATCTGGCTTGTTTTCACATGAAGATGACCCCGGCAGAGGTGATTACAGCGGTGACCGTCAATGCCGCTCATGCCATCGGCCGGGCGGACCGGATCGGAAGTCTGGAGCCCGGCAAGCAAGCGGATTTGGTTGTATTCGATGTGCCCAACTATCTGCATTTGACGTATCATTACGGATCCAATGACGTGGAACGAGTGATGAAAAAAGGAAAATGGGTTGTTTAGGGAGGAAGGAAGGATGAACTTTCGTTATTTGAATCCGCCCCCCTTTGTCCACCGTGTTCAGACGGCTGATCCCAATGATCCGAAAGTGAGTGAGTGGATCCGGCCGTGGAACGGGAAAGAAACCATGGATGTCGGAGTCATCGGAGTCCCTTTGTCCCGTTCTTCCATCAGCGCTTCGGGAGCGAGTGAAACGCCGTGGGCCGTCCGGCAAAGCTGGAAAAGCTTTTCCACCTATGATGTGGATCATGATGCCGATTTAACCCGCTTGAATGTGCGGGATCTGGGCGATGTCCGCATGCATGTGACGGATATCCCGCTTTGCCATCATTACATTGAAAAAGGAATGGAAGAAGTTTATGAAAAGACACAGAAACAGGACTTCTTTTTGCCGGTGATCATCGGAGGGGACCATTCCATCACGTGCCCGTCGGTCAAGGCATGGAAAAAAGCCCGTCCGCCCGGCAAGACCGGTCTGCTCCAGTTTGACACGCATTTTGACGTGCGGAGCTTGGAAAGCGGAGGTCCGAGCAACGGGACGCCGGTTCGCGGATTGTTGGAATCCGGCACACTGGAAGGAAAAGAGATTGTCCAAATCGGCATCCACGGCTTTGCTAATTCCCGGATCTACCGCCAATATGCAGAAGAAAAAGGAATCACTTTTTATACCATGCATCAAATCTGGAAAAAAGGATTTCCTGCGGTCTTTGAAGAAGCTCTGTCCAAATTGACTGAATTGGTGGATTCCATCTATGTGACCGTGGATATGGATGTGCTTGATCTTTCATTTCTGCCGGGTTCCCCCGGATCCCATCCCGGCGGTTTGTATTCGCGGGAATTGTTTGAGGCCATGTTCCGGCTGGGGGAAGAACCGAAAGTCAAGGCATTGGATATTGTTTGCCTGGATCCCATGCGGGATGTGGGATCGGTGTCGGTCAAAACGGCAACCCACACTATGCTTTCCTTCCTTTCCGGGGTGTTGAGCCGGAAGTCGGGTTCATCAGAAGAATAAAAACCCCGATTTTTGAAAAAAACGGGCCTTTTCGACAGAGAAACAGAGCCCCTTCCATTTGTGAAGGGGGATGTTTATTTTTTTTGTTTTCAAACAGTGTTAAGATAAAGAAGATGACTTTTTAAAGGAGGAAATGCTCATGGCCATCGAACGAAAAGGTGCTGTAACATTTAAAGGAAACCCGGTCACTTTGCTTGGCCCGGAGTTGAAAGTCGGGGACCAAGCCCCGGATTTTAAAGTGTTGGCAAATGATTTGTCCGAAGTCACACTTGCGGACAGCAAAGGGTTTGTCCGGATTATCAGTGTGGTTCCGTCTCTGGATACAGGAGTTTGTGATGCGCAAACCCGCCGTTTCAACGAAGAAGCGGGCGGCATTGACGGGGTGAAAGTACTGACCGTCAGTGTGGACCTGCCTTTCGCCCAAAAACGCTGGTGCGGGGCGGCCGGTGTGGAAAATGTGCAAACTCTTTCCGATCACCGCGATTTGTCGTTTGGAACGGCTTACGGTGTCGCCATTAAAGAAATGCGTTTGTTGGCCCGGGCCGTGTTTGTGGTGGATCAAAATGATCAGATCGTCTATGTGGAATACGTACCGGAATCCACCAATCATCCGGATTATGAAGCGCCGATTCTTGCCGCCAAAAAAGCATTGAACCAATAAATCCATATGCAAAAAAGGCTCGGCGATGACCGCTGAGCCTTTTCAGCATGGAATGGAGGTCGAATCGGGGATGGCACACGAATCCCGTTTGTTTATCGCCGTGAAATTACCGCCGGAAGTGAAACGGCATTTGGCCCGGGGAAGTGACATGTTGAAGCGACAATGCGATTTTTCCCGCTGGGTCTTTGAAGAGGATTACCATATTACGCTTCAATTTTTGGGCGATGTCAACCCGGAGAAAAAAGAACAAATTTTAAGCGCCTTGCCCCGTTGTGCCCAAGGAACGGAACCGTTTTCTTTAAAACTGTCCGGTCTCGGGACGTTTGGCAGGGAACATCAGCCGCGCATTTTGTGGGCCGGTGTTTCGGGAGATCTTGACGCTTTGTACCGCTTGCAAAAACAAGTGGTCCGGACGATGGAACCGCTCGGCTTTCCGGCTGAAAAACGGGCATACCGCCCCCATGTCACGATTGCCCGCAAATGCCGGCAGCCAAACTTTACACTGACGCCCGGGATGAGTTCCATCTTCCAAAACATCGAATGGCGGGTCCGGCAAATTGCGTGCTATGAGACGAAGTTGGGGCGGCAGCCGATGTATGAACCGGTGGGTCTTTTTTCCCTTGACCGGAATTATTGATAGAGGGAAGAGCCTTTTTTCTTAAATTCCCGGGCTTTTTCTTTCATCCCTTTTTTGGCGGCCTCTTCCAGGGTCAATCCTTGTTTGTCCGCATATTCCCGGATATCTTGCGTGATTTTCATACTGCAAAATTTGGGGCCGCACATCGAGCAGAAGTGGGCGGTTTTTGCCGGCTCGGCCGGTAAGGTTTCATCATGGAATTCTCTTGCCCGGACCGGATCCAGGGACAAATTGAACTGATCCACCCACCGGAATTCAAACCGTGCTTTGGACAACGCATCATCCCGTTTTTGCGCTCCCGGATGCCCTTTGGCCAGATCGGCGGCATGGGCGGCGATTTTATATGCGATGACCCCTTCTTTTACGTCTTGTTTGTTGGGGAGCCCCAGATGTTCTTTCGGAGTCACATAGCAAAGCATGGCGGTGCCATACCAGCCGATCATCGCCGCACCGATGGCAGACGTGATGTGGTCATAGCCGGGGGCGATATCCGTGGTCAGCGGCCCCAGGGTGTAAAAAGGAGCTTCTTGACACAGTTTTTGCTGAATATCCACGTTTTCTTTAATTTTATGCATGGGGATATGTCCCGGTCCTTCGATCATCACCTGCACATCGTGTTCCCATGCAATTTGGGTCAGTTCCGCCAGCGTTTCCAGTTCGGCGAATTGGGCTTTGTCGTTGGCATCGGCAATCGATCCCGGACGCAAGCCGTCACCGAGAGAAACGCAAATGTCATAAGCTTGCAGAATTTCGCAGATCTCGCGGAAGTGTGTGTATAAAAAGTTTTCCTCATGATGGGCCAGACACCATGCGGCCATGATCGAACCGCCGCGCGAGACAATTCCGGTGGTGCGTTCGGCCGTGAGCGGGATGTAATGGAGCCGCACGCCGGCATGGATGGTAAAGTAATCCACCCCTTGTTCGGCTTGTTCGATCAAGGTGTCGCGGTAAATTTCCCATGTCAAGTCTTCCGGAACCCCGTTGACCTTTTCGAGTGCCTGGTAAATGGGAACAGTTCCAACCGGAACCGGTGAATTGCGGATGATCCATTCCCGGGTGTTGTGAATGTTTTTTCCGGTCGATAAATCCATGATGGTATCGGCTCCCCATAAGGTGGCCCAGGTCATTTTTTCAACTTCTTCCTCAATGGAAGAGGAAACCGCGGAATTTCCGATGTTGGCATTGATTTTGACATGGAAGTTTTTGCCGATGATCATCGGTTCGGATTCCGGATGATTGATATTGGCGGGGATGATGGCCCGGCCGCTGGCGACTTCTTGCCGCACGAATTCGGGATCCAACTGTTCGCGAATGGCGACAAACTCCATTTCCGGCGTGATGATTCCCTTTTTGGCATAATGCATCTGGGTGACGATTTTTCCGGGTCTTGCTTTTAACGGGTGTTTGTTGGGATGAGGAAATGATTCAAGCGTTTTTGCCTTTTCCTCCGAGCGGTATCCATTGTCGACGGGCTGGACCGGGCGGCCTTTGGTTTCTTCCACGTCGCCCCGTTCCAAAATCCAGTTTCTTCGCAATTTTGGCAATCCTCGTCTCAAATCAATGGATGCTTCCGGATCGGTGTAAGGCCCGCTTGTGTCATAGATGCGGAGAGGTTCATTGGCACGGGTTCCGCGCCAGTCGGTGGTGGGGGAAAGGGAAATTTCCCGCATGGGAACGAGGAGATCGGGTCTGGACCCTTTGACATAAACTTTTTTGCTGTTCGGATAGAAATAACGTTCCATCAATATTGCCCTCCTTTGGTGATTGCAACCAGTGGCCAAAACGGACGAAGGGCGAATACGACACAAAAAAACCATACACCTGATGCGTATGGATCGGGGAAGTGATCAAAACGATGAGGGGACACGAGTCCCGTCATCTTCCCTACGCTGGCATTACCCAGATCAGGTACACGGTCGGCGGCAGAATTCTCCGCCCTCTCAGCCTGGCTGACTCCAAGCTCCCGTTTTTTGACCCTATTTAGTTGCTGTCCCTTTCAAGCTATCACAGATTTCACGGGAGGTCAATCGCCAAAGAATAAATTTATATAAAAGAAGAAGAAAAACAAACGGGATCCCCATTCGGTTGGAATCTGTTATTTTTGAAGGTTTTTTGTCACGATTTTGCAATATATTCACAATCCTCATTTTAGACAGGATATTTTTTGTCCGTTATACTTAAATTAAACAAACCCTGAATCAGGGGATATCTTCCATTTTTGGTTGAATGTGAAAATCCTTGGAAAAGATCTTTGTTTTTTGTACCTGTGAGAGGTTGGAGAAAGGGTGCATGAAAATTGAGAATAGAGTGGCATCACGTGCGGAAAGTTTTTGGTCAAAAGGCGCAGGTTTCACGTATGAGGATGACGGGGCTCATAGATTTTTCCGCTTCCGTCCGGGAAGGGGTGACGGCCTTGTTGGGCCCTGCGGGTTCGGGAAAAACAACGTTGTTGAAGCTGACCGCCCTGAAAATGGTTCCGGATGACGGCAGGATTGTTTTTTTCTCCCATAAAAAAGAACCGCATGTCTGGTCGAAAGGGAAAATGTTGCATTCCGGCCTTTCAGACCTTTCCTTTCTCAAATCACTGATTCACTATACCCCGCATGTCCAACGGTTGAACCAGGATACCACCATCGAGTCTTCACTCTTCATGCATGCGCAGTTGATGCGCGTTCCAAATCCCAGGAAAAAAATTGCGGAAATCATTGCAAAATGGGGATTGGCCGGTTATCGGAAAGTGCCTCTGTACGAACTTTCCGGAGCGGTTTTGAAAAGGTTTTTGTTGGCCCGCAGCCTGATTGTGCCCGCCCCGATCTGGATCATGGATGAGCCGACGGAAGGATTGGATCCATGGGGACGTTATTTGTTGATGCACGAATTGAAAAAACGCAAAAGAGGACAAATTACCTTGTTTGCGACCACCACAGACATGGACTTGGCAGAATGCGCAAATGATTTGATGTTGTTGGAATCGGGAGCTTGCAGGCGCCTGGGGAGTCGAAAGATTTTGACATCCGGTGTCACGGAGGGAACGGTACAGGCTTGGTACGAAGCGATGCAAGCTTTTTCTTATCTTAGAAAAGAACATCACTTTTAATTTTAATGACGTTCAGCGAAGAGAGAGAATATATTGTATAAATGAAACGAGGGCGAGGGTGTGAAGAGCGTGGACAATGAAATCACTTTGCCCTTTTTTCGTATCTGTATTTATAATGGAATGAAAATCGTTTCTGAGGGGGAGGAGAGCGGAAATGAGCATTGATGAACGGATCGACAAGTTCCTACATAGCGACAGGAAAGCTCCGCTGCCTTATGCGGTTGGTGATATAGTCAAGGTTCGCATCACCCGGATCATGGATTACGGCGCCTTTGTCGTGACCAAGGATGAACATATGGCTTCGGGACTGATCCATATATCCCAAATTCCCGACGGGGTGACCGTGGAAGTCAACCAGGTGATGGATGCCGAGGTGCGGCAAGTGAAGGAAGACCATAAAGTAGAGTTCAGTTTGATGTATATGGATAAAAGAGACAATCCTTTTCGATTATTGGAAAATGTCAAAAATGAACTCCCCAAAAAAGAGGTTCCGCAAGACGAAGTGGATCAAATCATTCAAGACCTTTCCAAAGAATTCGGCGTTGTGTCGGAAGAGTCCAAAACCATTATCAAGGACATGGTCCGGGAAATGGGGGTATATCAATTTACAAAGGCAATGATGAGAACGCTTCCGCAGTTTCAAAGGGACTTGGTTTACCATTTTTTGAAAGAATTAAGCCAAGGGAGGGAACATCTTTGAAACGCGTTCTTACCATTTTTCCTATCATTTGCGGAAGCGGCTGGAAGAACGCTTGAACCGAAAAATCTCCGGACATGAAATTGACCGGATGATCCGGGAGAGCCAGGTGATCTTGGAGACCGACCGCCACCTTTATTTGTACCATCGCGAGCAGGATATTCGCTTTCCTTGCATCCGGGATCAAGACCGCTGGATCATCAAATCGGCCATTGTCAAAGGAATGTGGATGGAAGCCAAAGATTGAGCCTGTCGTTGGATCTCCCCGCCGTTTGTCCCCAAAAAAATCCCCCCGGGAAAGTCCCGGGAGGTTTTTTGTTTCGGGTTATTCAGCTTATTGGTTGTCTTTTAAGATTTGGCGCAGAACCGTTTGCAGGATGCCGCCGTTTTTATAGTATTCCACATCCACAACGCTGTCGAGGCGGACGGTGACTTCAAATTCCGTGGTCTCGCCGTCCGGTTTGGTGGCGCGAACCGTCAGGCATTGCCCCGGTTGGATGTCATCATTCAAGCCGAGGATGTCAATGGTTTCTTTTCCGGTCAGGTTCAATGTTTTCCAGCTTTGCCCTTCTTTGAATTGAAGCGGCAATACGCCCATGCCGACCAGATTGCTGCGGTGAATCCGTTCAAAGCTTTCGGCGATGACAGCTTTTACCCCGAGCAGGTTGGTTCCTTTGGCCGCCCAGTCACGAGAGCTTCCCGTGCCGTATTCTTTTCCGGCAATCACGACGAGTGGCGTGTTTTCTTCTTTGTATTTCATGGCCGCATCATAAATGGACATGACTTGCCCGCTCGGAACATGTTCGGTCACTCCGCCTTCAGAACCGGGCACCATTTGGTTCCGGATCCGGATGTTTGCAAAGGTTCCGCGTGTCATGACCCGGTCGTTCCCGCGTCTGGAACCATATGAGTTGAAGTCTTTTACTTTGACGCCATGTTCTTGGAGATATTTCCCTGCCGGGCTGTTGGGGGCGATGCTTCCGGCCGGCGAAATATGGTCTGTGGTGACGGAATCTCCCAACAGAGCGAGAACACGGGCGTCTTGAATCGGAGCGATTTCTTCCGCTTCCACCGACATATCCACGAAGAACGGCGGTTCTTGAATGTAGGTGGAGTTTTCGTCCCAATCGTAGAGAACGCCTTTGGGAGTTGGCAATTGATTCCAGCGCTCGTTGGCGTCAAACACCCGGCTGTATTGTTTGCGGAATTGTTCCGCGCTGATGGCTTCGCTCATGACCCGGCTGATTTCTTGGGAAGTCGGCCAGATATCTTTGAGATAGACGGGTTGGCCGTCTTTGCCGTGACCGATCGGTTCGGTTTCAAAGTCAATATTGACGGTTCCGGCAAGCGCATAAGCAACAACCAGCGGCGGAGAAGCCAGATAATTGGCTTTTACCAGCGGATGGATGCGTCCTTCAAAGTTCCGGTTTCCGGACAGAACGGAAGCCACTGTCAAATCGTTTTCTTCAATGGCTTTGCTTACATCGTCTGCGAGGGGCCCGCTGTTTCCGATACAGGTGGCACATCCGTAACCGGCAACGGTAAAGCCGAGTTTGGCGAGCGGTTCCAGCAGATTGGCCTGGGCCAGGTATTCGGTGACCACTTTGGAACCGGGTGTCAAACTGCTTTTGACATAAGCCGGTACACTTAAACCTTTTTCGACGGCTTTTTTCGCCACCAAACCGGCTCCCACCATGACGGACGGGTTGGACGTGTTGGTACAGCTGGTGATGGCGGCAATCACCACGGAACCGTGTTTCAGGTCAAAACGGTCATTTTGGCGGGTGACTTGCACGGATTTGCTGATTTCTTCTTCCGTCAGACCAAAGCCGCTTTCATCAATCGGCTTGCGCAAGGTTTCGTTCCAAGCTTCTTTCATTTTGTTCAGTTCAATGCGGTCTTGCGGGCGTCTCGGTCCGGACAGGCTTGGAACCACCGTGCTGAGATCCAGTTCAATGGTGTCCGTGAATACCGGATCCGGAGTGTCATCGGTCCGGAACAAGCCTTGTGCCTGATAGTAAGCTTTGACCAGTTGAATCAGGTTTTCGTCCCGTCCGGTAGTGCGGAGGTAGTTCAAGGATTCTTCGTCAACCGGGAAGAAACCGACTGTTGCACCGTATTCCGGCGCCATGTTTGCCACTGTGGCCCGGTCAGCAAGGTTCAGGTTGGATAAGCCGGGACCGTAGAACTCGACAAATTTGCCGACGACGCCTTTCTTCCTGAGCATTTCTGTGACCGTAAGCGCGAGGTCGGTAGCGGTTGCCCCTTCCGGAAGTTGCCCCGTCAATTTGAATCCGATGACATCCGGGGTGATGAAGTACAATGGTTGCCCCAACATGCAGGCTTCCGCTTCGATTCCGCCAACGCCCCAACCGACGACGCCGAGTCCGTTAATCATGGTGGTGTGGGAGTCGGTTCCGACGAGGGAATCCGGGAATACCACTGTTTCCCCGTTTTCTTCACGGGTTTGTGCGACACGGGCCAGGTATTCCAAGTTCACCTGGTGGACAATTCCGGTTGCGGGCGGAACCGCTTGGAAATTGTCAAGGGATTCAGCAGCCCAGCGAAGCAGGCGGTAGCGTTCTTCATTCCGTTTGAATTCCAGATCCATGTTGTATTGCAGTGCATCTTCAGTTCCGGCACGATCCACCATCACCGAATGGTCGATCACCAGGTCAACCGGAATCAGCGGGTTAATCCGTTTTGGATCGCCGCCCACCCGGCTCATGGCAGAGCGCAATGCCGCCAAGTCCACGACTGCCGGCACACCGGTAAAGTCCTGCAAAACGATGCGGGCCGGTTTAAATCCGATTTCCTTTTTATCCTTGTTTTGGGTCCAGGAAGCCAACTGCTCAATATGTTCCTGGGTGACCGATTTCCCGTCATATTGGCGAAGGGCAGCTTCCAGCAACACTTTGATGGAGAAAGGCAACCGGGAGATTTCTCCGATCCCTTGTTCTTCCAAGCTGTCCAGACGATAGTAAACATATTCTTTGTTGCCCACTTTTAACGTGGAGCGCACATTGTATAAGTCTTTTGCCATGGGAAAACCTCCTTTGAAGAAAGATGAAAAAGCTTTCACATCAGCGGTGGCTGAATGAAAAGCGGGAAAAGTGCAAGGAATAAGGCACGCTGAGGGAGACGTCTTGTTTCATCAGATGAAACTAAGTTCTAAATTCGTCTTCATTATACAATGTTTTTTTAAACTTGTATAGACTCTTTATAAAAAATGCAAAAAAACGGACAAGTCAGACGTCTTATTCTTTTGGAACGACGCATGAAAAGACCGATCTCTTTGTTTTCTGTCAAAATTTCCGTTTTCTAATGGAAAAGAGAGGAGTATAATATTTGAAAAATGAGTTTCACAGAGTGAAACACGGGGGAGAGACTTGATTTTGAGTGGAGAAAAAAAATCGACAGTCCGAGCAGCTGAGCGTGCACTGGATATTTTGTTGTGTTTTGTGGATGAAACCAGGCTGGGGATGACAGAAATCGCCGAACGCACGGGGCTGAACAAAAGCACGGTGTTTCGTTTGCTTGCCACCTTGGAGAGCAAAGGATTTGTGAAGAGAGACCCGGATACCGAAAAATATCAGCTGGGTTTCCGGATTTGGGAGCTTTCCGCCCATTTAAACCGGTCCAAGGATCCCGCCGTGCTTTTCTTGCCGGAAATGGAGCGGCTGCGGGATGAATTGGATGAGACCGTCAGTTTGTATGTTTATGACGGCATCGAGCGGATCCGCATTCAGGCTGTCGAGAGCAATCAGGCAATTCGCCGGGTGGCCCCGGTCGGGGTCCGGATGCCGCTTACCGTCGGAGCTTCCAGTAAAGTTCTGGTCGCATTTGCGGAGCCGGCGCTGTTGCAAAAAGTGCTGGCCGAATCCGAATGGCCGGACCATGTGGAAAAGTCTGAATACCTGAACCAACTGAAACAGATCCGGAAAGACGGTTACGCGGTGAGCATCGAAGAAAGGGAAGCCGGAACAGCCGCAGTGGCGGTCCCGATCTTTTCCCGCCGGGAAAAATTGGTGGCGGCGCTGGCCGTGTCCGGTCCGGTTTCCCGGATGAATGTGGACAAGATGGAGCAATTTGTCCCGTATATGATGGAAGCGGCAGGAAAAATGGGGAAAATGATAGGAGATTGAACAAAAAAGGCCCGAGGTTTCTCGGGCTGACAAAATGTAGAGAACGGGAAAGATCACGCCCGCTGAAGGTCACGCTCCATTCCCGCTGATCCTGTGAGCTTCTTTTTAAGTAATTATAAGCAATACTGGCGCGGATGTCGAGTATTATGTCTTATAATTGCTTATGATCGCTTAACGCCGGACGGAAAGGAGGGACGAGGGGTGTATCAGGAAGAAAGAATGATGATGATTTTGCGCCATCTAAAAAAACATCACCGGATCAGCGTTCAAGAGATTTGCGAGATGTTTCGGGTTTCCCGTGACACCGCCCGCAGGGATTTGGTGAAATTGAGTGAACAAAATTCCATCATCCGCACACGGGGCGGAGCCATTTTGCCGGTTCTTGAAAAAGAAGTCGACAGTTATAAGAAACGTGTGGGACAGAAAAGCGAAGCCAAAGCAAAGATCGGACGGCTGGCCGCGGCAAACATCCACCCCCGCGACCATATTTTGATGGATACGTCCACAACGGTGCAATATGCCGCGCAAGCCCTTGAAGCGCAAAATGTCGTGGTTGTAACCAATTCCATCGACATTGCGGATATCCTGTCCGGCAAAGAGGGGGTCAAACTGCATGTGTTGGGAGGGGTTTTTGACCCGCATTCCCGGTACATTCATGGAGCCGCGACCATCCGCCATTTGCAGGAGTTCCGGGTGAACAAGTGTTTGATGGGCGGCGGGGGAATCACCAAGGACGGGATTTTTGTCAAGGATGAAGAGGAAGGCCAGGTTGTCAAACAGATGATTGCCTGTTCGGAACAAGTGATTGTGCTGGCTGACCACACAAAATTTGGAAAGCAGTTTTTTTATCAAGTCTGCCGTTTGGAAGATATTGATCTTTTGGTGACGGACCGTTTGCCGGATCATTGGAAAGAATGTCTGGAAAAAGCCAATGTGGAGTGGAGTGTTGCAGAAAGATGACCAAAGCATCGCTTGCCCGAAAACGTTTGCTTTTGATAGCATGACAAAGTAGAATATAATTTTTGTGATGTCTATATTTTTTGCAGGAGAGAAGGTGCCCCTTTGCAACAAGATTCCGGATCCATAAAAGATCCCAAACTTCCGATGGTGGAAATTTTTCAAACCGTTGAAGGGGAAGGGACCCGTGCCGGATTTCCCACCACGTTTGTACGGTTGTTTAATTGCAACTTACGGTGTACCTGGTGTGATACACCTTACAGCTACGCCCCTTCCAAACCGGAATATTTTGCACGGGTTTCCGAAATCGTAAAGGAAGTGAAAAAGTTTCCGCACCGGTTCATTTGCCTGACGGGCGGTGAGCCGTTGATGCATGGATATAAATCCGAACGGTTGATTGAAGCATTGGCTGAGATTGACCATATCGAGGACATTCACATTGAAACCAACGGCGCGATCCATTTGAAGCCGTTTGCTGAGTTAAGGCAAAACCATGAAGCGGCAAGACAAAAAGTCCGGTTCATTTTGGATTATAAATTGCCGGGAAGCGGCGAAAACAAGCGGATGATCGATGAGAATTTCGACTGTTTGAACGATGACGACGAGGTCAAATTTGTGATTGCCGGGGAAGAGGACTTCAAGGTGGCCAAAGAAGTCGTCCAGACCAAGATGAAAAAAGGGATTCCCTTGTTCAGTCCGGTGTGGGAATCAATGGAACCGGCAAAACTGGTGGATTTGATCTTGAAGCATCAATTGACACAGGTGAAATTGAGTCTGCAAATGCACAAAATGATTTGGGATCCCGACTTGCGCGGGGTATGACAGGAGGGAAAACGGGTGGAAGAAAAAGCGGTGATTGTGTTGAGCGGCGGATTGGACAGCACGACGTGCATGGGCATTGCCCGCGAAGAAGGTTATGCACTGTATCCGATCACCTTTTATTACAACCAGCGCCATGACAGGGAAGTGGAGCAAGCCAAAAAAATCGCCAAACACTACGGGGTGGGCCACCGGCATAAAATTGTAAACGTTTCTTTCCTCGGCGAGATTGGCGGCAGTGCCCTGACGGATCAGACAATGGAAGTCCGGACCGGGGGAGTGGAAGAAGACATCCCGGATACGTATGTTCCTGCCCGCAATTTAATTTTCCTGTCACTGGCATCGGCTTATGCGGAAGTGATCGGGGCCAGACGGATTTATACCGGGGTGAGTGCGGTGGATTACAGCGGTTATCCCGACTGCCGCCCCGAATTTATCCGTTCTTTCAGTGAAACGGTCAATTTGGCGACCAAAATGGGTGTTTCCGAAAAAATGGAGATCAGGACGCCGCTGATTCATTTGAGTAAAGCGGAAACCATCAAAAGAGGGCTTGAGCTGAACGTTCCTTATGAACTGACCACTTCCTGTTATCTGGGGGGAGAGGAAGCGTGCGGGGAATGCGACAGCTGCCTGCTCCGCTTGAAAGGTTTTAAAGAGAATAACGCGACGGATCCCATTGCTTATAAAAAAATCCCTGAACAATTAAGGTGATAAACATGCGCGGCAAATACACGATGGTGAAACACTTTTGGATTTCCTGCGCCCACAGCATTCCGGGGGCCGGGAAATGTGAAAGAATTCACGGACATAACTATAAGGTCACTTTTTGTGTGGAAGGGTTTGAGTTGGACGAAAAGCATATGTTGATCGATTTCCGGCAAGTGAAACATGCCATCGAGAAAAAGTATGACCACCACTACTTAAATGATTTTCCGGAGTTTGATCCCGAGCAAACCGGAGTGGCCCCGTCCACCGAGAAAGTGGCGGAGGTGTTTTTCCGGATTATTGAAGGCTTGTGCCGGCAAAAATCGAATCAACCCCGGTGCAAATGGGTTGAGGTTGAAGAGACCAATGAAGCTTATGCCCGTTTTGAACGTGTGGATGAACAGGAGGAAAAGTCATGAGCGACAAGTCGAAAGAGGAATTGTCCCTGAAAGCGTTGGGGAATGACACCACTTACCATTTCGAATACAACCCCGGTTTGTTGGAGACGTTTGACAACCGTCATCCGGGGACGGATTATTTTGTGAAGTTCAACTGCCCGGAGTTCACCAGTTTATGTCCGATTACCGGTCAACCGGACTTTGCGACCATTTATCTCAGCTATGTTCCGGATCAAAAACTGGTGGAAAGCAAATCGCTGAAGTTGTATCTGTTCAGTTTTCGCAATCACGGCGATTTTCACGAAAACTGCATTGTCACGATCATGAAGGATTTGATTGAGAAGCTGGATCCCAAATACATCGAAGTATGGGGGAAATTTTTGCCCAGAGGCGGGATCAGCATCGATCCTTATGTGAACTATGGAAAACCGGGAACCCGGTGGGAAAAAATCGCCGAACAGCGTTTGGCGCTGCATGACCTGTATCCCGAAAAAGTGGACAATCGGTAAATGTTTCTTTTCTCTGTTTCCCGATTGGGATAGAATAGTGGGGAGGAGGGTTGGAAATGAGTGAAAACTTCTATATTCTGCAAATGCAGCAGATGGTTCAACATATGCGTGATGAATTGACCGGTGTCGGTTTCAAAGAGCTCCGCACTCCGGAAGAAGTGGATGAAGCTCTGCAGGGGGAAGGAGCCAAAGGAACCACCTTGGTGGCGGTGAACTCGGTTTGCGGTTGTGCAGCCGGTTTGGCCCGCCCGGCAGTGGCGCTTTCTTTGAAACATGACAAAGTTCCGGATCACTTGTATACCGTTTTTGCCGGACAAGACCGGGAAGCCACGGAACGGGCCCGTTCATATTTTGAAGGAATGCCCCCGTCTTCACCATCTTTTGCCTTGTTAAAAGACGGGAAACTGGTGCACATGGTGCATCGCCACGACATTGAAAATGTTCCGCTTGAGGAAATCGCCAAAAACCTGACGGATGCTTATGACCGTTTTGTGGATTAAATTCACAAAATCTCCCCTGTGTGAAAGATAGGGGAGTTTTTTTATATGTACATAGGCGGCAGGGGTTATTTTCATTAAAATAAAAGTGAAAGGATGGTGAAGGAATGGAATTGATCGCCTTTTTTTTGGTGGCTTTGTTTATCATCACGTCGATCATTGTGAATGTCTTGTATCGCTCGGCGAAAAAAGTAAACCATAAAAAGAGTTATGTGCTTGAAAATCTCGGGGTCCAGCCCCGGCAGGAACTTGAGGAGGACGTTCAAGCACTGGTACAACATTTGGAACATTCACTTCAAGAAAGTTATGTGGAACGGGTTAAAGAACGCGTGATCCGTGAATATAAAATCAGTTTGACCGAATGGGAAAACCGCTTTTTTGAGTGGAAACGATACTTAATCATGACAGCCATCCTGAAAAAAGCGCCGATGTACAGCCATGAAGTCGATGAGATTTGGCATGAAATGCTGATGTTCACCAGAGAATACGAGGAATTTTCCAACCGTTTCCTGGGGACGACTTTGCATCATGAGCCCAATGTGCCGGGGCAAACGGTGAGTGAAAGCGAGAGAAGTTTTTTTGATTTGGTGTATTTGCTTTTGTTTCGCCCGACCCCGTACAGCCGCCATACATGGGGAGCTTTTTTTCAACAACCGCTTTCCAAAGCACTTTTGGATGACTTTAAGCGCTGCTCGGATCTGGAATTAAAGGATCAATACTTTAATCCACACACTGTTAAAAATTTGGAACCGGCAGCCCGTGTCATTGAAAACATGATCCGGCTTTTGAAACGAAAACGGGAAGAAGTCGAAAAGCATGTGGTGAATCAAGGAACCTCCATCAAAGAATTCCGCCGCCATTTCAAAAAAGATTCCGGGCCGTTCAAAGAGGGCGATCCGGTTCTTGGCGCGATTTTCCTTTCGTTAAACCATGCCGATGCATTCGGCGAAAAATACCATGAGCTCTGTAAAAAATCATTGGAAGACGATCATGGTTCCGTCGTTTACGCCAAAAAACGAACAGGCTATTATCCCGAATCCTCCGGCACGGAGTATCTTTGGGAAGGCGGCGGAGCCGGTGACACAGGATCGAATTCGGGGAGTGATCCGGGAAGTGGCACAGGCAGCGACTCTTCGGGCGGGAGCAGTTGCGGAAGCAGTATTTGAAGCAAGACAGTGAAAATGAATGGAAGCATCCCATAAAAAAACAGCCATCTGTGAGGCACACGGATGGCTGTTTTTATGATTCAGGAAGAAAAAAAGGTTTTTAAGACATCCGGGAGATCCCGTTGCCAGAACCCCCAGGTGTGATCTCCGTCTTTTTCAGCATATTGCACCCGGGCTTCTTTTTCCTTTAAATAACGATGGACTTCCCGGTTGCGGGCCAAGAGGTCCAGATCCCCCATATGGGTGGGAACTTTCGTTTCAGAGGTTCCGACCGATTGATAGATGCGCAAATGGGAAAGCGTGTCTTGCTGCAGGATTTCTTCACAGGTTTCTTCCAAAAAGGCCCCCGACTGGGCAAAGACATTGACCACCTGTTCCGGATGTTGCAAGGCAATGTGCAACGAAACCGTTCCACCCAGTGATGAACCGCCGATCGCCAACTTTTCTTTTTCCCGGGAGACGGGATATTTATCACGGAGCAAAGGGAGGAGTTCTTCCATCACCATTTGGATATGTCCGGATTGTTGTTTTCCAACAGGGGAGTATTGGGAGATCCGTTTCTTTTTGTCCACCGGAATGGCTGCCATGGCAAAGGGTTGGAGCTCCCCGTTTGCAATCATTTGGGTGGCCTGAGTCACCACGCGTCCCAAGTTGAAGTAATCAGGCCCGTCATGAAGAAGGACCAGCGGATATTCCCGGACGGATGATGGCTCTTCTTCGGGAAGAAAAATCAGTATTTCTTTTGTTTCATCGAGATGTTTGCTGTCAAGTACTTCTTTTTTGATGGTCCGCTTGATCATACTTGTATAGTCCCCTTTTGGATGAAAGTCGTTTAATACTACTATACCTTATTTTTGCTATATTTTCCTATTGATTATTTATATCGTATTTTTGTATATTTATACTGTGTTATTGAAAAAATAATATTGTTATCCATTTATATCTGTTTTTTATCTGTATAAACAATTCATATGGATCAAATTGGTCGGAAAAATATATCTTTTCTTTTTTATAAAATAATTATAAGATTTATGTATCTATGTTTTATCTATACGCAAATATTGAGGTGATCCAGTCGATATGGAAAATGTTCAGAAAGGGACGCGCCCGGTGACGAGCTATTTGAAATTTATCATCCCATCTATCATCGGTATTATCTTATTTATGATTCCGATCTCCATCGGGGGGGAAATGACCATTCCTGTTGCCATGCTGGCCAAATGGTTGCAGGAGTTGCTGGCGGATGTCCTCCCGGCTTTGGCAACGGTCCTGATCTTGGTTTCTGCAGTGCTCACGCTCATTGGATCTTTTATAAAACCAACTTGGATCATGGATCGCCCCTTTTTAAAAAGTTTGTTTCACGTGTCGGTTTTTTGGGCGGTCACCCGTGCTTTGGGAGCGGTATTGGCCGTGCTGACGCTGTTTCAGTGGGGACCGGATTGGGTTTGGTCGGAAAATACAGGCGGTTTGTTGCTGTATGACCTGATTCCCGTATTGTGTACAGTGTTTATTTTTGCCGGACTTTTCATGCCTTTTTTGATGGATTTTGGATTGCTGGAAATGACCGGAACGTTGTTGACACGGTTGATGCGTCCGTTATTCAAACTTCCCGGACGGGCTTCCATTGACTGTCTGGCATCCTGGCTGGGGGATGGAACGATCGGGGTTTTGCTTACCAACAAGCAATATGAAGACGGCTTTTATACCAAGCGGGAGGCGGCCGTTATCGGAACGACGTTTTCCGTGGTGTCCATCACTTTTACCATTGTCGTTTTGGAACAGATCGGATTGGGACATTTGTTCGGGCCTTATTATTTAACCATTTCCTTATCCGGGTTGGTGGCGGCGATTGTTTTGCCGCGGATCCCTCCGTTGTCCCGGAAAGAGGATACGTATTATGACGGGTTGAAAGGGAACCTGAATGAAACGTTTCCGGAAGGCTTTTCCGTGTGGCAATGGGGTTTGCACCAAGCCGTGGAACGTGCGCGCAGCATGCAGTTTAAAAAAGTTTTTCAAAACGGATCCAAAAACATCTTCGATATGTGGCTGGGCGTCTTGCCGGTTGTGATGGCTTTTGGAACCACCGCAGTGATTATCGCGGAATATACCCCGTTGTTTAAATGGCTGGGATTGCCGTTTGTCCCGATTTTATCCTTGTTGAACATCCCGGAAGCACACGAAGCGGCCCAAACGGTTGTGGTCGGCTTTGCGGACATGTTTCTTCCTTCCGTGATTGCAAGCGGAGCGATTGAAAGCGAATTGACCCGGTTTGTCATTGCCTGTCTCTCGGTGACCCAATTGATTTACATGTCCGAAGTGGGCGGGCTGTTGTTGGGTTCCAAAGTCCCCGTTGATTTTAAAGATCTGGTGATTTTGTTCCTGCAGCGTACGTTGCTGACGTTGCCCATCATCGCCTTGATGGCTCATCTGATTTTTTGACGGAACCCGGGCGGGCTTTCTGTGCTAAAAGCAGAAAGCCCTTTTTTATGCGTATATCTATTTTGCTTAATCTTTTAAATACATTTAAAATAATGATGAGTCATTTTATTTGAGATAGGAGTGATATGGGCGATGAGTCATGAACCGGCCTGGGTTCCAACCCCCGGACAGATGAAAAAAACCCGTCTTTATCAATGGATGAACCGGCTGGGTTATCAGGATTATGACGCTTTTTACCGGGACAGTGTGAAAAATATTGCCTGGTTTTGGGATGAAGCGGTCAAAGATATGCAGTTGAGATGGCAGGTTCCGTATCGTCAAGTGATGGACATGAGTGACGGCATTTTATGGACCCGCTGGTTTGTTGGCGGGAAACTCAATATTTCGGAAAATTGCTTGGACCGGTTTGTCGATGATCCATCGTCCCGTCACCGGATTGCGTTGATCTGGGAAGGCGATAACGGGGAGTGCCGGAAATATTCGTACCGGGATTTATGGCTGGAAGTGAACCGGATTGCAGGAGGGTTGCAAAAGCTGGGTGTGAAGCCGGGAGACCGGGTTGCCATATACCTGCCCATGATTGCGGAAAATGTGATTGCCATGTTGGCGGTCGCCAGGATTGGTGCGATTTTCATCCCGTGTTTTTCCGGATACGGCGCCGATGCGGTGGCCACCCGGATTCAAGGATGCGAGGCCAAATGGCTGATCACGGCGGACGGGTTCTACCGGCGGGGAAAATTGGTCCGGATGAAAGAGGAAGCCGATCTGGCCGCGGATCAATCGCCATCTGTCGAGAAAGTGATTGTGGTGCGGCGGGCCAACCGGGAGTGCCCGGCAAGGGACAGGGATGTGGATTGGGACCGGTTGCGGACGGATTTGAAAGCGCTGTCACCCCATCCCACGGCGGCGGATGATCCCGTGATGATCATTTATACTTCCGGGACCACCGGCAAACCGAAGGGAACGGTCCATGTGCATGCGGGGTTTCCGGTGAAAGCGGCTTTTGATGCGGGATACATGTTTGATGTGGGACCGGGGGATGTGTTGTTTTGGGTGACGGACATGGGGTGGATGATGGGCCCCTGGATGGTGTTCGGTGCTTTGATGATGGGAAGCACCATGATTGTTTATGAGGGAACGCCGGATTACCCGGCACCGGACCGTTTGTGGCAGTTGGTCGAAAAAAACGGGGTCACTCACTTGGGAATCTCCCCGACCTTGATCCGGGCGTTGATGAAGCACGGGGACCAGTGGCATGAAAAATGGGATTTAAGCAGCCTGCGCGTTTTCGGTTCCACGGGGGAGCCTTGGAATCCGGAGCCGTGGCATTGGCTGTTTGAACAAGTCGGCAAAAAGAAAGTGCCCATTTTCAATTATTCCGGCGGGACTGAAATCTCCGGCGGCATTTTAGGCAATCATTTTTTCAAGCCCATTGTTCCGTGCGGGTTTGCCGGTCCCATTTTGGGAATGGATGCCGAAGTGTTTGATGATTCGGGCCGCCCGGTCCGCGGGCAAGTGGGGGAGCTGGTTTTGCGTCAGCCATGGGTCGGCATGACGCGAAGCTTCTGGCAGGATGACCGGCGGTATGAACAAGCTTATTGGAGCCGCTGGCCGAATGTATGGTTGCACGGGGACTGGGTGTATATCGATGAGGAAAACAACTGGTTTATCACCGGACGTTCGGATGACACGCTGAAAATCGCTGGAAAACGGTTGGGGCCGGCAGAGATGGAATCGGTTCTGGTCAATCATCCCTTGGTGGCGGAAGCGGCAACCATCGGGATTCCGGATGCGGAAAAAGGGGAGAGTGCCGTCTGCTTTGTCGTCTTAAAAGGCGGGACAACCGAAGGGTTGGAAGAGGAGCTGATCCGGTTTGTGGCCCGCAAAATGGGAAAAGCATTAAAACCAAAGCGGGTATGGGTGGTGGACGAATTGCCCAAGACCCGGAATGGAAAAATTTTGCGCCGCGTGATCCGGGCCGCCTATTTGGGAGAAGACACCGGTGATCTGTCTTCGCTGGAAAACACAGAGACCGTTGAGGCGATTCGCCGGTTGGCCGGAAACGAAAAATAAGATTTTCATAAATATGATAAAATATATATATATTTAAGCGATACGAATTTGCTTGCATTACAGAATGAACCGGTTTTTGGTTCATTCTGTTTTTTGTTGTTGATAAAATGATCGCTTTTGTCTATATAATGGAGGGAATGATCCGTGATACAATGATACTGATCCATAAAATGGACAGAAAAACAGAGAAGCCGTGCGAATGAATACATAGGAGAGGTGTCGGTATTGCATGTTCCGGGGAACAGATTTAGAAACACGTGTGCTTCAGGTGCAAGAAACACACTCTCCAGACAAACGAGACGATCTGCTTAGGGAACTGGAACCACATGTGCGCAGAATCGCTTCACGTGTTTGCAGGAGGGTGATCACTAAGCAGGATGACGAGTACATGATCGCTTACAAAGCTTTGGATGAAGCGATCAGTGGCTACAGCTCAGGATTTCAGGCAACATTCATGTCCTTTGCGTACAAAGTGATCCATCGGCGGTTGGTGGATTATTTCCGGCAGGAGGCAAAGCATCAGAAAACGGTGCCCCTTTTGACTTCCGGTCCAAATGAGGAAGAGATCCAAAACCAGGAAGTGGTGGCCAAAGCCTTTGAAAGTTACCGGGACGAAGAACTGAGCAAAATGCGCCGCCTTGAGATCGAAATTTTTAAAAAAGCGTTGGCCAAGCAAGGGATCACTTTGGATGAATTGGTCAAAAAAAGCCCGAAACACCGGGATACACGCGAAAATTTATTCCACGTGGCGAAAAAGCTGGTGTCTGAGAAGGAGCTTTTGCACAAATTCCTGCACCAAAAAAAGCTGGATAAAGAGATTGCCTCATATTTGGGAATGCATCGCCGAACTTTGAATCGGCACAGAAAATACCTGACGGCTCTTACCATTGTCATGACGGAAGATTTAGCCCTTGTGCGAAGCTATTTGGGTCTGTAAGGGTAAGAAAGGGGGCGAATGAATGCGGAAAGGAGTTATCATGGAAGTTCGGCCGCGCCATTGGATTGTGATGACACCGGATGGCGAGTTTGTTCGTGTGCCGAGAACAAACATGGAGCTGACCGTGGGAGAAGAAGTGGAGTTTCCCATGGTTGTGAATCGTTCTTCCGCATGGAAGAGAAAGCCTTGGATCGCGGCGATCAGTGCCGGCGTGGCAGCGATGATCGGAATGTTTTATGTTCTTCCCCAATTTTCGCCTTCCAAGGAAGCCCATGCAGAAGGATATATTTATTTGGATGTGAATCCCAGCATTGCGATTGGAATGGATAAAAACAAACATATCACCGAGGTCAAACCCTTAAACAAATCCGCTTTAAAAGTGCTTGGCGGTAAAAGTTACAAAAACGAGCAAGTGGACGAATTTGTGGAACATTTTTTGGATGAAGCGAAACAACAAGGTTTTTTGCATCCGAAAGACCAAATTGTTTTATCCGGTTACAACGATGAAGAAACAAGCGTGAGAACGTTGCAAGAGATCGAAACCATGATTGACGAGGAAAGCAAAGAAGAGAAACTGGAATTGCTTGTTCATACGCTGACGATGCCGAAATCGGTGAAGAAGAAAGCAGATGAAACCGGTTTGTCCCCGGCGAAATATGCCGTGTGGATGATTGCAAACAAAGAGGGGAAAAACCTGGATGTCAAAGAGATGGAAGAGATTCCGATAACGCAACTGGCTGAAGACATCAAGCCGGTATCCGATATTCTCAATCGGCCGCCATCGGAAGAAGAATGGGAAAGCATCATCAAAGATGAGAATCAACCCAAAACGGATCACAAAGACGATGCCCCCGCCAAAAAAACAGACAAAACCAGCAATGACTCTTCTTCGGGTTCCACCCGTGATCCGGCTTCTAATACCGATCAGGAGGAACCTGCAAACAAGGAGGAACCGGAGCAAACCGATTCCCAATCTCCATCAAAAGATCAGGATCAGAAGGCTAAACCTGCAGATGAAAAAACAGACTCCTCTTCCGATTCAAATACGTCGGGTCCAAAAGAGTCCAACATGGTGACGGATGAGTAAACCGGTTGAACTGGGGTTGCAAGCTGACACCTCCCACCAGCTTACAACAGAAATGAGAGGGGCCGATTTCGATGAAAGGGACTGGGATCGTAAGAAAAGTGGATCATCTGGGAAGGATCGTATTGCCAAAAGGCCTGAGGGATCTTTTGAATATTCATCCCAGCGACGGTGTTGAAGTGTTTGTGGATGATCAATATATTGTGCTGAAAAAATACGAGCCCAACTGCATTTTTTGCGGGAGTCTGGAAGAAGTGATCTACTATCGCGGAAAAATGATTTGCAAAAAATGTGTGGAGGAAACATCCAAAGTGATGATGAAAGGAGCGCCTGAGTAAGGGCGCTTTTTTTGGTGCATGTCTTCTTTATCTCACAACCGCTTCACCGTGACGGACTGACAAACAATCGCTTGTTTGGTAAAATGAAAACATATGATAAATAAATAATTTTTCGAAAAATGAAATCGCTTTCTTTACAAGGGGGAATATTCCAATGGATCAGCAAATGCTGTTGCTGGACAGGATGGAGCCGATCGCAAAAATAACGCTGAATCGCCCGAAGTCACTCAATGCCTTAAACTCCGGCCTGATGAAAAAACTGGCCGATGAATTGGAAGCGCTGGACCGGGACGAAGCGATCCGGGTGATTGTTTTGACCGGGAGTGAAAGGGCTTTCGCGGCGGGAGCCGACATTAATGAGTTGTCTGAAACCAAGCCGGTCGACTTTGTGATGAAACAATTTTTCCGGGATTGGGAACGGATCCGCAAAATCTCCAAACCTTTGATTGCGGCTGTCAACGGTTATGCTTTGGGCGGGGGCAATGAACTGGCGATGTGCTGTGATATGATCATTGCTTCCGACACGGCTCAATTTGGACAACCTGAAATTTTATTGGGAGTGATCCCCGGAGCCGGGGGAACCCAGCGCCTGACCAAAGCAGTCGGAACAAAAAAAGCGATGGAAATGATTTTGACCGGAAAAAGCATTTCGGCAGAAGAAGCCCTGCAGTGGAGATTGATCAATCGTGTGGTTCCCGCGGAGGATTTGGAAAAAGAGGCGCTGTCCCTTGCAAAAGAGATTGCGGAAAAGCCGCCTGTTGCAGTCCGGCTGGCCAAACAAGCGGTTTTAAAGGCGCAGGAACTTCCTTTGGAACACGGATTGAATTTGGAACAAAATGCTTTTTTTCTGCTCTTTTCCTCAGAAGACCAAAGCGAGGGTATGCGGGCGTTTTTGGAAAAAAGAAAACCGGAGTTTCGGGGGGAATAAGATCACACTTCCGGTTTTGGGCATATGATGAATTGAGAGATTTTCAGGCTTGTCAGTCAACTTGTTCAAAGTGGAGATGATAAGAATGGGAAGCATGAAAATCAATGAACAAATGCGGGGAGCTTTGCTGGAGGAAGCGAAGATGCGCGACGTGTTTGAAATGATGGACCGCTATGGCCATGAGCAGGTCATTTTTTGCCGTCATCCGCAAACCGGTCTCAAAGCGATCATCGCCTTGCATAATACAACCGCGGGACCGGCTTTGGGCGGATGCCGCATGATTCCGTATGCTTCGACGGACGAAGCCCTGGAGGATGTTTTGCGGTTGTCCAAAGGCATGACCTATAAATGCAGTCTGGCAGATGTGGACTTTGGCGGGGGAAAAATGGTCATTATTGGAGACCCGAAAAAAGATAAGTCGCCGGAGTTGTTTCGCGTGATCGGCCGTTTTGTGGGCGGGTTAAACGGCCGTTTCTATACCGGAACCGACATGGGAACCAACCCGGAAGATTTTGTCCATGCCGCCAGGGAATCGAAATCTTTTGCCGGATTGCCGAAATCGTACGGCGGAAGCGGGGACACATCCATTCCCACCGCGCTCGGGGTGTTTCATGGAATGCGGGCAACCGCCCGGTTTTTATGGGGGACGGATCAGCTGAAAGGGCGTGTGGTTGCCATCCAGGGAGTCGGCAAGGTGGGAGAGCGCTTGTTGCAGCTTTTGGTCGAAGCGGGGGCTTACTGCAAAATTGCCGATATCGATTCGGTGCGATGCGAACAGCTGAAAGAAAAGTATGGCGACAAGGTCCAAGTGGTGGATGTGAACCGGATTCACAAGGAGAGTTGCGATATTTTCTCGCCTTGCGCCAAAGGCGGCGTGGTCAATGATGACACCATTGACGAGTTTCGTTGCCTGGCCATTGTCGGATCCGCCAACAACCAACTGGTGGAAGACAGGCATGGGGCTTTGCTTCAAAAACGAAGCATTTGGTATGCGCCCGATTATCTGGTGAATGCCGGAGGGCTGATTCAAGTGGCTGATGAGCTGGAAGGCTTCCATGAAGAGAGAGTGCTTGCCAAAACCGAAGCGATTTATGACATGGTCCTGGATATTTTCCACCGGGCGAAAAATGAGAATATTCCCACTTGTGAAGCGGCGGACCGGATCGTGATGGAGCGTTTGAAAAAGTTAACCGATATTCGCCGGATTTTGTTGGAGGATTCCCGCAACAGCGCAAGGAGGTAAAAACCATTGATGGAACTGATGACCAAGGATGAAGTCTGCCATCTTTCCCCGGATGGCCATTTGACGGAATCGGGAAAGGAAATCTGGAACCGGTTGAGTGTGGAAAAGAAAAAAGACTTTTACCGGTGGATGGCCTTCGTCCGCCATTTTGACCGGCGGTCGGTTTTCTTGCAACGGCAAGGGAGAATCGGAACCTATGCCCCTTTGGAAGGACAGGAAGCGGCGCAGGTCGGAAGTTCCTTGGCCTTGCAAAAAAAAGATTGGATTTTTCCGAGTTACCGGGAACACGGGGTGGCGATGATTGCCGGAATGCCGTTGTCTCAAATCTTGCTTTATTGGATGGGCAGGGTCGAAGGATGCAAAGCCCCGGAAGAAATTCGCTTATTGCCTCCTTCCGTGCCGATTGCCACCCATCTTCCGCATGCAGTCGGAACGGCCTGGGCATCGAAATTGAAAAAAGAGGACAGCATCGCGGTCTGTTACTTTGGGGACGGGGCCACATCCGAAGGGGATTTTCACGAAGCTTGCAATTTTGCAGGGGTTTTCAACATCCCGGTGATTTTTTTCTGCCAAAATAACGGCTATGCCATCAGTGTGCCGTTTTCGCGCCAGTCGGCGTCAAAGACGGTGGCCGAAAAGGCGAAAGCGTATAACTTTCCGGGAATCCGCGTCGATGGAAATGACGTTTTGGCCGTGTATGATGTGATGTCTAAAGCCGTCGCGCGTGCCCGTGCCGGGGAAGGACCGACCTTGATCGAAGCCGTGACTTACCGCTTCGGTCCGCACACCACGGCCGATGATGCCACGCGTTACCGCCCGCCGGAAGAAGTGGAAGAATGGGTGAACGAAAAAGATCCTTTGCTGAGATATACCCGCCTGTTGAAAAAGGAAGGGTTGTTGACGGACGAAGAGGAGAAAACGTGGGAAGAAACCTGCAAAGAGAAAATGGATCAAGCCATTTCCCGGGCGGAAAAAGAAGAGCCGGTCCCTCCCGGGCATATGTTTGCGCATGTATATGAAACCTTATCCGCAAATGAAAAGAGACAAAAACTGGAGCTTTTGGAAGAGAGGGATTATCGTCGATGAAACCAAAAACCATGGTGCAAGCCATATGCGATGCGCTGAAGGTGGCATTGGAGACCGACCCGCGGGTGATTTTGCTAGGGGAAGATATCGGGAAAAACGGAGGGGTTTTCCGAGCGACGGAAGGATTGTGGGAATTGTTCGGAGAGGAGAGGGTGATGGACACCCCGCTTGCGGAAGCGGGCATCATCGGTTCCTCCATCGGACTGGCTGTAGGCGGGTTTCGTCCGGTGGCGGAAGTGCAATTCATGGGTTTTATTTATCCGGCGATGGAACAGCTGGTGACGCATGCCGCGCGCTTGCGGACAAGGACACAAGGAAGGTATCCGGCTTCCATGGTCGTGCGCGTTCCGTATGGCGGGGGGATCCGGGCGCCCGAATTGCACTCTGATTCCACGGAAAGCTTATTTGTCCACATTCCCGGATTGAAAGTCTTGGCCCCTTCAACTCCGAAAGACGCCAAAGGGCTTTTGCTTGCCGCCATTCAAGATCCGGATCCGGTTTTGTTTTTGGAACCGATGCAGTTGTACCGTTCGGTGAAAGAAGAAGTTCCCGAAGGGTGGTATGAGGTTCCGATCGGCCAAGCGCGGAAAGTGACGGACGGGGAAGATGTCACCCTGATTGCATGGGGAACCATGGTGCCGGTGGCGAAAAAAGCGGCAGAAGCAGGAAAAAAAGAAGGAATCTCCTGTGATTTGATTGATTTGCGTTCCTTGTCGCCATTGGATGAAGAGACGATTATTCACTCTGTCAAAAAAACGGGGCGGGTCGTCATTGTCCATGAAGCCCCCCGAACCGCCGGGGTTGGAGCGGAGTTGACGGCACTGATCAATGAACAAGCTTTTCTGTACCTGGAAGCCCCGGTGACCCGGGTGACCGGTTATGACGTGCCGGTGCCGATGTATGCATTGGAAGATGATTTCCGCCCGGATGTGAAACGGGTGTATCAAGCGATTCGCCAGGTCGTTTCTTATTGAGGGGGGAGAGAAGAAGTGGCAGTGAAATTTTGTTTGCCGGATATCGGCGAAGGGGTGACGGAAGCCGAAATCATCCGCTGGCTGGTGAAAGAAGGAGAGAAAATCGAAGAAAATCAACCGGTTTTGGAAGTGCAGACCGATAAAGCAGTCGTGGAATTGCCCGCGCCTGCCGGCGGAAAAATCATGCGGTTGAAATGGACCGAAGGGCAAGTGGTACCCGTTGGGGAAGTTTTGTATGAACTGGAAGAAGACGAAACCGTTGCCCGCCCGGTGGCCCCGCAGAAGAAAAAGAAAAAAAGAGTTTTGGCAACCCCCTCCACGCGGCGTCTGGCCAGGGAACACGGAGTGGATATCAATGAAATCAAGGGAACGGGGGAACATGGGCGGGTCACCAAAGAAGATGTCCTCCGCCATGTGAACCGGAACAAGGAGAGGCCGGTATCCGGTATCCTCCCTCCGAAAGTGGAAGTTCCCACTCAGGAAGTGGTGGAGGAAGATTTGTCACCGACGCGGCGGGTGATCGGGGACCGGCTGCTTTATTCGGTGACCCGCAAGCCGCATGCGACCCATTTTGATGAATTGTCGGCAGATGGTTTGGTCCGGTGGTACGAACAACAAAAACAAGCGTCGGCCAATGATCCGTCGTTGCCCAAATTAACTTATATGGCCGTTTTGGCAAAATTAGTCGCCGTGACATTGAAACACCATCCCCGGTTTAATGCCCATTATGATGAGGAAAATCAGCGCATCCGGCAGTTTTCGTCCATTTCGCTGGGGATGGCGGTGGATGCCCCGGGAGGACTCGTCGTTCCGGTGATTCAACAGGCCGAGCAAAAAAGCATCGACCAGCTGGCGGAAGAAATCGGAAGATTGACCCAACTGGCAAGAGAAGGGAAGCTTTCGCTGGATCAAATGAAGGGAAGCACTTTTACCATCAGCAATGCCGGGGCTTTGGGGGGAGAATGGGCGACCCCGATCATCCAGCCCCCGGAGGTGGCCATACTTGCCTTGCACCGGATCGGGGAAAAACCGGTCGTGGAACATCACCAGCTAACCGTCGGATGGCGGATGAACGTCTCGCTCAGTTTCGATCACCGGGTGTTGGACGGAGCCGATGCCATCCGTTTTACACAAACTTTGGGCGAATATACCCGGGATCCCGGAAAGTTGTTGCGGGAACTCATTTGACAAAACAGGTTTTGATGATGGAAGGCTTACAAAGTAAGTCTTCCTTTTTTGCATAAAATTTCCTGATCCTATCAAACTAAGAAAAGACCGTGAGACGAGGAGGATTTGTATGGATCAGGTCACCATGGCCCGAATCTTTTTTGGGACTTCTTTGGCTTTTCACATCATCTACGCCACGTTGGGAATCGGTTTGTCGGCGATGGTTTTTGTAAGCGAATGGCTCTTTTACAAAAGAAAAGATCTTCACTACGCGGTCATGGCTAAGCGGTGGACCAAGTCAGTGGCACTGCTTTTGGGAGTGGCCATTCCGAGCGGGACCATTGTGGCTGTCCAGCTTTCGCTGTTGTGGCCGGGATTTATGAAAATTGTCGGTCAAGTGATCTCGGTTCCGTTTCAGATTGAAATCTATGCATTCTTTTTGGAAGCACTCGCCTTATCCATTTATGTTTACGCTGCTGACCGCCTGGCCCCTTTGTGGCGGGTGATTTCCGTGTTTTTAGTGGCTTTTGGCGCCGCGGCTTCCGGAATTTTGATCACATCGGCAAACACTTGGATGAATACTCCTGCGGGGTTTGACATGAAACCGGACGGGACGGTCTACAATGTGGATCCATGGAAAGCTTTTTTTAATCCGAGCTTTGGAAACACCGCTTATCATGTGGTGGTCAGTGCGCTCATGACCGGAGCATTTGTGATCGTGTCTATGGCCAGTTACCGCTTGTTGAAGGGAAAGGCCGCCGAACGCCCCGTTCATCAAAAAGCTTTGTTTTTCTCGTTGATTGCAGCGTTTGCCATGTCGTTTTTGACGGCAGTTTCCGGACACGGATCTGCCCAAAATTTGCATCAATATAATCCGGAAAAACTCGCCGCTTCAGAGGGATTGTTTGAAACCCGGCGTTATGCCCCACTGATCATCGGCGGTGTGGTGGATCAAGAAAAAAGAGAAGTGAGAAACGGGATTGAAATCCCCTACATGCTCAGCTTTTTGGCAGGAGACCGGTTTGACACGGAAGTCAAAGGCTTGGAGGAATTTCCGGAGGAAACCTGGCCGCCGGCCTATGTGCACACTTTGTTTAACATCATGGTGGGAATCGGTGTCCTCTTGTTGGCTCTTTCCGCTTTGGCCCTTTATTTTTGGTGGAAACAACGGGATGCAAAGGAGAAAAATCTGCCCCGCTGGCTGTTGTGGTTACTGGTTGCATCCGGGCCCTTATCCATGCTGGGGATCGAATTTGGCTGGATTTTCAGTTGCAGCGGACGTCAGCCCTGGACGATTTACGGGGTGCAACTAACGGCGGAAGCGGCAACCAAAGCCGGGAACCTCGGTTTCCTGTATGTCCTGTTTGCCGTGGTATACGGGTTGTTGAGTTTGATGTTGGTCAAAGTGATGATCTCCTATTTCCGGCGTCATCCCCTCGAAGAAGATCTGGAACAAATGAGACAAAAGGGGTATTCCTATGGAGCAAACTATTGAACCGTCGATTGCCATTTTGTTGATATGGATGCTTGTCTACGTCTACAGCATGGCCGGATCCATCGATTTTGGAGCCAGCTTTTGGGCGATGATTTACAATCAAAAACGATCCAAAGCTGGACAAGTAGCCAACCGGTTTTTGTCTCCCACTTGGGAGGTGACCAATACGATTTTGGTGTTGTTGGTGGTGTCCATGGTGGGCTTTTTCCCGAAAGCGGCTTATATGCTGGGAACGGTGCTGTTGGTTCCGGTCAGCATCATTTTGTTGCTGATCACCTTGCGCAGTTCTTTTTTGGTGTTGTCTTATTCGGCCGGGGGGTCAGCCAAAGGACTCCGTATTGTTTCGGGTATGACGGGCTTGTTTGTCCCGGCGCTTTTGATCAGCGCGTTGCCGGTGACGGAAGGCGGCTTTATCCGGGAAACCGGGGGACAGATCATGATGTTGTTTGATAAGTGGTTAACCAGTCCTTCTGTTTATTTGTACATGTTGTTCGGGCTTGCGTCGGAATTGTTTTTGTCTGCTTTGTTTCTCGCGGATTATTCGAGGGAAGCCAATGATACGGAGGCTTATGCGATGTACCGGAAGCAAGCCGTCTGGCTCGGGCCGGTGGCCATCGCAGCGGCGGTTTTGACGCTCGTTTTTTTGGAACCGGAAGCGGAATGGTTGTTGCATAGGCTTAGCGGACAGTTGAAACTGTTTTTGTTATCCATGGTTTGTTTCTTGATCGGGTACCTTTTTTTATGGCGGGGAGGCCGGCGGATCCGGGTGGCGATCATTTTTATATTTTTACAATATGCGTTTGCCACGTTTGCTTACGGAATTGCCCATCTTCCGTATATTGTCTATCCCTACTTGACGGTCGGAGAAGCATTTACCAACATTAACACCTTCTATTCCCTGCTTAAAATCCTTGGTGCGGGGATTGCCCTGCTCTTGCCGGGATTCTTGATTTTTTGGCGTTTTTTCCTGAAGGATAAGCGTTATTTGCAAAAGCAGGAATAGGAAACATAAAATTTTTTAAAAAAATGTCTTGCGCAATTTGTCGATTTGTGTTAAATTATTTCTTGTCGCCGCGAGGCGATGGAAACAATGAAAAAACGACGCACTTTGAAAATGAGATATGGAAGAAGCAAGACGAGGTTGAAGAAGCTCGTTTGACGAGAATCTTCACACGTCGCTTGTCAAGTTGCAATCACCGGGAGAAGT